>NZ_CAKJTL010000165.1:0-11258 GCF_917627385.1 Protofrankia sp. CiT1
GGCGGGGGCGGGGAGAGCGATCACCCGCGATCACCCGGTCGGATCGTCGTCAGCCCGCTCCACGGGAAGGGCGTGCGCGCTGGCGGCCCGCGGCCCGGCGGCCAGCAGCACGGCGAACCCGGCCTCGTCGAGCACCGGGAGTTTCAGCGCCCGCGCCTTGTCGTACTTGGTTGCCCCGGGGTCGGTGCCGATCACCACGAAGGTCGTCTTCTTGCTCACCGAGCCGGTGACCTTGCCACCGCATGCCTGGACAGCCTCGGTGGCGGAGTCACGGCTCCACCCCGCCAGCGTCCCGGTGATGACGACGGTGACGCCCGTAAGCGAGCCTGGCCCGTCGTCGGCGCCGACGTCGGCGAACCGCGCCCCGCCGGAACGTATCCGGTCGAGGATCTCGCGGTGGCGGGCATCGGCGAACCAGTCGACAACGGTCGCGGCTATGGTCGGGCCGACCCCGTCGACGGCGGCCAGGGCCTCGGTGGACGCGGCGGCGATGGCGTCCACCGAACGCATCTCCCGCGCCAGCGCCCGAGCCGCGCTCGGCCCGACATGCCGGATGGACAGGCCGACCAACAGCCGCCACAGTGGTTGCGCCCGAGCCTGCTCGACCCCGCGCAGAATCTGGTCGATCTTCTTCTCGCCGAACCCACGCAGTCCGTCGAAGGACTCGGCGCTCAGGTGAAAAACGTCTCCCACGTCGTGCACACGGCCGGCGTCCAACAGGGCGGTGGCGGTCTCATAACCGAACCCGTCGATGTCCAGCGCGCCCCGGGAGGCGAAGTGAAAGATCGACTCCCGCAGCTGCGCGGGGCATGACACCGTGTTCGGGCAGCGCGTGTCGGCCTCGTCCTCGGGACGCACCAGCCCGGCGCCGCACTCCGGGCAGTGAGTCGGCATGGCAAACGCGCGTTCGGAGCCGTCCCGCAGATCCACCAGCGGCCCGACGATCTCCGGGATGACGTCGCCGGCCTTGCGGAGCACCACGGTGTCGCCGATCAACACGCCCTTCCGCTCGATCTGGTCGGCGTTGTGCAGGGTGGCCAGAGCGACCGTCGAGCCCGCGACCCTGACCGGCGCCAGCCGGCCGAACGGGGTGACCCGGCCCGTGCGGCCCACGTTGACCTCGATATCGAGCAGCTTGGTGGTCACCTCCTCGGGCGGATACTTGTAGGCCACCGCCCAGCGCGGGGATTTCGCGGTGGCGCCGAGCCGGCGTTGCAGCCCGAACGCGTCGACCTTGACCACCACCCCGTCGATCTCGTGCTCGACGTCGTGGCGCCGCTCCCCCCAACGGCGGACGAACGCCTCGACCGCGGCGATGCTGCCCGCCACCTCGTGGTGATGGGAGACGGGCAGGCCGAGTTCGGCCATCCGCTCGTACGCCGCGGACTGGGCCGCGACGTCAAGCCCCCGGTGGGCACCGAGCCCGTGGACTGTCATCGACAGCGGACGCCTGGCGGTGACCCGGGGGTCCTTCTGCCGCAGCGACCCGGCGGCGGCGTTACGCGGGTTGGCGAACGGCTTTTCACCCGCCGCGACCAGGGCCGCGTTGAGCTCGGCGAACGCCGCGGTGGGGAAGAACACCTCGCCCCGGACCTCCAGCAGCGCCGGGACACCCGGGCCGCGCAGCCGGATCGGCACCGTCGACAGGGTGCGGATGTTCGGGGTGACGTCCTCACCGACCCGCCCGTCGCCACGGGTGGCCGCGCGAACCAGATAACCGTCCTCGTAGACCAGGTCGATCGCCAGCCCGTCGATCTTCAGTTCACACAGCCAGGCGTCGACAGCGGTGTCACGGGTCGCCCGCAGTGCCCAGGCTTCGAGCTCGGCATCGGTGAAAACGTTGTCGAGGGAGAGCATCCGTTCCACATGCTCGACCGGTGTGAACAGCGTCGAGAAGAAGCCGGCGACCTTCTGGGTCGGCGAGTCCGAGGTGCGCAGCGCCGGATGACGGGCCTCGATCTCCGCCAGCTCGCCCATGAGCTGGTCGTACTCGGCATCGGAGACCGTCGGCGCATCCAGCACGTAGTAGCGGTAGGCGTACTCGTCCAGGTCACGGGCCAGCTCCGCGGCGCGCGCCCGCACCGATGGCGGGATCTCGCCGGACCCGGCCCCGGCGGCAGCCTCACCCCCGGCCCCGGCCTTATCCTCGGCCTCGTCCTCGGCGTCGGCAGCTGGCTCGAGCACGGTGCCCGGGGGGCCGTCCGTGCCGGGCGCGGGAGGACAGGCACTCATGCCGAATCGTCCGCGAGCGCCCGGCCCGCCTCGCGGCAGCGTCGCAACGCCACCCGGGCGTAGGCGGGCGTCGCGCCCGCAAGACCGCAGGTCGGCGTCACCGCGACCACCTCCCGAAGCTGTTCCGGGGAGAACCCCAGCCGGCGCCACATGGACCGGACCGGCTCGACGCTACGGCGGGCGTCCGACAGTTCGGTGTCCCGCACGCCGGTGTCCCGCACGCCGGTGTCCCGCGCCGGCACCACTCCCAGCAGCAGCGCGACCCCCGCCTCGACCGCCTCACCGATCGCGTCGTCATCCGCGTGGGTGAGCGCGGTCGCGTCCACGCTGACAAAGGCCGCGCCGGCCCGGCGCAGCAGGTCGACCGGGGGCGATGCCGCACAGCAGTGCACCCCGGCCGGCACCCCGGCGCCGGCGAGCAGGCCGCGCAGCCTGTCGGCGGCAACATCCTCCGCCACCGCCGGCAGCACCCCGAACCCGCTGGGGGTGCGGACCCGGCCGGCGAGCACCGCCGGCAGATTCGGCTCGTCGAGCTGGACGAGCAGGCGGGCACCAGGCAGGACGCGCGCAATCCGCGCGAGGTGGCGGGCGATGCCCTCGGCGAGGGCCTCGGCCATGTCCCGGCTGGCCCCGGGGTCCTTGAGGGCCTTGTGCCCCCGCGTCAGCTCGACCGCGGCGGCGAGCGTCCACGGACCGGTGACGGCGACCTTGAACGGCCCCGTATAGCCGGCGGCGACCTCGCCGAGCGCGTCGAGGTCGCGGGCCATCAGGTCACGGGTGCGACGCAGGTCGACGCCGGGACGCGGCACCAGCCGCCACCCGGACGGCTGCAGGTCGACCGGCATGTCCGCGAGCAGGCCCGCGGCGCGTCCGATCATCTCGGCCCCGGCCCCGCGGCCCGGCAGCTCAGGCAGGTGCGGCAGGTCCGGAAGTTCACCGAAGACCAGCCGGCAGGCCTCGACCGGGTCCGTCCCCGGCAACGAGCCGACCCCGGTCGCTGTCCCCGGCTCCCACAGCCGGGTGCTGCTGGAGAGCGCGGCTGGCTGTGTCATGTGGCCATCCACATCATGATCAGAACTTCCCGTGTACGAAAGGTCAGGACCTGAGACGCCGACCCGCCCGAACCCCGCGGATCAGCCGCCGGGCCGACCGGCATCGCGCGGGCCGGCACCGAACCGACCGAACCGGCGGACATGGCCCCCGCCCAGGACCCGGTCACCGTCGTAGAGGACGACGGCCTGCCCAGGCGCGGTACCGCGGACCGGTTCGCCCAGCCTGATGTACAGCTCGTCCCCGACCGCCTCGGCGGTGGCCGGGACCGCCCGCCCGTGCGCGCGGACCTGGGCCGCGCACGCCACCGGGCCCTCATGCGGCCAGACCGCCACGTCCGCGACCAGATCGCGGACGTCGAGTGCCTGGGCCGGGCCAACCGTCACCGTGGCGGTCACCGGGGAGATGTCGAGGACATAACGCGGCCTGCCGTCAGGCGCGGGACGACCAAGGCGCAGGCCCCGGCGCTGCCCGATCGTGAACGCGAACGCCCCGTCGTGCTCCCCCACCCGCTCGCCGGTGACGGCGTCCACCACCGGGCCGGGCCGCGGCCCCAACCGGTCGCGCAGCCACCGGCCGGTGTCGCCGTCGGCGATGAAGCAGATGTCATGGCTGTCCGGCTTGTCCGCGACCGCGAGACCGCGGCGGGCGGCCTCGGCCCGGACCTCGGTCTTCGTGGTGTCCCCCAACGGGAAGATCGCGTGCATGAGCTGTTCGGGACGCAGCGTCCCCAGCACGTAGGACTGGTCCTTGTCCGGGTCCACCGAACGGCGCAGCACCGCGCCGGACAGCTGGGCGTGATGCCCGGTGACGACCGCGTCGAAGCCCAGCGCCAGCGCCCGGTCGAGCACCGCCGCGAACTTGATCCGCTCATTGCAGCGGACGCAGGGGTTCGGCGTCCGCCCGGCTGAGTAGGCGGCAACGAACTCCTCGATGACGTCGTGCTCAAAGCGCTCCGCCAGATCCCACACGTAGAACGGGATGCCGAGGACGTCAGCGGCACGGCGGGCGTCGTGCGCGTCCTCGACCGTGCAGCAGCCGCGCGCGCCGGCGCGGTGCGACTCAGGGGATCTCGACAGCGCCAGGTGCACGCCGGTCACCGCGTGGCCGGCGTCGACCGCGCGGGCGGCCGCCACCGCTGAGTCGACTCCGCCGGACATGGCCGCAAGCACCCGCATCCCGCTCATCCTCCCGACAGACCCGCCAGCGCACCGGCGCGGCGCGCCCGCTCCACCACCGGGGCGATCACCTTGACGAGGGCGTCGACGTCAGCGCGGGTGGAGGTCCGCCCCAGGGAGAAACGCAGCGACCCGCGAGCGCGGGCCTCGTCCACGCCCATGGCCAACAGGACGTGCGACGGCCGGGCAACACCGGCGGAGCAGGCCGAACCCGTCGAGCACTCGATCCCGTGAGCGTCGAGAAGCAGCAGCAGCGAGTCACCCTCGCAGCCGGGAAAGGTCAGATGGGCGATCCCGGGCAGGAGCCCCGGGCCCGAGGGTGCCCCGTTCACCACCGCGTCCGGCACCTCCGCGAGGACACGTGCGACCAAATCATCACGTAGGGCAACGAGACGCTCCGCCTCGACCGGCCGTTCGTGGACCGCCGTGGTCGCCGCGGCCGCGAACGCCGCCACCCCCGGCGTGTCGAGCGTCCCCGATCGTAGATCGCGTTCCTGCCCGCCGCCGTGGGTCAGCGGCGCCAGCGCCAACCCCCGGCGGACCAGCAGCGCGCCCATGCCGATCGGACCGCCGAGCTTGTGGGCGCTGACCGTGAGCGCATCCGCTCCGCTGTCCTCGAACGACAGCGGGATCGACCCGACCGCCTGGACGGCGTCCGTGTGGAAGGCGATCCCGAAACCGTGTGCGACCGCCGCCAGCTCCGCGATCGGCGATACCGTGCCGACCTCGTTGTTCGCCCACATGACGCTCACCAGCGCGACGCTGTCAGGATCACGCACGATCGCCGCGGCGAGAACGTCCGGGTGCACCATCCCGGTGGCGTCCACGGGCAAGAGCTCGACCTGGGCATCCTGCGCCTCGGCGAGCCAGAACACCGCGTCCAGGATGGCGCGGTGCTCGACGGCACTGACCAGCACCCGGTGCCGGCGCGGCGCGACCGCCCGCCGCGCCCAGTACAGCCCCTTGATGGCCAGGTTGTCGCTCTCCGTCCCGCCGGCGGTGAAAACAACCTCCGACGGGCGTGCGCGCAGCGCGGCGGCCAACGCCTCACGCGACTCTTCGACTACTCTACGGGCGCGACGACCGCTGGCGTGCAGCGACGACGCGTTCCCGGCCTCCGCGAGCGCCGCGGTGTAGGCAGCCACGGCCTCAGGACGCATCGGCGTGGTTGCCGCGTGGTCGAGGTAGGTCACAACACTGAGGATATCCGCGCGCCGCCCGCTCGCCCCGGACGTACCCGACCCGCGCCAGTCGGGACCGGGCGCAGCGGGCGGGTGGTACGGGCCCGCAGACAGCCCCACCAGACTCCGGCGCAGTAGGCGGCGTCGTCGGTGACACGCAGGACGACATAGGGGACGAGGCCGACGTCCGGGCGGTCGCGCCACCAGTCCCACGCGGTCGGCAGGATCGCCGCGGCCAGCAGGACCCGCCGGCCTGGCCGGCCCGCGGCGAGCCCGAGTGGCACCAGCCACACCCGCCGGGCCGTGTCCGCCGCCGCCCACGCCGTGAAGCGCCGGCCCTGAGCGACCAGAACCGCCGCGAGCAGCCCGGCATGGGGCACGGGCGGGCGCAGCTCGATGAGCTTCCGGCGTAGCCGCACCGCGCTGACAACCGCGCCGAGTCCCACGGAGCCAGCGGTCCCCGCGGTCAGGGCCGCTGGCCCGCGCGCCGCCAGGGCAGCTACCGCCACGCCCAGAGCCGCGCCCCGCGCTGGGCGCAGCGGCACGGGATGGCGCAGCGCGAGCGGCGCCGCGGACGATCCGTAGCCGACCCGTTGCGTGGCCCAGCCCAGCCAGGACGACCGGGGCTGGTGGAGCACTGCTGTGGCCGCTTCGTAGCGCACCGACCAGCCGGCCGCGGTCAGCCGCCACACCAGGTCGACGTCCTCGCCGTAGCGCATCGCCGGATCGAAGTCGGCCAGCTCCCGACGGATCAGCAGCGCCGCGGCCGGCACATAGGAGATACGGCTGCCCGCACGGACCGGACCGGACCGCGGGCCCAGGTCCAGCGGGGACCGTGACATCTCGTAGCGGGCGCGCAGGGCCCGGCCCGCGCTGGAGGCGACCCGCGGGGCCACGAGCGCGACCACCGGATCGACAAGATGCGGCAGCAGCCTGGTGAGCCAGCCCGCGCCGGGCAGCACATCCGAGTCGAGGAAGGCGACCAGCCCGGTTGTCGCGGCCCGCGCCCCGGCCATGCGGGCGGCCGCGGGCCCCAGCGGCGAGACATGCCTGATGACACGGGCACCAGCGAGCCGCGCGACCGCCGCGGTGGCGTCGGTTGAGCCGTCGTCAACCACGATCACCTCCCGGCAGCTCCCGGTGACCATGGTGAGCAGCCGGGACAGCTCCCCCGCCCGGTCGCGCGCCGGGATGACGAGGGTGACGTCATCCGGGCCAGGCGTTCCCGGGACATCGCTGGCGGGCGGCACGGGGTCGGCGTGCCCGGCGCTCACCAACCGGCGGGCGAGCGCACCCGCGCCAGCGCCGGCCTCCGCGACCGTCGCACCCGCCGCGAGGGCGCCGAACACGGCCGCGCCGGCCTGGCTCAGCGTGAGCAGCCGCAGCGGCGATCCACCGAGCAGTACCCGACCACGCGACAGGACGCGTAGGTCCGGGTCACACTGAACCGAGAACAGCGCAGGTAGCGGGGCCGCGGGCGGGCCAGGTGCCCGGCTGCCACCGCCGGCTCCACCCGCACGACGCACAGCACGAGGCGCAGGGCTCCCCGCATGGCCCACAGCACAAGGACGCACAGGAGGAACCTATGGACTCCGCCGACAACGACCCCGCCCCGCGTGAGGTTCCAGGCATCTCCGCCGAGGGCGGCGAGCCGGTGCTGGAGGACCTCCTGGTCGAGGACGTGTCCATCGACGGCATGTGCGGCGTCTACTGATCAACCAGCCACAGCCGAGGACCGCCACAGACGCATCGATGCCCACGCCCACGCCCACGCCCACGCCCCCGCACGCCGCCGCCGCGGTCACGACCGGCGCCTTCGACCGCGGCCGCGCCTACCAGCTGCACCCGAAGGTCGCGCTGCGCCCGGAACGGTTCGGCGCGCTCGCCTACTCCTATGACACCCGGCGGCTGTCCCTGCTGAAAGATCTGGATCTGGTCGCGGTGGTGCGCTCGCTCGCGGACGCGCCGTCCGCGGCTGTCGCGCTCGACGCGGTGCCCACGGCGAAACGGCCGGCGGTGGAGCGGGCGCTGGCCCGCCTGGTGGAAACGGGGTTCGTCCGTGAGCGTCACTGATACCGATGTGGCCGGGCCGGCATCGACGGTCCGGGCCCACGGTTCCCTGCGGGACGAGCTGCTGCGCGGGCTCGCCGCGCCGATCTGTCTGACCTGGGAGTGGACGTACGCCTGCAATCTGGCGTGCGTCCACTGCCTGTCCTCCTCGGGGCGGCGCGACCCCCGCGAGCTGACCACCGGCCAGCTGCGTTCGGTCGTCGACCAGCTCGCCGGCATGCAGGTCTTCTACGTCAACGTCGGTGGCGGTGAGCCGATGACCCGGCCCGACTTCTTCGATGTGCTGGAGTACGCGGTCGACCATGGTGTCGGGGTCAAGTTCTCCACCAACGGAGGAATGATCAATCCGGTGAAGGCGCGGCGGCTCGCCGCGCTGGACTACGTCGACATCCAGATCTCCCTGGACGGCGCGGACGCGATGACCAACGACCCGGTGCGCGGTACCGGCTCCTATGACCGAGCCCGGACGGCCATGGATCACCTCGCCACCGCCGGGTTCGGCGCGTTCAAGCTGTCCGTGGTCGTGACCAGGCACAACGCGAGCCAGCTCGACTCGTTCGAGGCACTGGCCCGGGACTACGGCGCGGAGTTGCGGATCACCCGGCTGCGCCCGTCCGGCCGGGGACGGGACTCCTGGGCCGAACTGCACCCGACCGCGACGCAACAGCGGGACCTGCACTCCTGGCTGCTGGCCCGGCCGCACGTGCTGACCGGCGACTCGTTCTTCCATCTGGCGGCCTACGGGCAATCCCTGCCTGGGCTGAACCTGTGCGGCGCCGGCCGGGTTGTCTGCCTGATCGACCCGGTCGGCGACGTCTACGCCTGCCCGTTCGCGCTGCACGAGCACTTCCGCGCCGGCAATGTGCTGGACACCGGTGGGTTCGCGGCGGTGTGGCGGGAATCAGAGCTGTTCACCGAGCTGCGGGAACCGGGCAGTGCCGGGGCGTGCGCATCCTGCGGGCACTACGACGCCTGCCAGGGGGGGTGCATGGCGGCGAAGTTCTTCACCGGGCTGCCGCTGGACGGCCCCGACCCCGAATGCGTCCTCGGCCACGGCGAGGCGGCGCTGGCCGCGGTGAGCCCCGCGAGCCTGCCCGCCGTCGACAACGACCACAGCAAGAACGACCGCAGCCGCAACCCAGGCGCCAAGCGCCTACTCCCCCTGTCCGTCCTGCGCTGACAACGTCCGACACTGGCACCGTCCCGCGCTGACGACCGGCAGCTCACTCCACCGGTTCGATGCGCAGGTCGGTGACCCGGGCGAGGTGATCGAAGTCGCGGTCTGCATGCAACAGGCTCGCGTCGGCCTTGATGGCCAAGACTGCGACCAGGCAGTCCATGAGCGAACGAACCGTGACACCGCGGGCACGAGCCAGCCGGTAGAGATCGGCGGCCCGTTGATAATCAGGGATTCCCGCCAGCGGAAGAACCGGGAACGGAGTCAGCCGCTTCTCAATCAGCTGGCCGTCGTCTGCTGTCCGGACTCCGGCAAGGAGTTCGAACCAGACGATCTCGGTGGTGACGAGAGGCGCCTTGTTTTCGACAAGCCTGCGGAGACGAAGATGAGCCGGCGATCTCGTGCCTCGGAAGAGCTCGATCCAGGCAGACGTATCAACAATGATCATTTTCCGCTCCCGAAGGCGACCCAAAAGGATCTTCAGGCAGACCCGCCGCACGAAGATCATTGATGTCAACTCCCCAGCCCGCACCTTCAAGCTCGAGAATCTTTTGGCGCTCATCACGCATGATGATGTACCTCAAGGCGAGATCAACCATTTCGCGCCGCGTCCTGACGTTGTAGAGGCGCATCGCCTCTTCGATCAACTCGTCGTTGACAACGATGTTGGTCCGCACGTCTGTCATGGTCATTAACATACACACCCCTGTGTATTTTGCTTGTCAGCAGATCCAAAGACGACGATACGCACCGGATCGGATCGTGACAAGGTCGGTACATCAGGCAAATACCGCCGGGTCGGGATATGCGTGGACCGACGGCGGCCGGTTCAGAAGTCACCGGTGCGGCCGCGGAACTCCCGCAGGATGTCAACGAGCGACGTGATCTGGTCAGGGGACAGATCAGGGTTGGCGAAGACGCTCTCGTTGAGCCGGCCGGTCGCCGCGGCCGCGACGTCCCGCTAGGAAACTTCCGCTAGGACCCGCTCACGCTTGCGGGCGGCGGCTTCCAACGTCCGGCCCTGGAAGGTGCGCCCCTGTGCCGGCGGCGGGGTCCAGCTGCTGGGCCAGGGTCTCGTCGACGGTCCGCTCGACCCGTCGCATCGTGATCCGCAGGATCGGCGGAGTCATGACGGTGGTGACAAGCGCCACCAGGACCACCACCGTGTAGGCCGCCGTGCCCAACACGCCGAGGCGGAGCCCCACCGCGGCGACCACCAGGCCGATCACCCCGCGGGCGTTGAGCCCCGCGCCGAGCGCCAGCGCCTCCCAGTGGCCGAGCCGACCGGCCCGCGCGCCGAGGTAGACACCGCCGAACTTGCCCGCGACGGCGAGCAGCAGCACCACCAGGCTGGCGGCGAGGACCGGCGGATCGGTGAGCATGCCGAGGTCAACCCGTAGCCCGGCCGTGGCGAAGAAAATCGGAGCCAGTACGGTGAGTACCACCGTCCGCAGCGGCGCGACCCGGTCGGGGATGAAGTCCCGGCTGGACCCGACGACGATGCCGGCGATGAAGGCGCCGAAGATTGCCTCCAGTTTCAACGCGTCCGTCGCGGCAGCCGCGGCAAGGATCAGCACCGTGACAACCGGGATGCAGCCGCTGCCGTCCCGCGCGGCCCCGGCGAACCGAAGCGCGGCCCGGACCAGCGGCCGGCCGGCCACCAGCGCGACCAGCACCGTGCCCAGCACGCTCGCGACCGGCACGGCGATGTCACCGCCATGCACGCCCGTGGTCGCCATCGCCGACACCACCGAAAGCATCGACCATCCGACCGCGTCGTCGACCGCGGCCGCGGCCAAGATGAGCTGGCCGACGTTACGGTCCAGCAGGTGCATGTCAATAAGGATCTTCGCGGCGACCGGAATCGCGCTGACGCCCAGCGCGACACCAAGAAACATCGCGAACACCGGCCGATTGGCGCCGTCGGCGACGAGCGAGTCCGGCAGCAGCAGTCCCCCCGCAGCTCCGAGGCTCACTGGAACCAGCAGCCCGGCGAGGCCGACTCGGACGACGGTCAGGCTGCGGCGGCGCACCAGCCGGATGTCCATGTCCATCCCGGTGAAACCGACCAGCAGAATCACGCCGAGCTGACCGGCAGCGTCAAGCAGATGGAACTGGTCAGCGCGCGCCGGCAGCAGCCAGCCGGCGAAACCGGGCGCGAGCGTGCCGAGCAGGGACGGCCCGAGCAGCACGCCGGTGACCAGTTCACCCACCACGGCGGGCATGGCGAGCCGCGTTGCCGCCCGGCCCAGGAGATGAGCAAGCCCGAGCAGAACAGCGATCTGGAGTAGGAAGATGAGAAGCACCTGCGACGACAGCGTGGCCACCGGACCGGACGCGTAGGCCATCACCACTCCTGCCAGAAGGTAA
>NZ_CAKJTL010000165.1:11931-23685 GCF_917627385.1 Protofrankia sp. CiT1
CTCTAAGTGGTCGGCGCTGGAAGTTCATCCAGGGCCTGCCGGCGCCAGGCGGCGCCTCGCTTCGTTGTCGTCGGCCCCGGTAGAACACCGCTACCGGGACCTCCTCCGCCTCGCGACGCATCCACCTGACATCCGACAACCCCCGAAGGACTTCCAGCGCCGACCACTAAGGCGGAAATCCAAACGCAGATCGTGAATAACGTACCGACCACGCATGAAGCCGTGCTGCGGTTGCCAACCTCGATCAGCTCCGGTTTTCGACGTCATGGCTCCGTTCGTGCTGGCCGGCGCCCGCCGCGGAGCCGGTGCAGCGCCTTCAGCCGCGCGGTGTCGGCCGCGTCCAGCGCGTAGCAGGCGAGAAACAGCGTCGCGAGCAGGGGAGCGCGTACCTTCAGCACGAGTGAGAATCGCTGTGACGCGGTCAGCGGCAGCGCGTTGACCCACGAGCGCGCCCACGGCTTGCGGAGCTTTCTTGGGGCGACGAAGTCCGGCCCGGAGATCTCCACCCGCGCCGAGCTCGGCTTGCCAAGCAGCCGCCATGTGCCACTCGGCAGGCAACGGGTCAGCGACAGCTGGCAGAACACGCTGGGGCCCGTGATGCCGTGCTCGAGCCGCCACCGGGCCCGCTCGCCGAGCGTGGCCTGAAAACGTTCCACTCGACGGCGGAACGCCCGTTCCGTCGTCCAGTGCCCCAGCTGTCCCCTCGAATAGAACAGGCGGGTCTCGCAGAACTCCCGGTCCTTCCTGCTGGTCTCGTCCTCCTTGGAGGTGTCACCGCCGGTCGCCGCCAGCCAGTTCGTCCAGCGGTACCGGGCTGTCCCGGTCGACCAGATGACCGCCCAGTCGAGCATGTGTGACAGCAGGAAGAAGCGTGGGTCGGCGATGGCGCCGCTGTACTTCTCCTGGACGAAGCTCCTGATGGTCAGCCAATCCTCACAGGTCGCCCTGTTGACCCGGTCGATGTAGCCGGTGTCGAGGCAGGCGTGCCGGAGGTCCTTCTCGATGATGTTCGAGACATGCCACATGGTCTGGCAGGACTGGCCCAGTCCCTGGCTGTAATAGGCATCGATAATCGAGGACGCGTCGCCGAGTATCGCGTACCGCCTGGGGTGGACGAAGGTGTCCGTCACGTGTTGCACGTTGCGGTACATACGGAACTCGAGCAGGTTCTCCCGGCTGAGCACTCCGTCGAAGACCGGGTATTCGGCCAGCGCCGCGAAGAACTGGTCCTTGGGGCCGCCTTTCTTCGGCGGCTTTTTCTGGTCGTAGGTGATGCCGACGCTCACCCGGCCTCCCGAGAGCCGGATCACCCAGATCCAGTGGCCGTCGCCCCACAGGTGCAGGGTGTACAGGTCTCTGCGGGTGGAGGTGCCGTCCGCGGTGGTGTACCGCCACACCGGTTCGAACATCTCGTCGGTGATGCCGGCGAACTGCCCCCACAGAGCTGTGGTCTGGAAGCCGTCGTTGAGCACCCGTGATTCGGCGCGGTGACCCAGCTTGCTCGCTAACATCCTGGTCCGGCCGGAACAGTCGATGACCCAGTTGGCGTGGACGCTGCCCTGTGTCTTCGCGGAGTGGTCGGCCCAGGTCACCAGATGCGCGTCGGTGCCGGTCCCCGCGATCTCGACGCCGGTCACCCGGGCGGCGTCCAGGAAGCGGATATTGTGCCTGCTGTGCACGGACTTGCGCAGCAGCTCTTCCGTGTCGGGCCGGCAGATCTGCTGGTCGACCACTAGCGCGCGGAACGCGAGCTTGTTTTTTGCGATCTTATATAAGTAGTGGTCACGGAAGTCGTCATGCATCTCCCGCAGCGTGAACTCCGACATTGCGGCGACGACCCATTCCGACTTGGGCCGGAACTCCCGCTGGCCGTGGGCCCCATAGGTAAACCAGACACCCAGCTTGACGAAACAATCGTCGTTGAGGAAGTCATCAAGATCACCGATGATACGGGGAACTCCGGTGGAGACCAGGAACGACTCGCCCACCTTGTAGCTGGGTTTTTGGTTGACCACGTCATCGATGACCGTCACGTCCATCCCGCGTTTCGCCAGTCCCAGCGCGGCGAGCAGCCCGACCATGCCCGCTCCCACCACTACAACCTCGGTACGCGTCACTTCCGTCGTCGCCGGGTGCGCAAGGCTGTCCATGTGCCGCTCTCCTCAGGTCATGCCTGTTGCGGTTCAGGCTGTTGCGGTTCAGGCTGTTGCGGTTCAGGCTGTTGCGGTTCAGGCTGTTGCGGCGACCCCGAGCATGCTGCGGGCATAGCGGTCCAACGCACCGCCCTCACGCAGGAACAGCCGGGGGGCCACCAACTCGCATTCCAATAGCTGCAGGCTGCCGTCCGGGGCGGGCAGCGTGTCGATCCGTGCGTACCGCAGCTGCTCGAACCATGAGCACAGCAGGCTATGCAGCTCCTCGGCCCAGGCGATGTGTGCGGGTGTGGCCTCGAGACGCTTGTTGACGCCGCCGAAGGACTCGTGCGCAATCCAGCCGTTCTCGGCAACCGACTTGGCGATCGCATGGCTGTACCGTCCGCCGATGAAGACGAAGGATGTCTCGCCGCGAGTGGTGATCTCATCGACGAAGGGCTGCACGCTCACTGTCGTCATCGCGGTCAGCTCGGCGAACCGGCGCTCGGCGTTGCTCCCAGCCACCGCGTCGGAAGCATCGGGCAACGTGAAGTGTGGATGGTCCGCGGTGGGGTCGGGGTCATCAGTCGGGGTTTCGGCCCGGGTCACCCGGAAGGCGTTCCAGCCGCGAGCCGACAGCGTCGGCTTGACCACGGCGCGCCGCCACCCGGTCCGCTCCAGGATGGCGTGGAGGGTGACCGGCGTCCCCCGGGACACCCACTCAGTCGGCACGACAGGGACCCCAGCCTCGGCGAGCCTGGGCAGATAGTCGAACTTGTCCAGCCCCCTGGCCACGAGTCCGGGCGGGTTGACCACCGGAAGGCCGCCAGGGGCGTTCGCCCGCACCCGCGCGCAGAGCGCGTCGATACGCGGGATCAGATCCGGCTCCAGATGGAAATAGCGCAGCATGCGCAGGCTCAGCAGGTCGATGCCGCTCCAGTTGATCTGATCCGCATCGGCAAGCTTGACGATCTCCACATCCGTGTCGTGCCGGGCGAAGGCGGCCTCCACATCGGGAAGGTCGTCGTGTGGGACCGTAAGACAAAGGTACGCGATTCGGCGTCGTCGAGTCACCCGGATGCCCTCCGCTGTCAGACGGCCAACGGCGATGATCACCGCGGCAACAACGGAGACGCTAGTAGCACCGTCCTGGGCAGACATCCGTGTCGACGTCGGAGTTAAGGCCAGATGACACCGAATTAACGGATAGTGTCCACGACATGCGATGCCGCCGCCGGCCCCCGGCTGCCGAGATCCTGCCCGGCGCCCTGGGTTTGGCGCCGGAACCTTGTCTGGGACGGCCACGACGAAGCACTGTCCGAACCGTGGATGTAGACGAGGTGCCATACCCGAATTCACCCAAAGACGTCAGCGGCTCCCTGTTATGGAGCCTGAACGACACCGTTACCTGTTCGACGATCGCCGACGCGATGGACGCCCTCCATCGTGACGGCGCGGTGACCGGTCTGCGTCGGCTGACCGGAAGCGGGCTGGTCGTGGGGCCCGCTTTCACTCTGCGCTATGAAGTCGTGTCCGCAGATTCGCCGGGCAGCATCGGCGACTTCGTCGACGACGTGCCCGCCGGGGCCGTCATCGTGATCGACAATGCGGGCCGTGACTGGTGCTCGGTGTGGGGCGACCTGGTCACCACAGTTGCCCATGCGCGCGGCGTCGCGGGCACGGTGATCGATGGAGCCTGCCGGGACGTCGCGGGCAGCGCCGAGATCGGCTACTCGATCTGGGCCGCGGCCACCTGCGTCATGTCCGGGCGCGGCCGGGTCAGACTGGCTGCTATGCAGGAGCCGGTCACCGTACGGGGCACCTCCGTCGCTCCAGGAGACTGGGTGTGTGCGGACGAATCGGGAATCGTCGTTGCCCCGGCCGGGATGGTCGACGCCCTCGCCACCGAGATCCGCCGGATCGATGATCTGGAGGGCCGGGTACTCGCCGCGGTGCGGGCAGGCATACCGCTGTCCGAGGCCCGAGCCGCCAACGGGTACCACCGCCTCGGCGCCTCCGCGCGGGGAGGCCGGGCATGACGGGGCAGGATGCCATCACCGGGGAATCGGCCCGCACGGTACATCGGCCCGCCCACGCGGTCCCGAGGCAGGAGACGACGGGGCATGCTCTGCCTCGGGCTGACCTGGGGGACCAGCGATCCCAGCTCCGGGCGTTACGAGAGACCTGGCCGCACGTGTACGCGCTGATCGACGAGGAACGCGCCCTCGGCCTGGCCGCTGATGGGGAGCGTGACGACTTCGGTTCCGCGAGGCATGGCGGCCGAGGCGAAAGCTACGTCGACGCCCAACAGGCACACCCGCAGGCGCGGATCATCGGTATCCGGCACCTCATGGCCCTGGTGATCGGCCCAGCGGGCGGCGATCGGCCGGTCATTGTGGACCTGCTGGGCGGCGATGGGCTGCTCCACCGGGTCTGTCTGCGTCCCGACATGCCCGACGCGACGGTCGTCACCTGTGACGCGGCCTCGTTCATGGTCGCTCGTGCGTGGGCGGCGGGTGTTCCGGCGGTCCGGCAGCGCGCCCAGCGGCAGGTATTCCGCTCGGGAAGCGTCGACGGTGTGCTCCTCGCATACGGCAGCCACCACATACCGGAGCCGGAGCGACAGGACGTGGCCGACGAGGCGTGGCGAGTGCTGCGGCCCGGGGGCAGGTTCGTGCTGCACGACTTTGCCGACGGGTCGCCCGTGGCGGCCTGGTTCCTGGATGTCGTGGACAAACAGTCCGCGACCGGTCACCGCTATGCGCACTTCACCACTGAGCAGATGCGGGAGTATCTTGTGCGCTCCGGTTTCCGCACGGTGACGACGAACTGGATGTTCGACCCGATCGTGGTGACCGCTGCCTCGGAACGGGCGGCACAGGCCGCGCTGGGCCACTACCTGGTGCGGATGTACGGGCTGGACAAGCTGGTGGCGGCTCATGGGCCCGAGGGCGCCTCGATGATGGCGTTCGAACTCGCCCGCCAGATATTCCGGTTCGACGGCAGGGGAAACGGCAGGGGAGACCATGTCGGTGAATGCGTCGTCGAGCGGCTGGGCCCGTCGCAATGGCGGTGCGTCCTGCCCCGCTTCGCCCTGGTCGCCGTCGGGACGAAGCCCTAGCGGTCGCCGCCGGGAGTCGTCGGGGTACGTCGGGTGCCCAGACGGATGCGTTGTGAGGCGGCCCAGGCCCCGGTAGCGGTGTTCTACCGGGGCCGACAAGCCGGGGTACCCGTGCATCGCGAAGCGATGTGCGGGGAGCGATGACGCGAGGCGCCGGCTGGCGCCGGCGGAGCCTGGGCGAACTTCCGGCGGCGACCACCAGCCACCCGGGACGGCGTGCGGCCGTCGCGTCAGGCCACGTCGCTGCTCTGGACCGCCGTCCCGTTCAACGGGCCGTTCATGTTCGTCGTGCCTGACGGCTCCGTCACGGGCAGGTCCGTGCCGGCATGACGGAAGCGGGCCAGGTCAGCGCGGTTCTGGCAACCGGTCTTGGTCAGCAGATTCCGCAGATGGGACTCGACGGTACGCGTGGATAACACCAACCGGTCCGCAACCGACTGATTGGATAATCCACGCGCGACCAGCTCCAGCACATCCATCTCCCGGGTGGTCACGCCGACCCTTGCCAGGGCATAGGGCACGGTGGCCGCGCCTCTGCCCCTCCGCGGGACCGGGGCACCGATGCGGCGCAACGACTGACGTGCCTGCTGGACCAGCCGAAGGTGTCCGCAGGAGCCAAAGTAGGCGATCGCCTCCTGCAGCCACTCTGCCGGAGCCCCCCAACCGGCGTCGGCGGCCGCCTCCGCCACCGCGAGCTGGCCCTGCTGCCTGCACCAGTCGAAACCGCGCAGCAGCCGGACCGCCTCCGCGGCCCACAGCTCGGCTTGCGCGCGGTCCCCCGCACGCCCCGTCACGACGGCCAGGCCGAACGCGCCGAGGCCACGGTCGGCCGTGGACAGCAGCGGGTCGGCCGGCGCGGTGGTCCCCTCGAGAGCATGGGCGAGCCGCCGCAGCCCCGACCAGCAGAAGGGAACGTGGGCCTCGGGGAACACGCCCGCCTCGGCCCGCGCGTCGAGCGCCCTGGCCAGGGCCACCATGTTGTTCGCGACCAGCGCCTCCATCGCATCCACGAGCGTGTGGTCGCCGTCCATGCCGCGCTCCGCGCCAGCGCACTCTGATTCGGCTATTCTCACCAGGCGCAGCAGTCCCTGCGCCTGCCCGAGTAAGTGGGGCAGGGACAGCCGCCGTGCTTCGAGTCCGGCCGATTCAGCCCATACCTTCGCCTCGTCGCCGTTGCCGGACAGCAGGAGGGCCTGCGCGAGCCTGATCTCCAGCCGTGTCGTCAACGCCCGCAGCCCCGTCCGGTCCGCCAGCTCCCGCACGGTTCGCAGCTCGTGGGTGTCGGCCGTGATGAGCATCCGCACGACGGCAGTGCCCGCCCTGGCATGGATGTCCCAGTAGGTCATCCGGTGTAGGACCGCAACCCTGGCCAGCCTGGTGTACGCCCGTCGCGTCGCGGCGATGTCGTGCCGTTCAGCGGCACAGCCCAGCACGTCCAGTGCCTCGCAGACCAGAGCGGGCAGCGCGAGATCCAGAGCGGCTCGCAGCGCGCGCAGGGCCAGCCGTCGCGCCGTCAGGTCATCGGCCAGCGTCAGCGCGGTGGCTGCCGCCCGGAGCAGGACCCGTACCTGGTCCACGCTGTCCACCAGCCCGCCGGGCCCGCAACGTCCCGGACCGGCGCTGGTGCCGTGCGCCTGCACGCTGGGGCGCAGAAAGGACAGCAGCGCCCGTTCGGCCCCGGCGTCGCCGATACGGGACACGATGTCGAGCTGCTCCGTCAGGACCTCGGTGTGCTCCGGCGAACCCGGAGCCAGGATCGCCGCGGCGCGCTGGAGTTTCCGCCGTGCCAGCGACAGATCGGTCTCCGCCTCGTGCCGCGCCTGGTCACGGAGAACCTCGGCCACCGCGCGGCCCAGCGAGCGCACCTGGTCGGGGGGCATCGTGCGCCGGATCACCTCGCCGACGAGCGCGTGCCGAAACCCGAAACCGTCCCGGTCCGCGAGCGGACACGCCTGCACGATATCCAGCTCAACAAGCCGGTTGATGGAGCGTTCGGTCATGCCGGCGGGAAGCCGGGTGATCTTCTCCACGGCTTCGGCTCCGAACGTGGGGCCCAACAAGCTCATCACCCGCAATACGTGGCGATCGTGATCGTCCAGTCCGGCCATCCGCAGCAGGAGCCGGCTGGCGAGCGGACGGGGAACCTGCGCGGTGAACAGGTCGCTGACGGTGGCCATCGCGGTGACGTCGCCACCGGTGGCGATGGCATCACCGCTGGTGGTGATGGCGGTGGCGAGGTCGTGGACACAGTCGAGCAGGTCAAGCAGGTGGAGTGGAACGCCGTCGCTCCAGCGGCGCAGGAAGTCGATGACCTGTGGGTCCGGGGCGGGGATGCGATGGCGGACCAGTTCCTCGACCTCAGCGGGAGCCAGCGGGGGGATGATCCCGTCGAGGTAGTTCAGGTTGCCGCAGATCTCCTCGACCATCGGCCATTCGAGCCGTGCTGGTGATTGCGCGGTGCCTACCAGTATTAACGGAACCTCATCGAGGTGGTCGGAAATATAGAACAGCACCTCCTGGGTACGGGGATCGGCGTGGTGCAGGTCCTCTACGACCACGAGCGCGGCCGGTTCCCCCGGCCTGCTCGTCCACCGCACAATAAGCTGCTCTGCCACCACCTCCGCGGGAGTACGCTGCTCGCATCCGACGGCGTCTGGTAATTTGCTGCCCACCCGCAGTAGGGATTCCCGCAGGGATCGCAGGGGAGATCCGCCGGGCACACAACGACCGCGGAAGGTAACCATCCCCTTCTGCTCGGCCCGGTGGGTGAAAATCCTGGCCAGATGGCTCTTGCCAATACCGCGTTCACCGCTGAGCAGGTATCCGCCCCCGCGTCCGGTCTTGGCCGCCCGCAGGACGAGGTCGTCGAAATAAGCCAGCAGCCTCTGTCTGCCCACTAACCACGGTGTCGAGGTGGCGGGCCAGGACGGTGTACTCCGGCCCGGCCCGCGTGCGGCCGTCGGGAGCCGGCCGGCCCCCTGTGCTGGGATGACCATTGGCGACCTCCTGCAGGGGTGCGTTCAGCCAGATCGGCCGCCACCGCGGTGTGCGCATCGGTGCGGTGACGGCTTGTTGTGTCGCACCGGCGCACCCACTCGCTTCACAGTGCTGGGAATCGCCGATGTGACGAACATCCACGGGTTGAGCCGATCGATGGAATCTGCGTTTGTACCGTCATCAGGAGTGACACATCAGGAGTGACACACCAGCCCTACCGACATCTGTGATGGATGAACCACGCAGCCAGATATCAACAGTGCCAGAATGCGGGCCGTCAGCTTATCGAACTGTGACGGTTGTGAAAGCCATCAGCCGGCAGAAGTCAGAAGTCACCGGCGCGGCCGCGGAACTCCCTCAGGATGTCAACGAGCGACGTGATCTGGCCAGGGGACAGATCCGGGCTGGCGAAGACGCTCTCGTTGAGCCGGTCGGTCGCCGCCGCCGCGACGTCGCGCCCCGCCGCCGTGATCTCCGCCAGGGTCGCCCGCCGGTCTGTCGGATGCGGGATGCGCCGGACGAACCCCTGCGCCGCGAGCCGGTCGACCGCACTCGTCACGCTGGTCGGATGCACCTGTAGGCGGTTGCCGACCTTGCTCATGGGCAAGGACCCGGCCCGGCTGAACAGCAGCAACATCAGCAGTTCGTAACGAGCGAAGGTCAACTCAAACGGACGCAGCACCTCGTCCACCCGGGCCAGGATGATCTGCTGCGCACGCATCACGGACGTGACCGCGGCCATGCTGTCGGCGGTCTGCGCCCATCCGTGCGCTGTCCATTGCCGACGCGCCTCCTCGATGGGGTCGAACGGCAACGGTTTCGGAGAGGACACGGACACCTCAGGCGCGGTTGGTCCCTGCACGGGAATCAGACGTTACGACGATACCGGCCACCGACCTCGAAGAAGGCATCGCTGATCTGACCGAGCGAGCAACAGCGGACCGCGTCCATGAGCACGTCGAAGATATTCTGGCCGGTCGCGGCGGCCACGCGCAGCCGGCGCAACGCCGCCGGTGCCTCCTCGGCGTGGCGGGCGGAGAAGTCCGCGAGCCGGGCGAGCTGGGAGCGCTTCTCATCCTCGGTGGCGCGCGCGAGTTCTACCGGGCCGCGCGGATTGTCGCCGCGGCCGGTGCCGGCATCCGCGTCGGGGGCAGGGGCGAGAAAGGTGTTCACCCCGATGATGGGCAATGTGCCGTCATGCTTGCGCTGTTCATACAGCATGGACTCGTCCTGGATGCGGCCGCGCTGATAGCCGGTCTCCATCGCGCCGAGCACACCGCCGCGCTCGGAGATCCGCTCGAATTCGGCCAGTACCGCCTCCTCTACGAGGTCGGTGAGCTCGTCGACGATGTAGGAGCCCTGCAACGGGTTCTCGTTGCCCGCCAGCCCCCATTCGTTGTCGATAATCATCTGGATGGCCAGTGCCCGGCGGACGGAATGCTCGGTCGGGGTGGTCACCGCCTCGTCATAGGCGTTGGTGTGCAGGCTGTTGCAGTTGTCGTAGATGGCGCACAGGGCCTGCAACGTCGTCCGGATGTCGTTGAAGTCCATCTCCTGCGCGTGCAGGGAACGGCCGGATGTCTGCACGTGGTATTTGAGCAGCTGCGATCGTTGCGACGCTCCATAGCGCTCGCGCATCGCCACCGCCCAGATCCGCCGGGCGACCCGGCCGAGGACGGTGTACTCCGCGTCCAGCCCGTTGGAGAAAAAGAACGACAGGTTCGGCGCGAAGTCGTCGATGGCCATTCCGCGCGCGAGGTACGCCTCGACATACGTGAAACCGTTGGCGAGGGTGAAGGCGAGCTGGCTGATGGGGTTCGCGCCGGCCTCCGCGATATGGTAACCGGAAATCGACACTGAATAGAAGTTGCGGACGCCGTGGGCGATGAACCACTCCTGCATGTCGGCCATGGCACGCAGGGCGAACTCGGTGGAGAAGATGCAGGTGTTCTGGCCCTGGTCCTCCTTGAGGATGTCCGCCTGCACGGTGCCCCGCACGGTCGCCAGCGCCCGCGCCCGGATGCCCGCGGCCTCCTCGGCGCTGGGCTCACGGCCCTGTTCGGCCCGGAACGCCGCCAGGCGCTGGTCCACGGCCACGTTGAGGAACATCGCCAGTATCGCCGGTGCCGGGCCGTTGATCGTCATGGAGACGCTCGTCGTCGGTGCGCACAGGTCAAAGCCCGCGTAGAGCTCCGCCATGTCGTCCAGGGTCGCGATCGAGACCCCGGAGGTGCCGACCTTGCCGTAGATGTCGGGACGCGCCGCCGGGTCGCGGCCGTAGAGCGTGACCGAGTCGAACGCCGTGGACAACCGGGTGGCCTGCGACCCCCGGGACAGCAAGTGGAACCGGCGGTTCGTCCGGAACGGGTCACCCTCACCGGCGAACATCCGGGCCGGCGCCTCACCGGCCCGCTTGAACGGGAACACACCGGCGGTGAACGGGAATCGGCCGGGCAGGTTCTCCGCCCGCAGGAAGCGGACGAGCTCACCGTGGTCGTCCATCCGGGGCAGCGCCACCCGCGGTATGGACGTGCCCGACAGGGTGACCCGGCGCAACGGCGTGTGGATGTCCTTTCCGCGCACTGTGTAGACGAGTTCCTGACCGGAGTACTCCGCCACCGTGGCCGGCCAGTTCGCCAGCTCCGCACCGATGGCGGGGTCCAGCGCCTTCTCGGCGCCGTCGATGAGGGCGTCGAGCGCGCTGTGATCGTGGCCGGCGGCGGCGAGCTCGCGCCGGGCGGTGATCAGATGCTGGCGTCGGCGCGCCGCCTCGGCCTGCCGGGCGCTGTGCAGGTGGTAGGCGCGGACGGTCTCGGCCACCTCGGCCAGGTAGCGGACCCGGCCGCGCGGGACCACCGTCGCCAGCCCCGAGGAGGCCCTGACTGTCACAGTAGGCAGTGCCCCGGCGGCGAGCGGTAGCCCCCTGGCCGCGAGCAGCCCGGTCAGGTGCTGGTAGAGCGCGGTGACGCCGTCATCGTTGAACCTGGCCGCGCTGGTCCCGAAGACGGGCATGTCCGTCCAGGGGACACCGAACGCCTCCCGGTTGCGCACCAGCTGGCGGGCGACGTCCCGGCGGGCGTCCTCAGCGCCCGGCCGCTCGAACTTGTTGATCGCCACGACGTCCGCGAAGTCGAGCATGTCGATCTTCTCAAGCTGGGAGGCGGCACCGTACTCGGGTGTCATCACGTAAAGGGCGACGTCGACGAGGTCGACGATCCCGGCGTCCCCCTGGCCGATGCCCGGTGTCTCGACGACGACCAGGTCGTAGCCGGCGGACCGGCAGGCGGCGATCACATCGCCGATGTGTTCGGGCAGCTCGCCGCCGGCCCCCCGGGTCGCCAGGGAGCGGAAGAAGATATTGGCCCCGCCGTCGGCGTCACCGAGCACGTTCATCCGGATGCGGTCGCCGAGCAGCGCGCCGCCGCCGCGGCGACGGGTCGGGTCGACCGCGATAACGGCGATACGCAGTTTGTCCTGCTGGTCCACGCGGAAGCGGCGCAGCAG
>NZ_CAKJTL010000165.1:23710-41064 GCF_917627385.1 Protofrankia sp. CiT1
CAGTTTGTCCTGCTGGTCCACGCGGAAGCGGCGCAGCAGCTCGTCGGTGAGGGAGGACTTCCCGGACCCGCCCGTCCCGGTGATGCCGAGGACGGGAACCTCGGTGCGCGCCGCCGCCCGGAGCTCGGCCGCGAGTTCGGGCGAACGGCCGGCCTGGAGCACGGTGATCGCCCGAGCGAGCGCGGCCTGCTCACCGGCGAGGACCGCGGGCAGCGGCGGGGGCTGTTCGGCCAGATCGATGTCACAGCCGGCGACAATCATATTGATCATTCCGAGGAGGCCGAGGCGCTGCCCGTCCTCGGGTGAGAAGATCCGGGCGACACCGCGGGCATGCAACAGGGCGATCTCCGCGGGGACGATGACGCCCCCTCCCCCGCCGTACACCCGCACGTGGCCGGCGCCGCGCTCACGCAGCCGCTCCACCAGATAGGTGAAGTACTCGATATGCCCACCCTGGTAGGACGACAGCGCCACCCCGCTCGCGTCCTCCTGGACCGCGGCCGTGACGAGCTCGTCGACGCCACGGTCATGGCCGAGGTGGATCACCTCGACACCCTGGGAGCACAGGAGCCTGCGCATGATGTTGATCGCCGCGTCATGCCCGTCGAACAGCGACGCGGCGGTGACGATGCGCACCGGGTGCTTGGGCACGCGCGGGGCTGACCGGTCGGCTGTGTTCATCCCTGTGACCCCCCGGGCCCCACGGCAGGCTCGCTCCGCCGTCGGTAGTTGGACAACGGATAGTAGGACGTCCACATAGTAGGCGTAAAACCGTCCGACCGCACCCACCGAAATCCCGGATCAGTTATTGATCAATCGATCCCATCAGCCAGCACAATCGTCGACAAGCCCCCAGCGGACGGCGGTCACCACGTCGCACGGCTCACCGGTCAGCGCAAGCCATGCCGTCCGGGCGGGCCCGATCCGGCGGGTGATGCTCACGGTGCCGCCCGCGCCGGGCACCAGCCCCATACCGACTTCCGGGAGTCGGAAGACCGCGTCCCGGGCGGCGACCACATGATCGGCAAAAGCGGGCAGCTCGACGCCCGCGCCGACGCACGCCCCATGGACGTGGGCCGTGACCCGGCCGGGAAACCGGACGAGCTCAGCCGCCGCGCCGGCAGCGACCCGGATGACGTGCGCGGTCGCGGGGTCGGGCGCCGTACCGAACTGGCTGAGGTCACCGCCGCTGGAGAAGGCCGGCCCGGCCGCGTCGAGCAGGACCCCTGTGATGTCCCCATCGGACCGTGCCGCCCGCAGCGCGGCGACGAGCGTGTCGCGGGTCGCGGTGTCGTAGGCGTTGCGGACCTCGGGCCGGTTCAGCGTGAGGCGAAGCTGACCGCCGGCCCGGCGTACCCGCACCGGCTCGGCACTGTCGCGGTGGCGCATCGGGCCGCGGCCCGCGAGCCAGGCCGTGAACTCCGGGCCGGCAAGCAGGGTCGAGTACGCCAACGACTCGGCCACCAGCCCGTCCAGCGGAGCGAGCGTCGCGGTCAACCGCAGCAGACCGACGAGAGCGACCGCGGCGAGCGGGTGCGCACGCACCTGGCGGACGAGCCGCGCCAGCGCGTCCGCGAGGTCGTCCACGTCGACCGCGCCGGGTGTCCCCGCTCGCGCACCGGCCTTCGCGATCTCACCCGTACCGGCCGTGAGCAGGATGTCCGGCGCTCCCACGGCGAGGCCGGTAGGCGGGCAGCCCCCGGCGACCACCCCTACGATGACGATCGGCGGGCGGGCCTGGGCGAGCCGATCCAGCGCCGCGGTCACCACGCCGGCCCGAGCCATTGCCGAACCTGTCGGCAGGTCCGTCGCCGTCGGCAGGTCCGTCGCCGTCACCGGGGCCGGGGCCATCGTCAGGTCGACGGCCAGCAGTGGCACACCACCGAGGACGTCAACAAGATCAGCCGGGGACGCCGCATCCACAAGATCAGCTGCCACATCGATCGGCAGCACGCCGACCGGGAACCGGTCGACCGACGGTACCGGTGTGGCAGATGCTGCCTGGGCGACAGGTGGGATCGGCACGGGCAAACGGTAGCGGGTAGCCACCGAGGAACGAACTGAGACGACCTTGCTCCTGGCACCGGTCCAGGCCGACATCACCATGGGAGGCAGGGAGGTGGGATGGTGAGCCTGCCCCTGTCCGGGATGACCGTCCTCACCTCGGATGATCCACCCGCCGGCACGGTGGATGCGGGCGGAGCCCGGGTCGGCTCCCCCGCGCTGGCCGCAGCTGTCGAGCTGTTGCGCGGCCTCGGCGCGGCGGTCCCACGGTTGGGCACAACCGCGGCCCCTGCCGCGCGCCCGGCCGTCATGGCCGCGCTCGGCCCCATAGCCGTGCTCGACCCTATGGTCGAGCTGCCACCGGCTCTGACCTGGGCGCGATCGGGCGCGATGGCGTTGACAGGCCCGGCGGGCGGCGCTCCGCTCGCGCCCGAGCTGCCGGTCGTGCCGCGCCTCGACGGTGCGATGGCCGTGTTCCGGCTGCTCGCGGCGGCACGCGGCCGGCGCGTCGAGGTGGACGCGGGGGCGCTGCTCGGCGAACGGGCCGCGATCAGCCGGCTGACCCGCGGTGGCCGGCGGTCCGCCGGCGGTGCCGCCCGCCTGCTCCCCACCCGGGACGGCTGGGTCGCGGTCAACCTGGCCCGCAGCTCCGACCGTGAGCTGCTGCCGGCCTGGCTGTCGATCGCCGGGAAGGATCACGACCGGGACGACCATCCGGTGGGGCTGTGGGATGCGGTCACGGTCGCGCTCGCCCGGTTACCCACTCACGATGTGGTCGAGCAGGGGCAGCTGCTCGGCCTGCCGGTGGCCGCGGCCGCCCAGCCGAAGGACGCGGCCCAGGACGACCAGGCCGCCGCGCGCGGCCAGCGCTTCCCGTTCGCGCCGTTCCTCCTCGACAGCACACCAATCTCCAGCGCATCGACCGACAGCACCCCGACCGGGACGGGCCACCGACCCCTCCCACCGACGAGACCGATCCTCGTCGTCGACCTGTCGTCGCTGTGGGCCGGACCGTTGTGCGCGCACCTGTTGGGACTCGCCGGCGCCCGGGTGATAAAGGTCGAGAGCACCCGGCGGCCGGACGGAGCGCGGTCCGGGCCGCGGGCTTTCTTCGACCTCCTGCACGCCGGCCACGAAAGTGTCGCGCTCGACCTGCGCACGCCTGACGGCCGGGCCGCCCTTGTCCGCCTGATGCTGCGGGCCGACGTGGTGATCGAGGCGTCCCGGCCGCGGGCCCTGGCCCAGCTGGGCATCGACCCGGCCGGCCTGCTCGCCCGCCATCCCGCACTGACCTGGGTGAGCATAACCGGCTACGGCCGGACCGGACCGTGGTGCCAGCGGGTGGCCTTCGGTGATGATGCGGCGGCCGCCGCCGGCCTGGTCGCGGTCGGGCCGGACGGGACGCCGATGTTCCTCGCCGACGCGATCGCCGACCCGGTGACCGGCCTGTACGCGGCGGTCGCGGCACTCGCGTGCGTGGTCGGCGGCGGCGGCCACCATGTCGACATCGCCCTGCGCGAGGCGGCGGGTTCGCTGCTCGGGACCCGCCCGAGGCTCCCCCGGCGCGACCCGGCCGCCCGATGGTCGCCCGGCTCCGATCAGGACGACGACAACCCCAGCGGGTGGTTCGTGGCGGCCAGCGGCTGCCGGCGGCCGGTCCTGCCGCCCCGCCACCGGATGCCGGCCGGTACCGCGCCGGAGCTGGGCGCGGACACCGCACGCGTCCTCGCGGAGCTCGCCTGATGACGACCGGCCACGACGACCGAATTCTGATCATCAACGCGCGGGTCGACGGGCGGGGCTGGACAACATCGGTACGGATCGGCGGTGACCGGATCGTCGCCGTCGGCCCGGAGCTGTCCCGCCTGCCCGGCGAGTACGTCGTGGACGCCCGGGGCGGCATTCTCCTTCCCGGCCTTCATGATCATCATATCCACCTGCTGGCCCTGGCCGCCACGCACGGCTCGGTGCTCTGTGGCCCGCCGGCCGTACGCGACCGGGCGGCACTCGCCGCGGCCCTGCGCTCGGCCGCGGCGCGGACCCGGCGAGGGGGCTGGGTCCGCGGCGTCGGTTACCACGACAGTGTTGCCGGTCCGCTGACCAGGGATGATCTCGACACGATGGTCGCGGATGTCCCCGTGCGGGTACAGCACCGCTCCGGGGCGTTGTGGATGCTCAACTCGGCTGCCCTCGCCGCGGCCGGCCTTGACGATCAAGCAGGTGCTGCCGTCAGCGCGCCGCCCGGAGCCGGGCGCGGCCCGGCTGGACGTCCCGACGGCCGACTGTTCCGGCTGGACGGCTGGCTGCGCGAACGGCTCCCCCCCGCGCCGGCTCCGGATCTCAGCGCCGTCGGACGGCAGCTCGCCGCGTTCGGCGTCACCGGCGTGACGGACGCCACCGCCGGCACCGGGCCGGCCGAGGCTGAGCTGCTCGCCGCCGCGGTGACCCGCGGTAACCTCCCGCAACAGCTGACCCTGACCGGCGGCCCCGAGCTCACGCCGCTGGAGCACCCACGCATCCGGCTGGGGCCGGTGAAGATCGTGATTGACGAAGGTGAACCGGTCGAGTTCGACACGCTCGTCGCCACGGTGCGTGCCGCACGGGCCGCCGGGCGGGCGGTGGCGGTGCACTGCGTGACCCGCGCCGCGCTCGTCCTTACCCTCGCCGTCCTCAACGTCCTCAACGCCGGCGCCGACGTCGACACCGAGGCCGACGCCGAGGAAGCTGGGACCGCTCACCCGGGGGACCGCATCGAGCATGGCGCCGTCATCCCACCGGATCTGGTGGATCAGCTCGTCGAGCGTGGCCTGACCGTCGTCACCCAGCCGCACTTCATCACCGAGCGCGGCGACGAGTACCTCAACGAGGTCGACGGCGAGGACCTCCCGTGGCTGTACCGCTGCGCGGGATTACAGCGCGCCGGGGTCGCGGTCGCCGCGGGCACGGATGCCCCGTTCGGCGATCCGGACCCGTGGCGGTCGATGCGTGCCGCGGTGGCCCGGCGCACCGCGGCGGGAAACCTGATCGGACCGGGTGAAACGGTTGACCCCGCCGCCGCCCTCGCCCTGTACCTTGGCGATCCCGCCCGCCCCGGCGGGCCGGCGCGACGGGTCATCCCCGGCGCTCCGGCAGACCTCTGCCTGCTCGCCGAACCCGGCCCGGCCGCGCTGCGGACGCTGAGCGCGGACCTGGTCACCCTCACCATCGCCGCCGGACGGATAATCGCCGACAACCGCTGACCGACCGGCGGCACCCGGCCGGTCAGCGGGTTGCGCAGGACACCGGGACAAGTTGTGGGAGGACCATCAACCTGCGTTGGCATCAGTTTTATAATTCGCCGAGCAGTTCTCCTCTCAAGAAGACCATGCTTCCCCCAGCTCCCCGGCGAGCCACCGATAAAAGCACCGTTCGCCCCCGTCAAAAAATCGACGATCACCGAAAAAACTATGTATGTGACCATGTACACGAAGTTCGCGTCGAACTCGATCACACGCTCTTTCCGTGGCACCTTGCGAAGGACTGCTTCCGCCCATTCGATCGACATCTCCGCAATCCGGGGCTCAGGATGAAGGCGCCCTTCCCGCGCATGTCTCCTCACTTCGCGGCGCGTCCTGCGGGGTAGGCCGTTCCACGAATGAACGGAAAGTCGATCCTTCTCGTAGACCGCTCCAGCGTCCATGTTCCGCCCCTCACACCCGACCGGATTCCATAAGCGATCAGGGCTCGGTACCGGCGAGCGCCCCGCCGTTGACCAGCAGCGCGGAGACCCCGACAGCGAACGGCAAAATCGCGGTGCCCCCACCGAAAAGGAGATTCATCGCCGCATCGACGGCCGCGCTGACGAGGGCGAGCAGCATCCCCCACCGCCACCACCTGTGGGCCGGCGACGCGGGCGCGTCCTACGGAAGGATGAAGGAGTCCGCAAGGCTGACGCGTACATCGGCGTGCCCGTTGAGAATCATCCGTTTGGGTGGACGATGCCGCAGGCGACCGACCGGTACCAGGCGGATGCCGTCCGCCATCTCCACGACAACGCGCCTCCCCGAGGAGATGTCGCCGTGGACCAGCGTGTCCACCCGGCCGGGCAGATTGTCCACGACCGGGGCCACATCACCCGCTGCCAACGATCGGGCCTGCGGGGGTTGATCACCCCATCCGAGGCGCCAGGGCGACCACTCCGTTTGACTCCTCCCCCCGCACCGCATCGACGTCCCCCGGGACGGGTCCGTAAGCCCACCATCCACTCCCCTGTCACCGTCAGAGAACCTGACGCAGCTACCAATAGGCGTCATCGACCCAGCGAACATCATCAACTATGTAAAATGATCCAACTGAACCACAAAAAGACGGTGCCATCGCCGAAGCCAGGGATCATCGGCGGTATCGAGCAACGCCCGACCGTGATCGGGGACTACCCGTGGGCGCTTGACACTACGCCTGACGGGAGTAAATCATGTCAGACATGACAGCCGGGCAGGCATCGATCAACGCTCGCGATCTCAGTCGCCGCGCGGCGAGCGTGCTCGACCGCGTCGAGCACGGCGAGCGGCTCGTGGTGACGCGCGATGGGGAACCGATCGCAGAGATCATTCCTATCGCCCGTGCCCAACGCCTGCTCGCCCGCTGGGTACGGGACGGCCTCATCCCTGAACCTCCTCCGGCGGGCTACGCCACGGCCACGGCCGTGGCGAGCGCCGCACGAGGCCTACCCTCGGTCCCGGCGGGCAGGACCGCCACGGAAGTTCTGCGCGAAATGCGCGAGGACGAGCGTTAGTGATCTATCTGGATACCAGTGCGGTCGTCAAGCTCCTCCGCCGTGAGATGGAAACGGACGCGTTGATCGAACATCTCGACGCGCACCCCGACCAAGAACTTCTCACGTCTGCGCTGACCACCGTCGAGGCCGCGCGGGCCCTGACCGCGATCGGCGCGGTGGACGTCGCGACCCGCGCCGTCCACCGGTCGGACCGTATCGAGATCGGCGACAGCACCATCCCTGCCGTGTCGGTGACGGCGACGGTCCTCGACCTCGCGCGCACTTTGCCCCCAGCTGTTCTCCGCTCGCTGGACGCCATCCATCTGGCCACCGCTCTCCTCGCCGGTGACAGCCTCCACCACCTCATCACCTACGACAAACGGATGATCGCTGCAGCAGAGGCCGCCGGCCTGCGGGCCTGCGGGCCGTCGTGAACGGCCCTGGGGCGGCGCCGGTGGATGCCCGGATGCAATCCTTGGGCATCCACCACACCCGAACCGTTTCACCGGGCACCGGGCACCGGGCACCGGGCAGACTGCGAACCGAAGCCTGTCAGCAACCGGCCGGCCGTCGAACACGGACAATCAGCGGGCCGCGAGAGTAGCCTGCACCCCTTCGACCCACCCATCACAACCGACCCTCGTCCTATCTCCCCCAAGAACAGTCAGGGCGGCGTGCAGGACAGTCCCCCCACTCGGCCCGACTGATCGCATACACGTTGTTGTCCTTCCACGGGCCGATGGCCGACGCCTCGCCCTGGAAGGTCATGCCGAGCTTCCGGGCGATCCCGTTCATCCCGGCGTTGCCCTGGTTGGTGAAGGTGACGATCTCGTCCAGGGAGAGGGTGGCGAACCCCCAGGTGATCGAGGCACGGCACGCCTCGGTACCGAGCCCTTCCCGCCAGCGGTCCCGGCGGATCGACACGGCGACCTCGACCCCGGGCCATCCCGGGCCGTAGTACAGCCCGGCCCGGCCGAGGAACTCACCGGATGCCCGGTCCTCGACCGCCCACATGCCATGCCCGAGCAGCGCCCACATCCCGATCAGATGGGTGATCAGCCGTTGCGTGCCGTCCCGGTCGAAGGTGCCGTTGAGGTGGCGCATGGTCTCGTCGTCGGCGTTCATCGCCGCGTACGGGTCGATATCGCCAGCCGCCAGCAACGCAGGATCAGCCGGCCGGTGACCACCGTGGGCACGGCGATGACGGTCGGCTCGCCAAGCTGCCCGTTCATGCCGTCAGCGCCGGGCGGGGTGCGGTTGCCAGCCGCTCGCGGAAGTCGACCACGGCGGGCAGGCTGCGATGGTCGGCCAGCATGCCCAGCATCTCCCCGGCCCGCTGGGTCACGGTATGGGTGGGATGACTGTCCACGACGTCCAAGACCTGGACGCCGATCCGGGCCGCCTCTTCCGGTTCCGGCCGGTCCCGGCGGATCAGCGAGGTTGCGAGGGTGAGCAGGGCGTGCCCCCACTCCTCCCGGTTCGCTCGCGGCCCGGCGGTTTCATAGGCAGCCACCGACCGGCGGGCCCACGGTTCGGCTTCCACCCCTTCGCCGATCGACCCGAGGGTGCCCGCCGTGAACATGCCCGCAGCCGCCTCCCCGAGCGGCAGGTCTCCCGGTTGGGGCGGGTCGTCGGTCAGACAGCGGTGCATCAACGCCAGTTCGGCCCGTGCCGCCGTCGTGTTGCCAAGGCGGCCATGGGCTCGGGCCCGGTAGGCGGCGTTCCGAGCCTGTAGATAGGGCGGGTCCGGCAGGTAGCCGTCGAAGACCGACACGGCCGCGTCGTACCGCTTCCGGTAGTAGGCGATCCCCGAATGCATCCCGGCGACCGAGGCGAGCAACACCGCGTCCTGTGTCTGCCCGGCGTACTGCCCGGCGAGCACGGCGAGATGCCGGGCCGTGGTGAAGTCACCGAGGTTGAAAGCCAGCCGGGAGACGAGGTAGGACAGCCGCCCGGCGGCAAGACTCAGCCGGTGGTGCACGGCGAGGCTGCTCCGGCCCTTCAATGCCGCGTCGACCTGCACCCAGCATCGCTCGACTTGGGGGATGAGTACCGCGTGGGGGGTGGTGGCGTAGACCGCGACGAACCGGTCGATGTCATCGTCGATGTCGACGAGCACGAGCGGATCGGGGTCAGCGCGGGCGATGTCCCGGGACGTGTCCGCGGCGAGCGTGGACAGCATGGCGAACACACTCGTGCCCAACATCTGCCGCCGGTCCGTGCAACCCACCTCTTCCCGCGGTTCGCCGATACCGAGCCGTACCCGCTGGCTCCGCGCACGGAGCTCGAGCAACTCTCCGCCCGCGCCCACCGCGGTGTCGATGGCCCGGACGACCGTTTCCGACGGGAGGTGCCGGCCGTTTTCGGCCCGGCTGATCGCGGCCCGGTCCAGGTGGGTACGCCGGGCCAGTTCGGAGAGGCTACCGATGCCCGCAGCGAGACGTAGTGCGCGGATGCGGCCGGCGAGGTACGCGACCGCAGCCTGATCCTCCACCGTTTCCCCTTCCGTCCGCTGTGACGTGATGTGCATGTCATGTCACTCACGTGACAGGCACGTCACGGCGTACTCACGGGGTCACAGCTAGCCGCTTATCGCGCACCGTCACGGAATGTGTCGCGTCAGCACCATAACCGGCCGGCCACGCAGGCAGGACACGAATGGGGATGTAGTGCAACCGAAGACCTTCACTCGCCGGCCACCGGTGTCGGCGCGGATCGTCCCTCGTTAGCAGGGGTGTGCGGCGCGGGCCGGCGCGTGCACCAACCTCCGCCACAGAAAGGATCACCATGTTCGAGAGTCGTACCCGTAAGCCCGACCTCGCCGGTTTCAACCCGGACACCGTCGACTGGCAGATCTCCAGTTTCTCCAACGGCGCCGGAGGGATGTGCGTTGAAGCCGGAGCACACGACGGCGGAGTGGTCGTCCGGGACTCGACACGTCCGAACGGACCTGTCCTCGCCTTCTCCCGCGCCGAATGGGCCGCGTTCATCGACGGCGTCGAGAACGGCGAACTCCGCTTCTGACGTCACCGCCAGCACGCCCACGGACCCGTCTCGGTACCGGGGAGACAGGCCCGGGAGACGACGACGCCCCCAACCCGATCATCTCGGGCGGGGGCATCATCACTACATCAGGCCGAACGCTTACCGACGGACCGCATAGACCACCCGCCACGGCCCGATCCCACTCACACTCCAACCGGTAATCTCTGTCAGCAACGCCCGAGGCCAGAGCCTCCAAACAACCCAGAGCGGTTCATTTTTAGGTCTCCTCTTCAATAACAAATAGAATCTCTTTTGATCTCGTCCATTTTGTAAGAGAATACCTATCTATAAAATTTATTTCTTTTCGCACTCCCGTGAAGTCGGATCGACCAGAAACCCCTTTCGCAAAATTTATATATTCATTATAACTTAATGTCTGGAGTTGCCGAAAAGAGTCAATCAAGGCAAAAGAGCAATGTTCGCCGTAGTCAGTCACAAGAGCTTCTCCTATCGACCTCCAGCCGAATTCACGAGCTCGATACCAATGCTTTCCATCATTATCCCATAGACGATCGAAGAGGACTCTGTTTCTAAATTTTCCATCAAATTCGTTAAGGTCTTCATCGTTCTTCTTTTTCATCAGACCGTCGCTCGATGAAGATTTCCATGAAGCACAATTATGCGATCAAAGTCGCCACACTCGTTCGTGGATAGATTCAATCCGTGTACCAGAATTAGATGTCCAATCATCTTTTCATGGTCCATGTAAAGAGCTTCCATTTCCACGACTATCTCGAGCGCCGACTCAACATCATCTCGACTACCCGTGAGGGCAAACCGGGAAACTACCTCTGGTATAGGACCAGGTATCACAATGTCGCCCGATAGTCTCGCCTCTAGAATCTCCTTTACGGCATCAAACCTCTCGTTCGCGAGCCCCCAGTCATCCACAAGAAGAAACTCATTAAGAACGACCTCCAGGTCCATGACCTACTATCCTACCCATAGCTATTAGTGCCACCTATAATGCATCGTATAGCGAAGCTTTCCGGCACCATTATAAACATCCACATGAACATGATTACCTGCAGCACAAGGACCCCTATAAACGGCACACCCACGCGCCCGATACCGACGCTCGAAACGCTTTGCAGCAGCAATAGCGACGCGACGACTAGGGTAAAATCTTCCGCCTGTAGCATACGTCGTGGCCCGCGCTGGTCTCGCAAACCGCGCCGCTCCTGAGTGGTAGATGGCGCGGCCGGCTGTGGCTTCCGGAGCGACAGGCACGGACAGCAGGCCGCCGACTGCCGCGGCGGCACCGAAGCCCGTCCAACTCCAGTTACGGGTTCCCGCGTTCTCCGCCGCATAAGCCGCAGCGCCAGCCGCAATACCCACCGCGACACCACACACGACCGTAGCCCCGCACGCGACGGCACCGATCACACCGGCCGCGACAGCTGTAAACGTGAGGACCGACCGCCAGCCCCACTGACCGTTAAGATCGGTACAGTTGATCGGATCACCAGAACAGTAATCATAGGGATTGGCGGAACCGCCGGGGAGCGGGTCGACCTGCAGGAACCGGCCGGTCAACGGGTTGTACAACCGGACACCCATCAGGACCAGCCCGCCGAGGGCGTCCGCGGAACGCTCCTTACCACCCAGCCAGCCATACCGGGGATACGCGGTCGAGGCGAAAACCGGCAGACCGAACTCGGTACTGTCCGCGAAACTCGCGATCGAACCGACCGTGGTGCTGTCGTCCGCGGTCGCCACCACATCGCCGTGCAGGTTGACCAACTGGACCGTGACCGTGCCGGTGTTGGACTGGATCGCGGCCAGATCCCCACCAATCCCGGAGATATTCCGCGTCCAGGTGCCGTCGGACACCCCGATCCACACCGGACTGTCCCCACCATCGGCATAGTGGTTCGTCGACGTCGTCGACGCCTGCGTCCACGACCGGATGCGCCGCGCCGGGTCGAGCGCGTAGCTGCGGCTGGTCGACCCCTGGGCCTGCGAGGCGACCATGTCGTTGACGTAGTAGCCGACGCTCGCCGCCGCCCCACCGGCCACCGTCAGCCCGGTGGTCCGACCGAACAGGTCATAGCCGTAGCCGGTGTTCGTCAGCCGGTCGGCCTGATCGTAGGTGGAGTTCAACGTGAAGTCAGCGGTCGTGGTCGACGAGCAGTTCCCGCTCGTCGGGTTCCCCCCGGCGTCGGGATGGTTGACCAGACTCGTCCGGTTCGACTCGGCGTCGTAGCCGTACTGCCGGGTCGAACAGATCACCGGACCGCCATACGCCCGGGTATCGGCCACCTGCACCAGCCGGCCCGCCAGATCATAGGTGTAGCCGGTGCTGTTCGCCGGACCCGCGTCCGCCCGCACCTGATCGAACACCGATCGCTTCTGCGTGAACGCCAACCACGTCGTCCCCGACTTGGCGTAGGTCAACGCGGTCGGGTTGCCGTCGTTGTCATACCGGGTGCTGGCCACGACTCCGTTCGGATACGTCTGGCTGGTCAGCTTGCCGTCCGCGTCATACGACCCGGTGAACGTTGACGGGGCACTACCCGCGCCGACGTTCAGCGCGGTCACCAGCCCGCGATGCTCGGACGCCGAGTCGTAGGTGTAGGTCGCTGTGCCTTTCCCGTCGGCGCGGGACGTGACCTGCCCGTCGATGTCGTAGCCGGTCGTCGCGGTATTACCATCCGCATCGGTCTGCGAGGTGACCCGGCCCAGACTGTCATAGCCAATAGTCAGTGTCGTCGTACCGTCACCGGTACTGATCGGCAAGCCGGTGGTCGTGCTGTACGCGTAGGTGACCGTCGGTAGGGTGGCACCCCCGTCCGCCGCCGGAGACGCGGCGATCGCCGCGGACGTCTTCCGCCCCGCCGCGTCATAACCCGTCGTCGCCGTGCGGGTCGTGGTGTTGACCGTCTCAACCGCGGTCAACACCTGACCGAGATCGTTGTAGGTGTACTTCACCGTCGGCAACGGATTGCCCGACGACGGCTGCGCCGCCGGCCCACTGCTACACGCCAGCCCCGTCCACGCCGCGTTCACACAGCCACCGCTGCCAGTCGCCGTGTAATAGGCGATGACCGTGGTGAACGCATCCGTGCCTGTACTGTTCGCCTTCGGCATCCGGGACTCCACGACCTGCCCGGCCGTGTTGTAGTAACTCGTCCGCACGACCGTCGGGTTCCCCGACCCCATCTGCACTGTCACCGTCGTCGGCCTGCGCTGCACCCAGCCGGACGTGTTCGGATCCGCGCCGGCCTTGGCCTCATAGCCGTTCACCGTCACCCGGCTGTCCCGATCCGTCCCCGTGCTGATGCCCCCGACCCGGGCGCTGGCCGTCACCGTCGTCGCCAACCGAAACGGCGTCGGCGCCGCCGGGGCGCCCTGGTCATAGTCGGTGTGCACATGGGCGCGCGCCGAGACGGTGGACCCGTCGTCGAGCAGCACCTGATGCGTCGGCCCGTAACTGTCGACCACTTCGACACCGTCGGCGGCGTACACGCTCTGGTCGTCGAGCTGCTGGGCACGTGCCGCCGACGCGGTCAACGCGGTCACCGTCGGATCGGTATCCGCGGTCGGCGCCAGCGCCTGCGCCCGGTTCCCCGCACTCAATGTGCGGATCACATTGCCCCGGGCGTCATGCTCGGTCGTGGAAACCTGCCAGGCCCCCACCCCATAGCTGGCGCTGTTGACCGCCCGGCCGTCACTGTTGAGATACGTCAGATCCGCATACGGCCAGTCGGCGGACGTGGGTGGGCTGGCCGGGATGTGACCGGCGGGGAACACCCCGGCCCCGTACAGCGGCAAATCCTGTTGCGCCCAGCCGGCCACCGCGGTCGGGGACAGGTCGATCGGCGCCCCCGACCCGCTCACCGGCACGTCGTAGACCACCGTCTGCATGGCCGTCGGCCCGGACGGATCCGGCCGCGACACGGTCGCCAGCCGGCCCGTGCCGTCGTAGGCCAGCGTCCAAGCGGCCTGCCCCGGCGGGGTGATCGTCGCCAGCCGCCCTTGAGCCGTGTAGGAGTAGACGGTCTGTAGATGCGAACCGTCGGTGTTGTCCAGCCGCGGATCCCACTCAGCGCGCAGATGCCCGGTCGAGTCATACAGATACCGGGCCACCGTCACCGGCGTGGCGCCGTTGAGGTTCATCGCCAGCGCGGAGACCCGCCCGGCGGAATCTCCCCAGGTTCCCGGGTCGGTCCCGGTCGCGGTCGTCGACGCCGCATAAGTGACATCCAACGCCCGGCAGCCCGCCACCAGTGTCGTGCAGCTGACCCCGGCCGGCACCGGGGCCAGGATCCGGGTCACCCGACCAGCACTGTCCGTGGTGAACGTCGAGGTGGTACTCGACCCGGGCTCGACAACCTGGCTGACCACCCACACGGTGGACGCGCCCACCGTCTTCGCCGTGTACACCGTCTTCGAACCGTCGTCGTCGGTGAAGGTGAACTGGGTCGCCGAATCCTTGACCAGTACCGACCCGTCGGTCCCGGCGTCCCCGACCCCGGTGTAGCTGTACGGATAGCCACCGGACCCCGACCGGGTATACAGCGACTGGACCCCGTCGGCGCCGGTCAACGTCGCATAGCCGGAGGCATCGGTGTTGTCGGTGAGGGTCTCGGCCGCCGAACCCGCGGCCGGCCCGGGCAGGCTCGCCGTCCACCCCGGCCCGAACACCCCCGCCGGCAACGACGACACCCCGGCCGGCGCCAGACTCGTCGCGGTCCGCCCCGCGCTCAGGCTCCCGGTGTAGGTCGGCATGGACGCGTCCGTCGCCGACACCGCGAAGTCGCCGGTCAGCGGCGCCCATGTGCCCGGCCCCACCGGCTGGGTCGCCGCCGCATCCGCGAACGCACTGCGCAGGAACTGCAGGGTGTGCAACGGTGCGCACAAGGTCACATTCGAGGCGTCGAGGAAGCAGGGCTGGATCTGCACCGGCCCGTCCGCCCCGCCCGCCGCCGTCACCGTCGCCGTGACATCCCAGGTCAGCTTGTCGAACAGCCCCGACCCGTTCCGGACCATCGGCCAGCTCGGATGCGTCGCCGTCCCCAGCACCGTCACATCGCCGGTGGGAATGTTCGTCCACGCCGTGGCCGCGTTCGTACCCAGCCGGTACTGGAAGGTGACCTTCACCTCCGCGGTCGGCGCCTGGCCTTCCAACGTGGTGAACCGCTGGGTCCGCGCCCCCTCGACCGGGAGCGCCAACGCCCCGGTACCGATCGCGAACGGATAGGACACCACCGCCGACAGGTTCCCGGCCGTGTCCTTCGTCCGAATGTAGAAGGTGTGCTGCCCCGACCCCGGGGTCAACGTACCCGTGGCCGTGCCGGTCGTCTCCGTCGCCGGGGAGGGCTGGTCCACCCCGTAGAAGAACGACGCGGTGTCCCCACCCGGCGACGTCCAGCTGAACGTCCCCGACGTGGTCAATCCCCAGCCTGAGGCCGGGAACGCCGCCGAGGTCACCGCGGACGGCCCGGCCGGCGCGGTCGTGTCCACCGTGAACGGGATCCACGACGACCAGGCCTGCGAATAATCCGTCCCGTCGAACGCCCGGGACCGCCACTGGTACGCCGTCCCGTTCGCCAGCACCCCGGCCGGCACCGTCCACGTCCCCACCGTGTTCTCCACGATGTTCGACACCGACCCGGACGTCACCAGCGTGCTACCCGCCGCGTTCCACACCTCGAAATCAACCCGCAGCGCCCCGCCGTCCGCGTCGATCGCCCCACCCTGCAACGTCGGCGTGGTGCTGTTCGTCAACACCATCGCCGGGCTGCCGCCACACTGCGCCGAACACGGGCTGGTGAACCGCCCCGCGACCGTCCCCGGATACGAGTTGTACGTGACCGTGATATTCGGCGCCAGCTGCGTATCCCCCGAATAGAAATACTTGTACTGGTTCGGGTCGGACTCGTTCGGCGCCCGCAACGTCAACGCCTCCGGCGACGCATACCCGTTCGACGACCACGCCTGCGCCAACCCGGTGATATCCAGATTCCGCCCGCCGTCACCCCCACACGACCCACCACTGTTGAAACTGGTATTCGACCAGTTCACCCCGTCCGCGGTCGGCTGGGAATTCCACGTCGTGCCCGCACCCATCCCCGACGCGCCCTGCACCACCATCGGCTGCGCCGTACACGTCGCCGACCCCACCTGCCACAGATTCAACGACGCCGACAACACATGCTTGTTCTTGACCGCCGAATCGTCGAAACGCAGGAACGACCGGGTCGTCGTCACCCCCAGATAGTTCCCCACCGACAGATACGCCGACGTATCATAGTTCGTCGTCGGATGCGCCGAATCCACATAGTCATCCAGGTTGTCCGGCAACGTCGCCGCCGGATCGATCGTCACCGGATACTGCCGCTCCGGCGCGTCCAACCAGCCCGCATCCGGGGCCAGCGCCAGCCGCGGCCGGTCGCTGGCCGCCGCCTCCAACGACGCGGCCACCTCCCGCACCCGATCCGGCAGCCGGGTCGCCGCATCCGTGTGCGCATCCCACATCAGCGGCGTCGGCGACCGAACCGCGACCGTCTCCCCCGCCCGGAACCGCAGCTCCCCACCCGGAGTGCGTTCCGCCGTCATCCCCTTCAGCCGCATCGGCAGGCTCAACGCCGCCCGCGCCGCCGCCGGCGTATGCACTACCAGCCGCACATCAAAACCGGTCGGACTCACCACCACCACCAGATCGGTGCCCGGCCGCACCTGCGCATACGTCGCGGTGTCACCCGTCAACACCGGAGCCGGCAGCCGATCCGGCCAGCCAAACCCCACCTCCCGGCCCGCGTCCTTCAGCGTCGCGACGTCATCCCCGGGCTGGCCGCCCGCGGACAACACCACATCCGCCTTCACCGCCCGCGGGACGACCTGACCGTTCACCAGCGCCAGCGTCGTATCCACCGGCACCCAGCCGTCACCCCGCCGGACCCGGCGCACCCCGGAGAAACTCTCCAGACTCAACGTCCCATCCGGATTCACGAACGTCGACGTCGACTCCGTCCGCTCCGACGTGATCTCGATCCGGCGTTTCTCCGCCCGCGCCGTCAACTGCGCCGAAATCAGATCCGGCCGCTCCGCCGGACCCGCCGCAGACGGAGACGCATTCGCGGCCGGCGCCGCCACCGCACGGGACCCGACCGGCACGAAATCCGCCACCGTCACGGCCAACGCCGTGACCAGTAAAACAACCAGCAGCCGGGCATGGAAAAAACGCCATCGCACACGAGACCGCACGAACGCCAACTCCGATCAGATCAAAACCGAAAGGAAAAACGCCGGGCACAACACAGAACCAGCACGGCCAGCCGACCCGGGCACATCCCTGCACCCGACGCCGTCAAGAAAAACAGACCGCGAGGGAAAACAGACAGTGCCAGCAGGCAGTCGCACACGCACCGAATCAGATACAGAGTTGTGCGTCCATAGATGATTGCTTCAGGCGATCAGCACGCCCTGATCCACGACCAACAGGCCGGCAGCAAGACCGAAATATGCACGGACCCGGAAACCCGCAGGTCGCAGCCACCGGACAGCAGGCACCAGCCGGCACGCCCCCGCGGTGGGCACATCACCC
>NZ_CAKJTL010000166.1 GCF_917627385.1 Protofrankia sp. CiT1
GCTATGTGCAAAACCACAACCACCACAGAGCAACAATCGATCATCGTCGAGATGTCACCCAACATTCACCCGGACAACACCCACAACCGGATGATCGAAAAGTAGGGGACGAGACACCTCACCCGGTGATCCGCGATCCCCCGGCAGGCTCGGGATCGTCTGACAGCGGTCCCGGGCCGCCCGCCATGTGCACGCCCGCCGTGTGCACATGGGCTCCGCATCTGGTCTGCTGAATGCCGCACGGAGACAGGTGTGATCCGGTCGAATCCCCAAGGAGCCCGGTATGACCGATCTGCTCGGAGACAACCGAGTCGACGCGGTGCGGTACGAGGTGGCCGAAAGCGTCGCCACCATCACGCTGAACCGGCCGGAAAAACGCAACGCGCTCACGCCGGCGATGGTGGACCGCTACGTCGAGCTGATGCGCGAGGCGGACGACGACCCGGCAGTCCGCGCCATCGTGCTGACCGGCGCGGGCAAGGGCTTCTGCGCGGGCGCCGACCTCGCGCTGCTCGCGGAGGGTGAACAGACCCTGCGCACGTTCATACCGGGCACGGCCGCCATCGCGGACGCCGCCGTCCGCACGCGCGTCCCAGTGATCGCCGCGGTCAACGGCGCGGTCGCGGGCATCGGGTTCGGTCTGCTCGTCGGCGCGGATGTTCGCATCGCCAGCCAGAAGTCAATCTTCACTACGGCGTTCGCCCGACTCGGCCTGGTCGCCGAGTACAACACCTCCTGGCTGCTGCAACGACTGCTGGGCCTGCCGAACGCGATGGATCTGTTGCTGTCGGGGCGGACGATCGACGCCGACGAGGCGTATCGCCTTGGCCTGGTACAGCGGGTGGTACCTGCGGGTACGGCTCTCACCGCAGCCCTCGACTATGCCCGTGACCTGGCACACAACTGTTCACCCAGATCACTCTCCACGATCAAGAGCCAGGTGTACGCCGATGCCGAGCGTTCCCGCGGCGAGGCGCTCGAGGCCAGCGTCCAGCTGATGGGTGAGTCCTTCAGCTGGCCGGACCTCGGCGAGGCCATCCTCGCGCGGCAGGAGAAGCGTCCCCCGAACTTTTCCACTCCGCCTGCCTCCTGATCTTCAGGCGGGGTAGGGATCTCACGTTTTCCGGCCCGCAGGCCGGGACGTCCTCGCTGAGAGCCGCGGCCAGTGGCACCGCCCATCACCCATCACCCATCGCTCATTGCTCGTCATCCATCACCCACAAAGAGTCATAGAATTGATATGAATACAATTACGAACTAGCCGATGTATGAGGACACGGCAGGCCGAACGGTTCCACCGATGGCGGGGTCGACAATGCTGCTCACAGATCCGCTCACCCTGGGCGGTCGGAACGCGCCGAGCCGGGTGCTGTTCGGTCCGCATGAGACCAATCTGTGCCACGGCCGGGCGTTCTCCCCGCGCTCGGTGGCGTACTACGCCCGGCGGGCGGCCGGTGGCACAGGTGTGATCGTGACGGAGGAGGCCTCCGTCCACCCATCAGACTGGCCGTACGAACGGGCCCCCCTCGCCGCCGACTGCGGCCAGGGCTGGCGGGCGATCGCGGACGCGGTGCACCCGTACGGCACCCTGCTCATCGCCGCGCTGGGGCACTCCGGCGGTCAGGGCAGTTCGGCGTACTCCCAGCGGGAGCTGTGGGCACCGTCGCGAGTACCGGAAGTAAACACCCGCGAAGTGCCGAAGTCGATGGAGCCCGCTGACATCGACGCGGTGGTACGAGGCTTCGCTGGAGCGACCCGCACGGCGCTCGCCGCCGGCTGCGACGGCGTGGAGGTGAACGCCGGTCAGTACAGCCTGGTACGGCAGTTCCTGTCGGGTCTGACGAACACCCGGGAGGACGAGTACGGTGCGGACCGCCTGCGCTTCGCGCGAGAGGTGCTGACCGCCACGCGGGAGGCGGCCGGGGACGCGGTCGTCGGGCTGCGGCTGTCCTGTGACGAGCTGGCGCCGTGGGCGGGAGTGACCCCCGAGGCAGCCGTTGAGATCGTCCGTGCGCTCGCCGGGACCTACGACTACCTGGTGGTGGTCCGTGGGTCGATCTTCACGGTATCGGCGACCCGGCCGGACATGCATGTCGAACCCGGCTTCAACCGCGAGCTCACCGGCTCGATCCGAGCGGCGCTGACCGACGCCGGCCACACGGACGGCAGCAACGGCTCGGCGGATACGGGCGGCCGCGCCGCCGTCCCGGTCATCCTGCAGGGCAGCGTGGTGGACGTCGACATGGCCGAGGCGGCATTGACCGCCGGTGTGGCCGACGCGGTGGAGATGACCCGGGCGCAGATCGCCGACCCGGACCTGGTGGCAACCACACGGGCCGGCCGGCCCCCGCGTCCATGCATTCTGTGCAACCAGGTCTGCCAGGTACGGGACAACCGCAACCCGCTGGTGTCCTGCGTGGGTGAACCGTCGTCCGGCCATGAGACGACCGACCCCCCGGTGGCCGGTCGGGTACGGGAACCCGTTGCGGTGACGGTGATCGGCGGCGGGCCGGCCGGCCTGGAGGCCGCGCGGGTCGCAGCCCTGCGCGGGCATCCGGTGACACTCCTGGAACGTGCCCCCCACCTGGGCGGAGCGGTCGTGGCCGCGGCGGCGGGCGCGGGGCGGTCACGGCTGACCCGTCTCACCGACTGGTTGGCGGCGGAGTGCCACCGGCTCGGTGTGGAGATCCGCACTGGGGTAGACGCGGGCCTCACCGCGGCGGGCCTCACCGCGGCGGGCCTCACCGCGGCGCCCCCGGCGAGCATCAGCTCTGCCGGCAGAGCGGTCGCGGTCATCGTCGCGGTCGGCGGCCAGGACGGTGACCAGCCCATCCCCGTCAGCGTGCCGCCGACGGAACCCGCGCCCGAGGTGTCACTGGCCGAGGACGGCCCGGCCACGCCGGTTGTGCGCAGTGCGCGGGCGCTGTTGACGGCGGCGGCGGCCGGGGCCGATCCGCTGCCGGTGTCCGGTCCAGTGGTGGTGTGGGATCCGCTCGGCAACGCGACGGGGATCGCGGTCGCCGAGCGGCTCGCCACGGCCGGCCGGGACGTCACCCTGGTCTCGCCGGATCTGGTGGTGGGTACCCAGCTGTCCCGCAGCGGCGATCTCGCCCCGGCGAACGTCCGGTTGCACCAGGCCGGGGTGAAACTGGTGAAACGGACCATATTGACCCAGCTCGAAGGCACCATCCTCTACGGGGACGACGTGTTCTCCGACGCCACAGTGGAGATCGCCTGCGCGGCGCTGGTGACCAACACGGCCGAGCTGCCGCTGCTCGGGCCCGACGAGATAGACGAGCTGGCGGCGGCGTCCGGGACGGTGGTCGGGGACGCGGTCGCTCCCCGGAGCATCTACGAGGCCGTGCTGGAGGGACGCCGGGCCGCGCTCGCCGTCGGCGACGGGGTACCCCGGCCAGCGCCGGCGGGCCAGGCGGATCCGGCCCGGGGAAGCAGGAGTGCCGGTCGATGAGTCGATATCGCCATCTGTTCAGCCCGCTGCGGCTCGGACCGGTCACCGTCGCGAACCGGATCGTGTTCTCGGCGCACCTGACCAACTACGCCGAAGACGGGCTCCCTACCGAGCAGCATGCCGCCTACTACGCGACCCGGGCGGCCGGTGGCACCGGCTTGATCATCACTGAGGAACACTCGGTACACCCGACGGACTGGCCGTACGAGAAGCTGATCCACGGCTTCTCCCGCAACGCGATACCCGGTTACCTGCGCATCACCGAGGCGGTCCACCGGCACGGCGTCCCGATCTTCGCGCAGATCAACCACAACGGCGGGCAGGCATCCGGGATGTTCTCCCGGCTGCCGGTGTGGGCACCGTCGGCCGTGGCGGACCCGCTGTTCCGCGAGGTTCCCAAGGCGGTCAGCCACGCGGAGATCAACGAGATCGTCGCCGGCTACGCGAAGACCGCCGGGCACTGCGCCGAAGGCGGCTTCGACGGGATCGAGCTGCAGTGCTCGCACTCGTCGATCGTGCGGGGCTTCCTGTCACCGGCGACGAACCGGCGCACCGACGACTACGGCGGCCCGCTCGCCAACCGGGCCCGGCTGCTGGGCGAGATCGTGCGGGCGGTGCGGGCCGCGATCGGCCCTGGGCTCGCTCTCGGGGTGCGGTTGTGCGGCGACGAACTGATCGAGGGCGGCATCACCCTCGACGAGTGCGTCGCGGTGGCGCGGCTGGTCGAGGCGACCGGTGCCGTCGACTACATCAACACCTCGATCGGGACGGCCACCTCGACGCTCTACATGATCGAAGCTTCGATGGCTGTCCCGCCCGGGTACGCGCTGTTCATCCCGTCGGCGATCCGGGGCGCCGTGGACCTTCCGGTGGTCGGTGTCGGCCGGTTCAAAGACCCGCTGCAGGCTGACCGGGCACTGGCCGACGGGCACTGTGACCTGATCGGGATCGTGCGTGGGCAGATCGCGGACGCGAACTTCGCCCGCCTGGCCCGCGCCGGGGCGACCGACAGCATCCGGCTGTGCCTGTCGTGCAACCAGGAATGCGTCGGACGGATGGGGCTGAACCGCTGGCTCGGCTGTATCGAGAACCCGCTGGCCGGCCGGGAGGCGTCGCGGGCCGCCGAGGGCACCGTCGAGCCCGGCCCGGACGGCCGTGACCCGGCCGGCACCCTGATCCTCAGGGCACCGGTGAAGCCGAGGGACGTGCTGGTGGTCGGCGCCGGGCCGGCCGGCATGCAGGCGGCGATCAGCGCCCACCGCGCCGGTCACCGCGTCACCGTGGTGGAGGCGGCCGACGAACCGGGCGGGCAGGTGCGCCTGGCCGCGGTCGTCCCGGGCCGGGCCGAGTTCGCCGACCTCGTCCGCAACCAGCTGGCCGAGCTGCGGGCACTCGGCGTGGCGGTGAAGACCGGCGTCCGGGTGGGCGTCGGCTACGTCCGCGACCACCGCCCCGACGTGGTCGTCGTGGCCACCGGGAGCCGCCCGGCCCGGCCGTGGTGGGCGAACCCCGACGATCTCCGGGTCGCCACTCTGCGGGCCGTCCTCGACGGTTCGGTGTCCCCGACCGGCCGGGTCGTGATCGTGGACGAGATCGGCTTCCACCATGCGCCATCCGTCGCGGAGCTGCTCGCCGACCGTGGCTGCCAGGTCGAGGTCCTCTCCCCGGACATGCAGGTCGGCCAGGGCCTCGGAGTGACGTTGGACAGCGAGGGCTGGAACATCCGGGCGGCGCGCAAAGGCATCGCCCAGACCACGGACAGCGTGGTGCTGGGCCTGGACGACACCGGTCTGCAGGTGCTGTTCCACCCGACCGGCGTGACCACGGCCCGTCCCTTCGACCATGTCGTGCTGGCCGTGCCCGAGGAACCCGACGACGATCTCTACCGCACCCTGCGTGACACCGGTGAGGTCGCCGTCCACCGGATCGGGGACTGTGTGGCACCGCGCCGGGCGCACGCCGCCGTGATCGACGGCGACCGGATCGGGAGGAACCTGTAGATGCCCTCCGTCTCAGCCATTTCGGCCGATTCGCGCTCACCCGGTTCGGCGCTCGGTGTCATTGTTGTGCGCCGCGGGGTGCTGCCGGCGGGTGCGGACGAGGTGACCGCGGAGGCGGGCGGGCGGGTACTGCTCGTCGGCGACGGCGTCGCCCGTGCCGCGACCGGCCTGACCGCCGCGACCGAGGTCACCCTGTGGGAGGCGGGCGAGTTCGCGCCGGCGGCATGGTCCGCGGCCCTGGCCACCGGGCTCGACCGCGGCACAGCTGGCAGCAGTCCGATCGACAGCGATTTGATCATTATGCCCGCCTCCCCGGACGGGCGCGACTTCGCCCCGCGGCTCGCCGCGGCTCTCCGACGGCAGCTGGTAGCCAACGCCGTCGCCGTCCGCCCCGGCGAGATCGTGGCCGAACGCTACGACGGCCGGCTTGCCGAGCATGTGCCGGTACGCGGGCCGGTGGTGGCGACTCTGGTGCCGGGCGTCCGCGGTGTCGCGCCGCACCCGGGCGTCCCGCGGACACGGTCGATCGCTCCGGCGCTCCCGCGTCCGGATGCGGTGCCCGATGCCGAGGTGCTGGAAGTGCTGGCGGCCGATCCGGCGACGATCGCGCTGACCGAGGCGCCCCGCATCGTCGGCGGCGGGCACGGAATGGGCAGCCGGGAGGCGTTCTCGCAGCTCAGCGACGTGGCCGCGGCCCTCGGCGCGTCGCTGGGCGGCACCCGGGTGGTGGCCGATCTTGACTGGATCCCCTTCGAGCGCCAGATCGGCACCACCGGGGCGATCGTGGCGCCCCGGCTGTACCTGGCTTTCGGGGTCAGCGGGGCCGTTCAGCACACCAGCGGCCTGGGCAGCCCCGATCACGTGATCTCGGTCAACGTCGACGGGAGCGCGCCGATGATGGCCATGGCCGATCTGGCGATCATCGCGGACGCCCCCGCGGTCGTGGCCGAGCTCCGCCGCCGGCTGGCCGGAGCTGCCGAGGCCACCGCCGGCACCAAAGCCATCGGCAGCGGGACCATCAGCAACGGGACCATCAGCGACACGACCGTCGGTCACGGCGAAGGGAGCACATCGTGAGCGGCGCGCCATCCTCGGATGATCGCTATCCGGATGGGCACCTGGCCGCGCCGCCGCGGCGCCCGGCCACCAGCCCGCTCCCCCCGTCCGCGACCGCGGCGCCGGCAGCACGGCCGGCGAACGCCGGACACGACGCGGATGTGATCGTCGTCGGCGCGGGACCAGCCGGGTCCGCGGCCGCGCTGGTCGCGGCCCGCGCGGGAAAATCGGTACTGCTGCTGGAACGCGGGCCGTTCCCGGGCGCGAAGAACCTCTACGGCGGGGTCGTCTACGGCCGGGTCCTCGATGACCTGGTGCCGGACTGGGCCGAGCAGGCGCCCATCCAACGGTGGGTCACCCGCCGCCAAACCATGATTCTTACTGGCGATCAGGCCCTCGCCATCGACTACCGCAACCAGAAGTGGGGCCGTCCGCCGTACAACGGCGCCACCACGCTGCGCTCCGAGTTCGACGCGTGGTTCGCCGGGCTGGCCGAGAAGGACGGCGCCACGCTCGTCACGTCCACCGTTGCCACCGGGCTGCTGCGGGACCCGCTCACCGGGCAGATCACCGGAGTGCGCACCGACCGTCCCGACGGCGACCTGCGGGCACCGCTGGTGATCGCCGCGGACGGAGTCAACTCCTTCCTCGCGAAGGAGGCCGGCCTGTACCCGAAGGCCGGCGCCCGCCACTTCACCCTCGGCGCGAAGGAGGTCCTCTCCCTGCCGCGCCGGGAGATCGAGGCCCGCTTCGGGGTCCGGGACCGCGACGGCGTGGACATCGAGATCCTCGGCGGTACCGGCGGTGTCGCCGGCGGTGGCTTCGTCTACACCAACCTCGACACGATCGCCGTTGGCGTGGTGCTCTCCGTGACGGACCTCGCCACCTCACGCCAGCGTCCCGAGGAGCTCATCGCTGGGCTCAAGGCCCACCCGGCCATCCATCCGCTGGTCGAAGGCGGCGAACTGATCGAGTACGGCGCGCACCTGATCCCCGAGGGTGGTTACGACGCCATGCCGGCGCTGGCCGGCGACGGCCTGCTGGTCGCCGGCGACGCTGCCGCGATGTGTCTGGCCGCGGGGATCTGGCTGGAGGGGGTCAACTTCGCGATCGCGTCGGGCGCGGCGGCCGGCCGGACCGCGGTCGAGGCCCTGGACGCGGGTGACACCTCCGCGCGCGGGCTCGCCGGCTACCGGCGAAGCCTGGAGTCGTCGTTCGTGCTGGCCGACCACCGGAAGCTGCGCCGCGCGCCGGCACTCGTGCTCGGCGACCGCACGCAGCATCGGTACCCGGACCTGATCTGCGGAATTGTCGAGGACATGTTCACCGTGACGAACCCGCGCCCGAAGCGAGGCCTCATGACGATCGCGCGCGCCCGGCTGCGCGGCAGCGGCGTGCGGCTGCGTGACCTCGCCCGGGACGGGACCGCGGCCCTGCGTACCTTCGGCTGAAGAATGATCGCTTCATCATCCCAGGGAGGCTGTGGCATGAGTACCCGAACCTTCCTTCGCTGGCCGGCCCGCCCGTCGTCCGCGGAGACCCTGTCGTTCGCCGACCGCATGGCGACGGTGCGCTTCGACGTGGCGGACAAGGCGCACATCACCGTCGACTCCACCGTGTGCGAGAAGTGCACCACCAAGGCCTGCGTGACGGCCTGCCCAGCTGACCTGTTCGTACCGAAGACCGACGGCGGCATCCTGTTCAACTACGAACAGTGCTTCGAGTGCGGGACCTGCTACATGGTCTGCGGCGCGCGGGGCGCGATCCGCTGGAGCTACCCGGAGGGAGGTCATGGTGTCGTCTTCCGCCACGGCTGACCTGGGCGGCCTCCCGGAGCTCCAGAACCTCCAGCTGACGGTGTTGGTGGCGCATTCGCCGCTGGCGGTCGAGGTGGACCCGCTGACCGGCGAGGTCCGCATCGACGACCGGCTGTCGGGCCTGTCCGCCGCCGACCAGGCGGCCTGTGAATGGGCGCTGCGTCTCGGCGACGCCTGGTCGGTGCCGGTACGGGCGCTGACCGTCGGGCCGCCCGCCGCGGACGCCGCGTTACGCGGCGCGCTCGCTGCCGGTGCCGCCACCGCGACCCGGGTCGCCACCGACGCCGACGCCGACGCTGACCCGCGGATGGTCGCCGCGGGCGTGCTCGCGGCGCTGCGCCGCGGCGGCGCCCGCGGGCAGCCGGCTCGCCGGGACATCGTGCTGGCGGGGACGTGGTCTCCGCGCCGCGGCTCAGGCGCGGTACCAGCGCTGGTCGCCGCCGGCCTCGGCCACGATCCCGAGGCCGGCGAAGAGCTCGGGAGCGCTGCGGGCCGTGGGAGCGGCGGTGCGGCACAGGCCCTCGGCCTGCTGTCCCTCATCCCGACCGCGCCCGGGGTCATCGAGGCCGAACGCCGCCTCGACGGCGGGCGACGGGAACGGCTGCGGGTGCGGGCGCCAGCTGTGCTGTCGGTGGATCCCGGGACGGCGACACTGCGCCGCGCCGGGCTGCGCGCGGTGGTCGCGGCCCGGCGCGCGCCGATCGAGGTGCTGCGGGTGGCGCTGGGGCAGGCGCCGCCCACGACCGGTCTGCCGCTGCGCCCCCGTCCCAAGGTGCTGCTGCCGCCGGACCAGACCCTGCCGGCACGCGACCGCGTCCTGAGGCTGACCGGTGCCGGGGAATCCCGCGGCACCGGACGGACCGCCGTTCGCCTCGACCCGCCGGAGGCCGCCGACCGGATTCACACCGCGCTGCGCGGCTGGGGGTACCTCCCAGCGGATGATCCCGGTGCCGACGGTCCCGCTCCCCGCGCACGCAACGCTGATGAACAACCTCGGTGAGAGCCGCTGGCCGCGGCTTCGCGACCAGTCACCGCTGCTGGCGGTGCCGCTAGGGAGCACCGAGCAGCACGGTCCGCACCTGCCGCTGGAGACTGACACGCGGATCGCGCGGGCACTCGCGGACGCGCTGGCCGCTCGGCTGCCCGATGTCCTCGTCGCCCCGGCGCTGGCCTACGGCGCGAGCGGGGAGCACGCGGGTTTCCCCGGCACATTGTCGCTGGGCAGTCACGTGCTCGCGCTGGCGGTCATCGAACTCGCCCGCTCCGCCGACACCACCGCGTCCGGTGTGGTGCTCGTGAACGGGCACGGCGGCAACGCCTCGGCGCTGCGGGCAGCGATCACGCTACTGCGTTCCGAAGGACGTCGGGTACTCGCCTGGACGCCGCGCTCAGTTGTCGCCACCAGGCTGGGGGTACCCTTCGCCGACACGGACCTGCACGCGGGACGGGTCGAGACCTCCCTGATGCTGCACCTGGCGCCAGACCTGGTAAGCCTCGACCGGGCGGCCGCCGGGCCGTCGCCGCCGCTCGCCGAGCTGATCCGCCACGGGGTCCGGCCGCTGAGCCCCTGCGGAGTCCTGGGCGACCCGGCCGGCGCATCCCCGGGCGAGGGCGCACGGCTGCTGCGCGCCTACACCGACGACCTGGTCGCGGCCATTGTCCGGTGGCAGAAGCCCCGCGAGGAGGACGGTGCCTGATGCGGGTGGACCCGCTGGCAGCCGCTCCGGCGGCGCTGGACGGCCCGGTAGCCCTGGTGACAGGCGCGGCACGCGGTCTGGGCGCGGCGGTCGCGGCCGCCTTGGATGACCGTGGCTACCGGCTGGTGCTCACCGATGTCGCGACCAGCCCCGGCAGTCACGCGGACCGCACGCACGGCGGCTACCCGTACGCCACCTGGGATGATCTCGCGAAGGTCGTGGCGGGCTGCACGGACGCGGTGGCGGTGCGGGCCGACGTCCGGATCCAGGCTGATCTCGATGCCGCGGTGGGAATCGCCCGAAGCAGGTTCGGCCGTCTCGACGCGGCGGTCGCGGTTGCCGGGGTGATCGCGGGCGGGCCGCCGGTATGGGAGACCGACAGCGATACCTGGCGGCTGTTGCAGGCCGCCGACCTCGACGGCGTGTTCCATCTGGTCCGGGCAGCCGTTCCAGCGCTGCTGGCCGCCCCAGCCGGCCGGTTCGTGGCGATTTCCTCCGCCGCGGGCACCCGTCCGTTGGCGCGCCTCGCCGCGTATTCGGCGGCCAAGCACGGCGTGATCGGGCTGGTTCGCGGTCTGGCCGCGGACCTCGCCGGCACGGCGGTGACCGCGAACGTCGTGTGCCCGGGGTCGATGGACACGGCGATGCTCGCCGAAACAGCCCGGATCTACGGCCTGGACGGGGTCGGCGAGTTCGCCCGGCATACCTTCCAACGGCGCCTTCTCGACCCCGCTGAGGTGGCGGAGGCCGTCGCCTGGCTGTGCTCGCCCGCCGCCGGAGCGCTGACCGGGGCCGTCGTGCCCGTGGACGCCGGTTTCACCGGATAGGGCAGGTCCGATCGGTCATCGGGTGCGGCAGCGGGGATCCGAAGGGTATCCGGTGCGGACACGGGCCACGGGGATGGCATGCTTGTAGTCGGGAGGACCGATGCTCACGCGACTCGAAGTTGACGGCTTCAAAAACCTGCTGGGGCTACGGGTTAACCTCGGCGCATTTACCTGTATAGCCGGTGAGAACGGTACCGGAAAATCCAATCTCTTCGACGTCATCCATTTTCTGAGCCTGCTGTCCGATACGCCGATGGTGGAACGTCTGGCGTGGTCACGGGGAATTGGAGCGGTGGCAACTCTCTGAGCACCGGCGACAGCTCCTCGAACGCCTTGATCCGGATGGCTCGGTCCAGTGGCTGGCATCCTGGTCACGCTTTGAGGACATGACCAAGGTCTTCGGCGAGTTCGGCCGGTGAGACCGGCCGAACTCGCAGTGGCTGGGTGCTTCTGGTTGGGAGCACCCAGCCACTGGAACGTCCGTGAGCAAGAAAGCGGAGACTACGCCTTGCGCTTCTCGATCGCGTCGGTGAGCTGCGGAACGACATTGAAAAGGTCGCCCACCATACCGTAGTCGGCGAACTCGAAGATCGGCGCTTCTGGGTCCTTGTTGACCGCTACGATCGTCTTGGAGGTCTGCATCCCGGCCCGGTGCTGGATCGCGCCGGAGATACCGACCGCGATGTAGAGCTGTGGCGACACCGTCTTGCCGGTCTGGCCGACCTGGTTCTGGTGCGGGTACCAGCCGGCGTCGGTTGCCGCGCGGGACGCCCCCACGGCGGCACCGAGCGTGTCGGCCAGCTTCTCCACGAGAGCGAAGTGCTCAGCGCCGCCGAGACCGCGGCCACCGGAGACGACAATCTGCGCCTCGGTGAGGTCGGGACGACCCGACTTGGCTTCCACGACCCGGTCGAGGACCTTCGCCGACTTGGCGGAGTCCGAGATCGTGATGTCGACCTTCTCCTCGGTCGGTGTGGTCGGGGCGGCCTGGGGCGCGGTGCTGTTCGGCCGCACCGCGAAAACCGGCGTCCCCTTGGTGACCGTGGAGGTGACGACCGTGGAGCCACCGAAGATGCCCTGGGTGGCGGCCAGGTCCGGGGTGAGACCGACCGCGTCCCAGATCAGGCCCGATCCGGTCTTGGCCGCTGTGCGCGCGGCGGCTTCCCGGGCGTCCGGGGTGGCGGCGGTCAGGACCGCCGCCGGCGACTTGCCGGTCACCAACGTGGCCAGGACCTCAGCCACTGGGGCCACAACGTAGTCGGTGACCTCTTCGGACTCGACGATGTACACCGTGGACGCGCCGTACTGGGCCAGGTAGTCCTTGGCTTTCGCGTACGTTCCGGGCGCGCCGAGGAAGACCGCGGACGCCTCACCCAACGACCGGGCGAGCGTCAGCAGTTCGGCGGTGATTTTTTTCGGCTCGCCGTCTGCGTGCTCGACGAGAACTAGAACCTCAGCCATCGGACAAGACCCCTCAGATCAGCTTCTGTGCGGCGAGGAAGTCAGCGACCCTGGTGCCGCCATCACCCTCGTCCTTGACGATCGTTCCGCTCTGGCGAGGCGGGGCGGGCTGGGCGTCCAGGACCGTCGACGCGGCGTTGGCAAGCCCCACCGTGCCTGGGTCCAGCCCCGCGTCCGCAACGGACAGCGTGGTCAACGGCTTCTTCTTGGCCGCCATAATGCCCTTGAAGGACGGGTAACGCGGCTGGTTGATCTTCTCGACAACCCCGACAACCACCGGCGTCGCGGCTTCCACGAGAAGGTAGCCGTTGTCGGCCTGCCGTTCGATCCGCACCGTGCCGGCACCGGGGTCGACGGTCACCTTACGGGCCTGCGTCAGCTGCGGGAATCCGAGGTGCTCGGCAAGCAGCGCGCCCAGCACACCGCCACGGGCGTCGGACGCCTCGGCGGCGGTGATGACGATATCAGGCGAAAGCGTCGCGATAACCTTCGCGAGCGCGGCGGACGTCTGGAGGGCGTCGGAACCGGCCAACGCCTCGTCGGTGATGTGGACAGCCTTGTCCGCACCCATCGACAGCGCCTTACGCACGGTTTCCAGGGCCTTCTCGGGACCCATGGTGACCACCGTCACCTCACCGCCATGAGCCTCCTTGATCTTCAGGGCCTCCTCGACCCCGTATTCGTCCATTTCGTTCATGACGTTGTCGACGCTCTTGCGATCCGTCGTCCTGGTTGTGGGATCGAGCTTCTTCTCCGCCCAGGTATCCGGAACCTGCTTGACGGTGACGACGATGTTCACGCCTCGGGGCCTCCGTAGCCACATTCATGGGTCTTCATTGCTCTTGACATGGTCGCACCTGTGTCCTTGACACGCTCAATGATCGTCGATGTGACCCAGGTCGCACTCGACCCATCCCGCACGCCAGACCGGCAATACGTGCATTCGTATGCGCGTCTGCACATCCCCTTCCGCCATTGTGACAGCTCCGCTACGTTGTGTCTCACAGCAGATCCGACGGCAATTTCACCACGAACCAGTACCCAATGAGCTACGGGGGCCCAATGGGCAGGCAACATATATCAAAAGATCACGATCAGACCGGCCGTGAGCCGCAACAAAACTTATTCGCGCGGCTACTCGCCGAAACATCCGTCTCGGACACCCGTTTCGCCCGGCAGGTCAACGAACGCGCACGCCGGCAACGACGTGTTGATCTCGGCCTCGCACGCACCACCGTAGGCCACTGGCGTCGCGGAATGCGCCCCCGTGACCCCATGGTGGCCGAGCTCGCCGCCGCCGAAATGTCGATGTTGGTGGGCTACCCCATCGCGCCGTCCGACCTCGGCTGGCGCGGCGAAAACTATCACGGCGACGACTTCGGGCTCGCCGTGGCGGAGAAACCCACGGACACTCTTCGGACCGTTGCCGGACTCTCGGGGCGAGACATGCGCAGACGAGACCTGTTACACGACGGAGCGGCCTTCGCCGCCACAGCCTTCGCCGACCCGGTGCTGGCAAGCCTCACCGGCGTCGTCGAAATGATCGGTAAGAGCCAGGCCACGGTCCCGGTACCGACCGCGACAATGATCAGAGATATGACCGAGACCTTCCGCAAGCTCGACGCCCGCTACGGCAGCGGTGAGATTCGCGGGCAGGTGGTCGCGTTCCTGCACGACCGGGCCAAGGCCGCGCTCGACAGCCGCCACACCCCGGACCTGTTCAGCTCACTCGCCGAACTGACTCAGTTCACCGGCTGGCTCGCCCAGGATTCCAACCACCAGGCCCTCGCCCAGCGCTACTACATCCAGGCGCTTGGCCTTGCGGAACACTGCGGGGACGCCATGCTCGCCAGCCGCATCCTGTCCGCCATGAGCGACCAGGCCGGGCGTCTCGGCCAGTTCCGCCAGAGCCTGGCCATGGCGAAGGCCGCCATCGACCGGTCCCGCGGCGCGGCGTCCCCATCGGTCCGGGCAATGCTGCACGACAAATACGCCTGGGCGCTGGGCCGTTCGGGCGACGAGGCCGGCTGCAGCAAGGCGCTGATCGACATGGAACGCGAGCTCGGCCGCGCGACTCCCGGCGATGGCCCGCTATGGGCTGCCCACTACGACGAGACGGACGTGGCGGAATGCAAGGGCCACTGCTTCCTGCTGCTCGGCAAGGCCGCGGATGCCGAGCCTTCGCTGCTGGCATCCCGGTCCCGGCAGCTCGCTTCCCGGACCAGGACCCGCAGCTACGCCGAAGCCGATCTCGCACTGTCCTACCTGTCCCGGCCCAGCCCTGACGTCGAAGCCGCGCTGGACGCCGCGAGCCGCGCGGTCGAACTCGCCGGCCAGCTGGAATCCGCTCGGATCACCGACAAGCTGCGTGAGGTTGACCGCACATTGGGCCGGCATGACGATGTCGTCGCCGTCCGGGAGTGGCGGACACTCTCCGCGCCACTGATCGGCCGCGCGAAAGTCCGCGCGGAGGTGGCCTAGCGGGCACTCTGGCCGATCGCGATGTGGGCGACCCCGCCGCCCGCATCGCGCCTCCCCTCGGCAATCTATGACCATGACCCCGCACTCGGATGCCGGCGCCGGCCTGTCCGTGTATCCCGAAGAAAACGATCGCACATCGGGATCAAGAAACAGATCCAGCGCGGTGATCCCCCCACGGATATTGATGATCATTCTTTCCTGGATGATCACAGGCAGTCTAGCGATCATCGCGCTGGGCCGGAGCCTCCATCTGGACGACGCGCTGAGCTGGCCGTACGCCGGGATCAACGCCTTCACCCCGGTTGTCTACCTGCCCGTCTACATGACGCTGGCCATCGGCTTCGCGATGCGCCGCAACCGACTGCTGATCGTCTCGCTGCTAGTCATCGTCGCCCACCTGTACTGGACCGTTCCCGAGCTCTGGCCGGGAAAGCCCGAAACCGCGCCCGCTGGCGCGGCACAAGCGCGGATCATGACTGCCAACCTGCTGTACACGAACAAGACCGCCGCAAGCCTGGGATCCCAGATCCGCGCCCAACGGCCCGATATCCTTGTGCTGGAAGAGGTCACTCCCCCTACCCTGGCCGCGATCGAGAGCTCTGGGGCGCTGGGGGACTTCACCTACCGGGAGGTCCACGCCCGGCCGGATCCGTTCGGGATCGCGGTGTTCTCCCGCTTCGCGCTGACCGACCCGGAGCTGCCATCGGTAGCGGATCTGCCGTCACTACGGATGACGGTGCGGGTGGACGCCACGCACCAGTTCCGGCTCTTCGCCGTCCACACGCTCTCACCGACCAGTGGCGATTACGCCCCGCGGTGGCGCCGGCAACTGGACGATCTGCGGGCCAGCACCGCCCTGACAGCCATGCCCGTCGTGCTCGCCGGTGACTTCAACGCCACCCGTGACCACCGTCCCTTCCAACGCCTACTGGATAATCATCTCCGCGACGCCCACGACGCGGCCGGCGCGGGCTGGCTGCCCACCTGGAACGCGAGCGGCCTGTTCGCTCCGCCGCTGCTGCGCATCGACCATGTCCTGGCCTCACCGCGGTTCGCCGTCACCCGCTACCAGGTGGGCACGCCGTTCGGCAGCGACCACAAGCCCCTCGTCGTCGACCTCTCCCTGCGCTGACGGCCCGCGACCATTCCGGGTTTCCGGGTGACCATTCCGGGTGACCAGGCCTCGGCCAGCTGCGAGGCCCGGGTAACGAGCGGATCAGCGGGATCGGGCAGCCGGACGATCAGGCGGAGGTGGTCCAGACCGCGAGGCCGGTACCGCAGGCCGTGCAGAAACTCTCCGTCGGACGCGCCGGCTTCACGCAGCTCAGACAGGCACGGCTGCCATCCCGCACCGCGTAGATCCCGTCAAGGATCTTCCTGGGCTCGTCCTCACGCAGCCACTCGTCAAAGTAACGGGCACGCTCGACCGCGAGCGGGTGCGAGCCGCTGGTCCGGATCCGCATCCGGTGGAACCGGGCCAGCGTGCTCCGCTCGGCCATGTCGTCGAGCAACCGCGCCTGCTCAAGGAAAGCGGCGGGGTTCATCTGGTCGAGCCAGCGGGTCGCCCCACCGGCCAGCTTCATCATCATCCGGACGCATGGATCTGGGTCCTGGACGGCGAGCATCGCCGCCCGGTCGGCGGTCAGCTCCGCCTTGCGGGACCAAGCCGAAAGCCCCGCGCCAAGGCCGAAGGCCGCAAGGTTGCCGGCAATGGCATTCGACCGGCGGGCGACCCCCGCGCCCATCGCCCCGCCGACGATTCGGGCCATGGTCCCATACAGCACATGGCCACATTTGACATGACCGATTTCGTGCCCGAGCACGGCCAGCAGCTCGTCCTCATCCATGATGTCGATGAGATCGGTGAAAAGCACGACATACGGATGGTTGTGCCCGGCCGTGTAGGCATCGACCGGCCCACGCCGGATATAGAGCTCAGGTTCCGGGACGTCCAGAATCGCGCACGCCTCACGGAGGATCGCGTAGATCCCCGGGAGCTGGCGAGGACCCACCTTCACGCTGGACGCGGTGTTCTCCACGTACTGGGTGCGCTCAACGCCCCATTCGATGTATTTGGCCACGGCCCGGTCAAACCCGGGAACACGTTTCAGCGTGCGCGTGGCCCGCCGGTCCAGCGGATGCCGAAACGCGTCCGGATCAAGCCCTGGCAGGCGAATCCGTCCGCTCTTTTCAACGGAACCCACCGACCACTTCCGGATGCTGACGACCTCGTCGGCTTCGGCCATCCTCCACCTCTCGTGGCACCCGTCCAAGGTCGCATTGTCGGCCCAAGCGGGATGTCAGGCGACATAGTAGAGCGCCCCCGTCGCCCCATGAAAGCCCCACGCTCGAACACGAGAAGGTAACCTGCGCGACACCGGGCGGGCCGTGCCCAACCAGCGGGCGACCAGTGACCAGCAATCAGCGACGGTCAGCGGCCGACGACGCTCGGCGACCAGTCGCGGTCAGCGGCCGACGAAGTCCGCCTTCCCCGGGCCTCGTTCGACAAACGACTCCATGCCGATACGCTTGTCCTCGGTCCCGAACAGCCCGGTGAACACCGCGGTCTCCAGCCGTAGCCCTTCGGGCAGCCCAACGTCCAGACCGTCGTCGATCGCCTGCTTGGCCGCCCGCAGGGCCAGCGCCGGCCCCTCGACGAACCGGCCGGCCAGCCGCAGGGCCTCGGCGTAGACGTCGTCGGGAGCCACCACCCGGTCAGCGAGACCGATCTCCTTCGCTTCGGAAGCGCGCACCTGACGCCCGGTGAATATCAGGTCCTTGGCCCTGGCGGCACCGATCAGCCGGGGCAGCCGTTGCGTCCCGCCGGCGCCGGGGATGACTCCGAGCAGGATCTCAGGCAGCCCGACCTTGGCGTTGTCACCGAAGACCCGGAAGTCAGCGCACAGAGCCAGCTCCAGCCCACCACCGAGGGCGTACCCGGTCACCGCGGCGACCACAGGCTTGGGGATGCGGGCCACCTGCTCGAAGGTCCCGGTGAGCGCACCGACCCACGCCAGGATCTCCGCGTAGCCCATCGGAGCCATTTCTTTGATGTCGGCGCCGGCGGCGAACGCCTTGGGACCGCCGTAGAGCACGACGGCCCGGACGTCCGGGCGCAGCGCGGCCTGCGTCGCGGCCGCCCGCAGCTCGCTGGTGAGCTGGCTGTCAATAGCGTTCATCGGAGGGCGGTCCAACCTGATCGTGCCTATTGCGTTGTCGACCTCGAAATGTACGACCGCCACCAGCCGACCTCCTTGTCGCATCACCGCGGATCACTACCGCGCCTTCGGGACCTCTGACGCACCTTAGAGCGTCCGGCAATAGGGGTGTGGATCAAGGAGTGGGGCTGGGGTGCGTGCGGCGCGAGGCGGAGGAGGGAGCCACCCTGGTGTTGGGTGGCGACTGACGAGCCGGGGTACCCGTGCATCGCGCAGCGATGGACGGGGAGCGATGCGGCGAGGTGCGTGCCCTGGCCCCGCGACGCCGCGTCCCCTATTGCCGGACGCTCTTAGTAGCCGCCGCCGGACGTTGTCGGGTATGCCGGATGCCAGGCGGAGGCGGCGCGAGGCGGCGCGAGGCGGCGCAGGCCCCGGTATCGATGTGGCCCGCGGTCGTGCCAGCAGCCACCTGGAGGCGGCTCTCTGATCGAATGGCGGCTCCCGAAACACACCGCGACCCCTGGCCGTCCAATCGTCACGGATACGTGATGATTGGAAGGATTATCCAGATTGCCCGCTGGCGGCGATCCCGCCGTGTGGCCAGCAGCCCATGCGCTCTCTTCCCGCGAGCGCCTGAATCATTCGACAGCTACCGTGGCGAACGTGACGACACCGTCCCCGACCTGCGGCATCGTCGATTTTCCCGACCGCGCCCGGCCCGGATCGCCCGAACCGCTCGGCGTGCGCTGGGACGGATCCGGTGTGAACGTCGCGGTAGCCGCCCCCAACGCGGACGCGGTTGAGATCTGCCTGTTCGACGCCCAGGACAATGAGCACCGCTATCAACTGCCCGAACGCGACGGGGGGGTCTGGCACTGTTACCTGCCGGGGGTAGGGCCGGGCCAGCGCTACGGCCTGCGGGCACACGGCCCGTACGCCCCTGACCGCGGCCTGCGCTACAACCCGGCGAAGCTTCTCGTCGATCCCTACGCCCGGTTACTGACCGGTGGTCTTGTCCCGCATGCGGCGATCTCCGGCTTCGACGAGACCGACCCGTACTCGATGAGTTCGGACGGGCGGGACTCCGCGCCCTTCGTCCCGCGCTGCGTGGTCGTCGACGACCGGCCGGCCGGCGCGGACCCCGCCGCCAACCGGCCGGGCACGCCCTGGCCCGACACAATCCTCTACGAGCTGCACGTGAAGGGGTTCACCCAGCGCCACCCGGATGTCCCAGCCGGCCATCGCGGCACCTACGCGGGGCTGGCGCACCCGGCGGTCATCGACCACCTGCGCACCCTTGGTGTCACCGCGGTCGAGCTGCTCCCGGTGCACGCGAACCTCTCCGAACCGACGCTGACCCGACGTGGCCTGACCAACTACTGGGGCTACAACACCGTGGGCTTCTTCGCCCCGCATCCCGGCTACGCCGCCACGGACAACCCGGTGGCCGAGTTCCGTTCCATGGTCCGCGAGCTGCACGCGGCCGGTATCGAGGTCATTCTCGACGTGGTCTTCAACCACACCGCCGAAGGCAGCGAACGCGGGCCGACGCTGTCGCTGCGCGGGCTGGACAACGCCACCTACTACCGGGTGGAACCGAGCGACCCACGCCGATACCGGGATGTGACCGGGTGCGGCAACACCCTGAACACCTCATCCCCGCACGTGATCAAATTGATCATGGACTCGTTGCGCTACTGGATCACCGAGATGGGCGTGGACGGGTACCGATTCGACCTGGCGACCGCGCTCGCCCGCAACCCCGACAGCTTCGACCCGGCCGCGCCGCTGCTGACCGCCATCCACGCCGACCCGGTACTGTCAACCGTAAAGATCATTGCTGAGCCATGGGACGTCGGCTGGGGCGGCTACCAGGTCGGGGCGTTTCCCGCGCCCTGGGCGGAGTGGAACGGCCGCTACCGTGACACCGTCCGCGCGGTCTGGACCCAGCATGCCTCCGGCGTGGCCGACCTCGGCTACCGGATCACCGGGTCGAGCGACCTGTACCAGCACTCGGGCCGGCGGCCGTGGGCCTCGGTGAACTTCGTGACCGCGCATGACGGCTTCACCCTCGCCGACCTCGTCTCCTACGCCGACAAACACAACGAGGCCAATGGCGAGGGGAACCACGACGGCGACGCTCACAACAACTCGACGAACTGCGGTGTGGAGGGCCCGACCGACTGTCCGGACGTGTTGTCCCACCGGCGCCGCACCCGCCGCGCGCTGCTCGCGACGCTGTTGCTGTCGGCGGGCGTGCCCATGCTGCTCGCCGGCGACGAATTCGGCCGCTCGCAGGGCGGCAACAACAACGCCTACTGCCAGGACAACGCGATCTCCTGGATGCGCTGGCCGCACGGCGCGCCAGCGGATGAATCGCCCGCGCGCGGCCCGGCTCCCGCAGCCGACCCCGCTGGGGACGACCCGATGCTGCTGCCGCTCGTCAGCGGCCTGGTGGCCCTGCGGCGGACATCGCGGACCCTGCGCCAGCAGGCGTTCTTCCACGGCGGCCCGTCCAGCGTCGGAGCGCTCGCGGACATCACCTGGTTTCGGGCCGACGGGGCAATCATGCTGGATACGGACTGGAACTCACCGCTCGTCCACACGGTCGTGGCCCACCTGTCCGGGCGAGCGCTGCCCTGGCGCACCTCGGACGGTGCTCCGGTTACCGGCGACAGTTTCCTGCTCATCCTGCGTCCGGACCCGGGCGAGGTGACTGTCGTGCTGCCGGGTGAGCCATGGGCCCGCACCTACGAACTGCTGCTGGACACCTCAGCCGAGGACCTCGCCGGGTTCCCCGGCACGCTCGACGGCCAGCGCCGGGTCATGCATGCCGGCCAGGAAGTGCAGGTCACCGGCCGCACCGTCGTGCTGCTCCGCGTCACCGACCAACACCAAACGCGCTAAAAACACCGATTTTCACACAATTCTCCGAACTCCTCCGAACTGTGCACGCCCGGCAAGGGCCCGGTCAGCGCACGAACCTCGACAGACCGCTGGTCCGGCCAGATGGCGGCCGGGCGGCGACCAGATGGCGGCCGGGTGGCGGCGAGGTCGGCGGTGCCGGGTGGGGACTGGCGGAGCGCGGCCAGCCCCCACCCGATGCCGGCACGGTGACCGTGGGTGCGCGGTCAGGCCCGGATGCGGTCAGTCCGGGTTGGCGACGAGCCCGAGCTCGGCCGGTGAGGCGAGCTGCGGATGCCGTGGGAGCACCCGGACGGTGTAGCCGAAGGCGCCCGTCCGCCGCAGCGGGATGGTGCCCTCGAAACGCTGCCCACCGCCCTCGCCGGTGCCCAGGTGGGCCAGCGCCACGGTAGTCGGGCCGAGCAGCCGGTCGGCCTCATCGATACGGCCGTAGGTGGCCTGGACCTCCACATCCGCGAGGTCCAGGCCACCGAGCTCGACCGTTGCCCGGACCACCAACGACTGACCGACCTGAGGGGTGTCACCGAGCCCGGCCGAGTCGACGTTGACCACCCGCACAGCCGGCCACGCCTGGCGGACCCGCCCCTTCCAGCCCGCGAGGCCACGGGCCCCGGCCAGTCCGTCGGCCGCGGCCACCCGCGCCGAGGCCGCGGCGGGGATGTAGTACCGCTCGACGTACTCCCGCACCATCCGGGTGGCGAGCACCTGCGGGCCGAGGGTGGACAGGGTGTGCTTGACCATCGATGTCCACTGCCGGGGAGGCGCGCCCGCGCTGGTGACGTCGTAGAAGCGCGCGGCGACCGTGTTCTCCAGCAGTTCGTACAAGGCGACCGACTCGAGGTCGTCACGGCGCTCGGGATCCTCGACACCGTCCGCGGTGGGGATCGCCCAGCCGTTCTGCCCGTCGAACATCTCGTCCCACCAGCCATCCCGGATGGACAGGTTGAGACAGCCGTTGAGCGCGGCCTTCATCCCCGACGTCCCGCACGCCTCCAGCGGGCGCAGCGGGTTGTTCAGCCACACGTCCGAACCGGCGTAGAGGAAACGCGCCATCCCGATGTCATAGTCAGGCAGGAAGACGATGCGATGGCGGACCTCGGGTGTGTCCGCGAACTGCACGATCTGCTGGACGAGCTGCTTGCCGCCGTCGTCGGCCGGATGCGCCTTGCCCGCGATGACCATCTGGATCGGGCGCTGCGGGTGGAGCAGCAGCCGGGTGAGCCGCTCCCGGTCCCGCAGCATCAGGGTGAGCCGCTTGTAGGACGGGACCCGGCGGGCGAACCCGATCGTCAGGACAGCCGGGTCGAACACACCGTCGACCCAGTCGAGCTCGCCGGGCGCGGCGCCGCGCTGGAGCCACGACGCCCGCAGCCGGCGGCGGACCTCGGCCACAAGCCGCTCACGCAGTTCCCGGCGCATCGACCAGACCGCGTCGTCCGACACCCGGGCGATCTTCGAAAACCCCTCCCCGGCGCCCTCAAGGGGAGATGGTCCCAGCTCCCGGTCAGCCAATTCGATCACACTGCGCGACACCCAGGTGGCCGCATGCACGCCATTCGTGACCGAACCGATGGCAACCTCAGCCGGGTCGAACCCCGGCCACAGGCCCGCGAACATCTCCCGGCTGACGATCCCGTGGAGCTTGCTGACGCCGTTGGAGCGCTGAGCCAGCCGAAGGCCCATATGAGCCATGTTGAACACGTTCGGGTCGGACTCGGCGCCGAGATCCAGCACGCGGTCGACGGGCACGCCCGGCCAGGCGTTATCCCCACCGAAGTGACGGGCCACCAGATCCTTGGGAAACCGGTCGATACCCGCGGGCACCGGAGTGTGGGTCGTGAACAGCGTCCCAGCGCGGGCCGCCTCCAACGCCTCGTCGAAGCTCAGGCCGCTCTCGGTCAGCTCACGGATACGCTCTAGGCCGAGAAAGCCCGCGTGGCCTTCGTTGGTGTGAAAAACCTCCGGCGCTGACGCGCCGGAAACCGCCGAGTACGCGCGCAGCGCGCGGACCCCACCGATGCCCAGCAGCATCTCCTGCAACAGGCGATGGTCGGTGCCACCACCGTAGAGCCGGTCGGTAACACCCCGCTCGGCCGGCTGGTTGTCCTCGACATCCGAGTCGAGCAGCAGCAGCGGCACCCGCCCGACCTGCGCCTTCCAGATCTGCGCATGCAGGGTGCGGCCTTCGGGAAGCCCGATCGCGATCTTGACCGGAGTACCCGAGGCATCGATGAGCTGGGTCAGCGGCAGGCCGTGCGGGTCGATGCCGGGATAGCGTTCCTGCTGCCAGCCATCCCGGGACAGCGACTGCACGAAATAGCCCGCCCGGTAAAGCAGGCCGACCCCGACGATCGGCACGCCGAGATCGCTGGCGGTCTTAAGATGATCTCCAGCGAGAATCCCCAGGCCGCCGGAGTACTGGGGCAGCACCTCGGTGATCCCGAACTCCGGCGAGAAGTAGGCGATCGCCTTGGGTGCCGCGGACAGCGCCTGGTACCAGCGTGGCGCGGTCAGATATTCCTGTAGGTCTTCGGCTGCGTTGCTGAGACGGCGGATAAACCGGCGATCAGTCGCCAGGGTCTCAAGGCGCTCGTGGTCGACCTCGCCGAGCAGCCGGACCGGATCTCCCTTGCAGGAGCGCCACAGTTCGGGATCGACGGACTCAAAGAGATCAAGTGTCTCCGGGTGCCACGACCAGCGGAGGTTCAGCACAAGCTCACCGAGCGGGAAAAGCTGCTCAGGGAGCTGGGCACGGACGGTGAAGCGTCGAAGGGCTCTCACGAAGTTGTGAGCTTAGTGGTCGGCCCGAACCCACCCGGGTACCGGCTGTCCAGTGGACCGCTGGCGTCTTGTGCCCCCAGTTCCCCGATCAACCCATCACTCGTCCGAGCCGGTCGCGGCGACCTTGGCGGACAAAACCCCCATTACGGTTGGATCACGCAGGGTCGTGACGTCACCGAGCTCGCGCCCCTCGGCGATGTCCCGCAGCAGTCGCCTCATGATCTTCCCCGATCGCGTCTTGGGGAGATCATCGGCCCAGATCACCCGCCTGGGGCGAGCCAGTTTCCCGATGCGCGCGGCCACATGGTCACGAATTTCGGCTATCGTCTCGTCATCACCGACACGACCCCCGGTCAATGTGACGAAAGCCACAATGGACTGACCAGTCTGATCATCAGGCTGGGCGACGACCGCGGCCTCCGCCACCGCCTCGTGGGCGACGATCGCGGACTCGACCTCCGCGGTCGACAGCCGGTGGCCCGACACATTGATCACATCATCGATCCGGCCGATGATCCAGAAATATCCGTCGGCATCCAGCCGAGCCGCGTCACCGACCACATAGACTGTCGGGCCGAATCGTGAAAAATAGGTCTGCACGAACCGTTCGTCGTCCCGGTAGAGGGTCCGCAGCATCGACGGCCACGGCTTGGTGATCACTAGAATGCCGGTCCCCTCAGTGATCGGCTCGCCGTCCTCGGACAGCAGCGCCGGTGAGATCCCCGGCAGTGCGGTTGTGGCCGAGCCCGGCTTGGTCGACGTCACACCCGGCAGCGGAGAAATCATGATCGCGCCAGTCTCGGTCTGCCACCAGGTGTCGACGATGGGGCAACGACCGCCGCCGATCACCTTGTGGTACCACAGCCAGGCCTTCGGGTTGATCGGCTCGCCCACCGTGCCAAGGAGCCGCAGCGACGACAGATCATGCCTGGCCGGGTAGTCGGCGCCCCACTTGACACAGGTACGGATCGCGGTCGGCGCGGTGTAAAAAATCGTGACCTTGAATTCTTCGATGATCTTCCACCAGATATCCCGGTCGGGATAATCGGGAGCGCCCTCGAACATCACGCTGGTCGCGCCGTTGGACAACGGCCCGTAGACGATGTAGGAGTGCCCGGTGACCCAGCCGACGTCGGCCGAGCACCAGTAGACGTCCGAGGACACGTCAAGGTCGAAGACGAGCCGGTGGGTGTAGGTCGCCCCGGTCAGGTACCCCCCGGTGGTGTGCAGGATGCCCTTGGGCTTGGCCGTGGACCCGGAGCTGTAGAGAATGAACAACGGATGCTCGGCATCCATCGGCTCGGCCGGGCACACCGGGTCGGCCCGCTCGCACAGTTCGTCGTACCAGACATCCCGGCCGGTGAGCATCGGCGCGGGCGTGCCGGTCGAGCGGACCACGACGATGTGCTCCAGGGTCTGCACGCCACCGAACTCGGCGTCCACCGCCTCCTTGACCGCGGCCGTCCGGCCTTTACGGCGGGCGCCGTCCACAGTGATCAAAACCTTTGCCTCGGAGACCTCCATCCGCTCGCGCACCGCGGCCGGAGCGAAACCACCGAACACCACGTTGTGAACGGCGCCGATCCGGGCGCAGGCCAGCATCGCCACCACGACTTCGGGAATCATCGGCAGGAAGATCCCGACGACGTCACCCTTACCGACCCCGAGGCTCTTCAACCCGTTGGCCAGCCGCTGGGTGTCGGCCAGCAGGCCGGCGTAGGTCAGCGCGCGTCGCTCGCCTTCCTCGCCAACCCAGTGAAAGGCGACCTTCCCGCCCCGGCCCGCGGCCACGTGCCGATCCAGGCAGTTCGCCGAGACGTTGAGACGACCATCCGCGAACCAGCGGTAGAAAGGCGGGTTCCGGTCGTCGAGCACCGTTGTGAACGGGATGTCCCATGTCACCAGGGTGCGGGCTTTGTCCGCCCAGAAGGCAACCGGATCGACGGCGGCCGCGTCGCTGTCAGCCGTACCAGGCTGGCGAGGAACGAAACCGGCTGGCGGATCGAACCGGTCAACCAGGAGCATCCGCTCAAGCTCATGCTCCAGGCGCCCACCGGCGGAGCCGGTCTCGTCCTGGCCGGCGCCGATCGCAGCGGTGCCGTCCGCGGTGCTGGTCATGGGTCCTCCTGCGTCCGGTGGCTGGCTCGTCCGCATCCGGGTGTACCACGAAGCCCCGACAACTCACAGGAATCCAGCGGCGGTAGGCCCGGTCCCGCTCCGCCCGCCACCGGTTTCCCCTGGGATCTCCGGTTTCCTTACCCTGCGTGCACGGCAACCGCATCCGCCGGCACATCGGCTTTCCCCGCCCGGACGAGAACGACGATCACCGTCAACGCGAGCAGAATCATCGCCGCGCCCCAGCTGAACGCCGTTGTGTATCCGGAGATCTGCGCCTGGGCCACGCCGCGCGGACTGGTGCCGTGGCTGACGAGGTAGTCCGCCACCGCCGTGGCAAACACCGTGTTCAGCAGCGCCGTGCCCAACGAACCGCCGATCTGTTGGGTGGCGTTGACCAGAGCGCTGGCGACACCCGCATCGTGAGGCTCGACGCCGACGAGCGCAAGGCTCGACATCGGCACGAACACCAGTCCGAGGCCGACGCTGATGAGCAGCTCCTCGGGCAGAACATGGCTCACATAGCTGGTGTCGAGCCCGATCTGGGTCAGCAGAAGCAAACCGGACGCGCTCAGCACGGTTCCGGCAACCATCGGGATCTTGGGCCCGGTACGCGGCAGGAGCTGGCTGACAAGCCCGGCAGAGACGATGATACCGCCGCTGAACGGCAGAAAGGCGAACCCGGCCCGCAGCGCGCTGTACCCGAGACTCACCTGGAAGTAGAAGGTGAGAAAAAGGAACATGGCGAACAGGCCACCGCCGATGAGCAGGGACGACAGGAAGGACGCGCCTCGGTTGCGTTCCAGGGGCACCCGCAGCGGAAGCAGCGGCGCGGCGCTGCGGGTCTCGATGAGGACGAACACGACCAGCAGTACGGCGGCGGCCCCGAGAAACACGAGCGTGACCGCCGCGCCCCAGCCGTCCTGTGCCGCCTTGGTGAAGCCGTAGACCAGGCTGACCAGCCCGGCGCTGACGGTTATCGCCCCGGGAATATCGTAGTGGGCCTTACCCTCCGCCTTGCTCTCCCGCACGATGGGAACAGCCGCCGCAGCGGTGACCAACGCGATCGGCACATTGACCAGCAGGCACCACCGCCAGGACACGAATTCGGTGAGAAGGCCACCGAGGATGAGCCCGAGCGCGGCGCCGCCACCGGCGATCGCGCCATAAACGCCGAAGGCGCGGGCCCGCTCCCTGGTCTCGGTGAACGTAACGGTGATCAGCGAAAGCGCGGCCGGCGCGAGAAGGGCTCCGAAAACTCCCTGCAACGCACGGGCGGCAAACAGGAGCCCGGCGTTCGGCGCGATACCGCCGAGCGCGGATGCCAGCGCGAAGCCGAGCAGACCGATGATAAGGGCGCGCTTGCGGCCGGCGAAGTCGGCGACACGGCCGCCGAGGAGCAGCAGGCCGCCGAACGCCAACGTGTAGGCAGTAACGATCCACTGCCTGTCCGCCGTGGAGATGTGCAGATCAGACTGGGCCTTGGGCATTGCGATGTTCACAATGGACGCGTCGAGCACGACCATCAGCTGAGCCACGGCGATGATGCCGAGGGCAAGCCAGCGACGGGGGTCGGGAGCGCTCCCGGGTTCCGTTCCGCTGTACTCAGATAGACGTTCAGTAGTCGTCGTCACCGATACTCCTCGACTGCCAAAAAGTAAATAAGCGGGCAATTCGGGCGCCAGTTGGCGCGATGCCGGACGCGGCGTCAGGGAATCCGGTGTCAGTAAGAGCGCCCAAGAATAAGAGCGGCCGGCAATAGGGGACGCGGCGTCGCGGGGCCAGGGCGCGCACCTCGCGTCATCGCTGCCCGTCCATCGCCGCGCGATGGACGGGCACCCCGCGGCTCGTCAGTCGCCACCCAACACCTCCAGTGGCTCCCTCCGCCGCCTCGCGATGCACGCACCCCAGCCCCACTCCTTGATCCACACCCCTGTTGCCGGGCGCTCTCAGTGGTCGCTGAGGGCCATCAGTGGCAGCAGCACATCATCGACCATATGTTCGATAAACGAATCGTCAAGAACCTCACCGGTGAAAAGCAGCCGGAAAAAGAGCAGTGCGGGCGCCAACTCACGGAAGACATCGGCGGCCACGGGCGAGCGCAGCTCACCCCTGCCCAGCGCGCGCTTCACGATGAGATCGCCGACCCAGCGCTTCTCTTCGATCGTCTGGGCTCGCAGCGCCGCCGCGAGGTCGGGAGACTGCCGCATGGCCAGCAGCACTCCGGCGATCAGTGCGGCATCCTGCCGGGACACGTGGTCGACCAGTTGGCGGATGGTGTCCATGAGGTCGCCACGAAGACAACCGGTGTCGGCGGGGATTATGTCGTCGCCCGCGCTCCGCCTGCGAATGGCGTCGACGACCAGTTCGTCCTTGTTGGCCCAGCGCCGGTAGATCGTCGCCTTGCTCGCGCGGGCCCTGGCCGCGACGGCGACCATGCTCATCCGCTCGTAACCGACCTCGACCAACAGCGCGAGCGCGGCGTCGAGGATGGCCTGTTCCCGCGCGTCGTCGCGTGGCCGGCCCCGCGCGGAGCCGCACGGCGGCAAGGAGAGCATCACGTCATCAGGCCCCCAGCGTTCGATGTTTTCCAAAACAGTACCGTACTGTACCCGAATTCAGCCAGCCATCATGGCTACATAGTGTGGTCAAATACCGATAAAAGGATGCAAAAAGTACAAAAATAAGGCCAGCCGGTAACGGAGCGAAAGGGCAGAACTCGAACGCGTCAATCCGTCGCGAGGTCTCCGGCGCCCGGCAGGAGAGCGGTGGCGAGAATTTCCAGCAGCTCCTGCCCGCCCAGCAGGCCCGCCGCGGCGGTGATCCGCAGATTCGGCCAGGTCCAGCCGCTTTCGTGAAGTTCGCCATGGGCGGGACGGACAGCGAGCTCCGCGGCAGCGAGCATCCCGCGGTCAAGCAGCGAGTCCCCAGCCGCGGCCAGGGCGGCGGCGCCGGCCCGGCGCATCACCTCGACGAGCGCCGCCTCCTTGGTCAGGACAGCTGGCAGCAGATAGACCTTGCGCCCCTGGACAGACAGCCTCCACCCGTCGGCGGCAAGGTCCGCCGCGACCCCGCGGAGATCGGGGACAGCGCCACGTTCATGGGCGACGAGGTACACGAACAGGCCCTCGGCGACCCGGCTGACCCGGACCCAACCGTCGGCGGCAAGACGCTCGGCCACGGCCTGGACGTCGGCGAGCGGGCCGGCCTGCGTGTCGATCCGGGCGCGGACCAGGGCTGCCCAGTCCTCATCGGGGCAGCCGTCCACCAGCAGCTGCCCACCGTTTGTCGTGATCGCGAACTTGGGGCGCACACCAAGATCGATTCTTTCATACTGCGCTCGGGTGCGCGTGGTGACCGGGACGAGAGTGGCCGCGGCGGCCAGCCACGCGATCAGTTTGGCCGCACGGACGGTGCAGAAGGCGGCCGGCTGACCGTCAATATGCTCGACGGTCACCAGAGCGGGTTCACCGCCGCCCGGCGCTAGGCGGAAAGACCTCCGGCTGTAGACCAACGTCTGGTCGAGATCGCAGGCGACCAGCCAACGCGAGCCCGGTGGGGATCCGGGGGATGGCGCCAGCGGGGTTCGTGTGTCGATGCCCGAACTGTATGACGCGGGTACCCGAACGATCCACAGCATTGCGGTACGCCGCCGCCCGCCTACAGCGGCAGCCCATCATGATGACAGAATAGATGCGGCTGACGACGAATCGTTGATGCCCGCAACAGGACACCTGCCGACCCTTAGAGCGTGTTTCTAAACCCCATTCAAGATCGCTTTCTCATTTTGATCAATAACTTATGTACCCATCTAGACGGATATAGGGAGTAGAGATTTTCTTGATCTACTGGGTGGCGGCGCCCAAGAGAAAAGGACATCTCGTAGCTATTCGCTCATATAAATGATCACAGTGAAGATCGTCAAGAGTTGTCAAACACGCTCTTAGTGGTCGACCCTTGGCCGCGTTCTCGGGGCCACACCGATACAGCTCATCCGGTATCGGTGTGGCCCGCGGCCGTGCCAGCAGCCACCTGGACGGCTCCCTGATCGAACGACGGTTCCCGAAACACGCCGTATACCTGGCTTCGGGGAGCTGGAGACGCTCGAGACGTGCCGAAGGCGCTACCGGGGGGAAACGGTCAGGACGAGTTTGCCGAACACCTCGCCGCGGACCAGCTTCACGAACGACGCGCGGGCGTCCGCCAACGGACGGACATCGGCTATAGGTGGCCGTAGCCCGGCCCGGTCGACCAAGGTCGCGAGATCGGCCAGCTCGTCGCGGGTGCCCATGGTAGAGCCGATCACCGACAGCTGCAGGAAGAAGATCCTGTTCAGCTCGGCCGGCGGGTTCGCGCCGCTCGTCGCGCCGGCACAGACGATGCGGCCGCCCGGTCGCAGTGCCCGCACCGAGTGCTCCCAGGTCGCCGCGCCAACGGTTTCGATGACCGCATCCATCTTGACCGGCAGTCGCGCCCCGGCTTCGAAGACCTCGTCCGCACCCAGCTTCATTGCCTGCGCGCGTTTGGACGCGTCTCGCGAAGTGACGAAAACGGTATGACCGGCAGCCTTCCCGATCATAATCGCGGCGGTGGACACGCCACCACCCGCGCCCTGCACCAGCAGGGTGCCACCGCCGGCAGACGGCAGCCCGGCCCGGTTGACGATCATGCGGTAAGCGGTCAGCCAGGCGGTCGGCAGGCAGGCGGCCTCCGCAAACGACAGCGACGCCGGCTTGGGCACGAGGTTGCGCCGCGGCACCGCCACGACCTCGGCCAGGGTCCCCGGATACAGCTCCGAGAGAAGCGAACGCCGCGGGTCAAGCGTCTCGTCGCCACCGCCCGCGGCCGGGTCACCGACGACCGCGTGGACGATCACATCTTCACCGTCCGCGCTCACTCCGGCCGCGTCACAGCCCAGAATCATCGGCAGCCTGTCCGCGGGCAGCCCTACGCCACGCAGGCTGAACAGGTCGTGATGGTTGAGCGCCGCGGCCCGGACAGCCACCGTGGTCCAGCCGTCCGGGACGGACGGTTCCGGGCGCTCGCCCACGGCCAGCCCGGCCAACGGGTCGGCTGAGCTCTGGGATACAGCGGCAACGGCGAGCATCGGTACACAGTAGAGGCGCCGCGGACGCGGTGCGCCGACTTAGTGGTCGCCGCCGGAAGTTCGTCCAGGG
>NZ_CAKJTL010000167.1 GCF_917627385.1 Protofrankia sp. CiT1
CGCGCGTCGAGATCCTCGGACGGGCGGGCTGACTGCCCACCCACCGCCACGAGCACCGAGCGCGCTTCAGTCAGCAGCTCACCGGCGTGCTTGGGATGGCCGTTCTCCAGGTCCCGACGGATCGCGGCGAGGGCATCAGCCGCCTCGCGGGCCTGGCGCAGACTGTGCCCGCAGAACCGGCACGCCGCCGCGGCGGCCTCGGTCGCCCGGCCGCACGAAGGACACGCGGTGTAGAGCTCGGCGTCGCAATAACGACAGACGCGTGAACCGTCCACCGGCTCCGGGCGGCTGCAACACGGACAGACAACGTAGTCGACGACGGCACCGGTCGTCACCGCCGCGCCCAGCTCCCGGGCGATACCGAGCAACACGGCCTTCGCCTGTGCCGCCGAAAGCCCCCGCCCGGCCGCCAGGACCTCCCGGACCAGCCCCTCGAAAGCGGCCGGCCCCAGCTCACCATCGAGAACGACGTGTTCCTCGACCTTCGGCCGGATCTCGTCGCGGGCATCGGCGATCAGCCCGGCCGTGTAGGCGGCCGGATCACCGTCGAGCAGCCTGGTGCGCACCTGCGCGAGCAGATCGGCGGTCACCGTCTTCTCGCGGTCAAGCGGACGCCGCTGATTACCCTCGACAAGGAGGTCGTAAGCAGCCTGGATCCGGGCCGGCACGGAGTCGGCTGGAACACCCAGCAACGCCCACAGGGACGCGGTGCCAGCTCGATCTCCGTCGCGTAGCTGCCGCAGCTCGATCAGGCGATCACGGATCTGGCGCCGCAGCCCCGGCGCGAGTGGCTCGGCCTCATCGCCGGAACCATCCTCGATCACCTTCTCACCGGCGAGGATCGCGTCGAACTGTTCGGTGGTCACCCCGTCAGCCGACGCCAGCCGGCGCAGCCCCGCAATTCGAGACCGGGGAACCCCACCAAAACGCTCACGCACAGTAGCGAGATTGCGAGCCACCTTGGCCAGCCGTTCGGCATCCCCGCTGCGGCGTGCGGCCAGCACGCGAAGCCGGGCCTGCTCACGGCTGTGCGCGTCCAGTAGCGGCGCCTCCCACTCGGCCCTCCGCCGGACCAGTGCCGCCGCCAACGTCGCGTACCGTGCCGAGTTCCGCTGCCGCTGCAAAAACGCGATGACGCGGGCCAGGTGTGCGCGTACCTCGGCCTCGGTGTAAACGACGGCCGGGTCCAGCGCAGCCACGAAGAACGGGTCCTCAAGATCGAGATTGGACCGGCGTTGCAGCTCCGCCAGCACACGCTGGCGGTAGCCGCTGCCGTCGAACACCACGCTCACCGCTCCACCTTCGTCCCCACCGCGGAGCGTATGAACCCAGCCCGGACGCGGCACCGATCTCGCCGCACCATATGTACCGGACATGTTCGCGCGCCGCCGGAGACCGCTCCAGCGACATCAGTCCCGCTGCTTGAGCAACGTGATCTTCTTTGTCTCCTCGTCCCGCATTACCTCGCTGCCCACACCCGCGGTGACCTGCAGAACAAGCGGCCCGGTCACGCCGGGATGTGTGGCGGTGACGACGATCGTCTGGTCCGGGCGCATGAGAAAGGTGACATCTACGGGGGTGCCGCGGGGATGGCCCCCGGGAATCCCCGCGATAGCACCTTCGACGATCACCTTGTTGTCCTGGAGGATGGCCGACTCAGCGCTCGTCCCCTGCTCGAACACGCGGATATCGACCTCCGTCTGATCATCGGAGATCGTGTAGAAGGTCTGGGTGACTTCGATCGGCAGCGGATCGTTGCGATGCGCAAGAAACGCCGCGACCGCCTTGCCACGGTCCTCCGCGAAGATCCCGAAACCGCGGGAGGTCACATTGGTGACTTTCGTCTTGACCAGGTCCACGACCGCGGTGGTCGTCAGCCCGAAATCACCCGCCGCGCCCGACACCGAGCGTTGGACGTCGGCCGGCGCCGCCGCGTCCAGGCTCGCTCCGGCGGCGAGCCTGCCCTGGGCGACCAGGTCGTCCAGGACGTACCGCTCCAGCTCCTTCTTCTGCCCGAACACCGCGGCCCCCTTGGCTACAGCAAGATCGGGATCGACCAGACGTGGGGTCAGACCGAAGCTGTCCGCAATCTTGTGGGCGACCGCCGGGCTCTTGCTCATGCCGCCGACGAGCAGGCAGATGTCCACCTTGTCGACCCCGCGCTCCCTGGCCCTGGCGAGCACCGATCCGGTGAGGTCGAGCGTCCGCTGCAACAAGGCAGCGGTGATCTCCTCAAAATCCGTCCGGGTCACGGTCACGCTCGCCCGCCGGCCACCGTGAACCACCAGCACGTCAACGCTGTCACGACCGGACAAAGCCAGCTTCGCGTCCTCTGCCGAGGTCAGCAGTTCCTGTTCGTCGTAGACGTCGTCGAGCGGGTCACCGGCGTCAGGCTGCGCCTCGGTGAACTTCTGGGCCAAGAAGCGCACCAGCTCCGCGTCCCAGTCGGCACCGCCGAGTTCGTGGTCACCATCGGTGGCCACGACTGTGATCGCGTTCTTCGACAGGCGGATGACGGTGGTGTCGAAAGTGCCACCGCCGAGATCGTAAACAAGCACGGTCGTGTCCGCCACACCGTCCTGGGCGAACCCGTACGCGAAGGCGGCGGCCGTGGGCTCATTGATGATGTCCAGCACGTTCAGCCCGGCGAGCTCACCGGCGAGCTTCGTCGCCTTGCGTTCCTCGTCCCCGAAGTAGGCCGGGACGGTGATGACCACGTCCGTCACCGCGGTTCCGGTTGCCCGCTCGGCATCAGCGGCGAGCGCCTTGAGGATGAGGCTCGACACGGCTGGCGCGCTGTACTCCTCACCCTGCACGACAAACCGCCAGTCGGCCTCACCCATGTGCCGTTTGACCAGGCTCGCCACATCGTCCGGGCGAATCCGCGACTGCCGCTTCGCCTGTGTACCGACGACAAAAGTGACGCCGCCGCCCGCCGATCCGTCGAACAGCACCACCGATGGCGTCGTCGGCTGCGACTCGATGTTGCGGATCACGTCAGGGCGCCCGTACTCGTCCACCTGGGCGATACACGAGTACGTCGTTCCCAGGTCGATTCCGAACACCTTTGTTCGCGCCATAAGGTCCCTCCAACAAACCGCCGCCGGGTTTCAGTGTGCCCGAAAAACCTCCACCTCGGCTGGTCGCACCACCGTCGACTCACCGCGGACGAATCCGGGCTTGAGCGTGCGGGCGATCGTCCGATCGCGGCCGGGGTCGTCGACGCCGACCCGGCGCATCCCGGTGTGCCGGGCCGGATCGAAGGGCATCCCCACCACGGCGGTATACGGGCGGACATCCGCGGCGAGGTCCATCACCTGCAGCAGCTGTTTGCGCAGGATGCCCGCAACGCTTTGGCCGTCATCCGCGCCGAGGCTGGTCATCTGGTCGTGCAGCCGCATCAGCCCGCGCAGCAGGGGCGCCATCGCCTCAGCCAGCTCGCCTGCCCGGAGCCGGGTGTTCTCGGCGTGCAGGCGATCCACCAGATCCGCATCGTGGCGCCGGAGCCTGGCCAGTTCCTCGACCCGCTGGTGGAGCTCGTCCAGCCGCACGGTTGCCGCGGCGCTCACGGCGGTGAGGCCCGCCAGGTCCGCGACTCTTGCCGACAACATTGAAAGATCAATATCGGCGACCGGCTCATCGTGAGCCTCCCCGCTGTCAGGATCAGAACACTCCAACGCAGCTGGCTCCAGCTGCGTTGGTTCCAGCTGTGCCGGCTCCGGTTCTGCCAGCTGTGCCGGCTCCGGTTCTGCCGGCTCCAGCGCAACCGGCACAGCGCCCGCGCCCGACGGTCGCCGGCCGGCCGGATCTCCGGTCGCGTCGGGCTCGTCGGGCCTGTCGGTCCCAGCAGGCGGCCGCGCCTGCGCCGGCCGGGCCAGCCCGGCAGGGCCAGCCCGGCGGGAGACATCCACAGCGGTATCCCCATCCATGCTCCCCTGGAC
>NZ_CAKJTL010000168.1:0-29864 GCF_917627385.1 Protofrankia sp. CiT1
CGCCGCGGCCGTGGCGGGCGGGCGGCGCGTCCTCTTCCGGCACGTCCCCCGCCACGGCCGCGGCGTCCTCAGCAGCCACGCTATCCTCCGGCCCGCTGCCGGCTTCGTCCGTGGACGAATGGCCGCTGCCGGACGGCGGCGGCTCCAACGGGTACCAGGGCGGCGCGTCGGCCACCGGCTCCTGGCGTGGCCGGAACATCGAGTACCTACCGTCATCCCCAGCAGAGGGCGTCACCGAACGGTTCATGATCGCGCGCCGCCGCCTACTTGCGTCCCGGGGCCCAGTTCAGACCCCATCCATACGCTCGATCAAGATCCTGATGACCGCTGACATAACGGACCTCCCGGTTCACCACCAGGTCGTTACCGCTGGAGTTGGTCAGCAGAGCGATCGCGCACATCCTGGCGTTGCCCGCCCGCTCGTCCAGCCGTACCTCGATCGGCGCGCCGTTGGCCGGGGTCAGCGTCACCACGGCGTTCGCCTGGTCGAAGTTGGGGACACCGGAATAGATGAAGGCAAAGACCAGCAAACGGTGGATCTCCCCCACCCGGGCGAGGTTGACGAACAGGTTCTCCCCGCCGCTAGAAGCCCCGGTCCGGTCGTCGGCGTCAAGCTGGATGTACGGCGGCGCCGCAAAGGATCCGAAGCTGTCACCCAACGCCTGCACCACGCCCTTACGGCCGTCGGAGAGCTCATAAAGACAAGCCAGGTCGAGGTCGATGCCACCGGAGACAGCGCCGAGGACGCGCTTGAGGAAGCCGCCCCGGCCCCCGGTGGCCGCGCCTGCCTGGGTTGTCCAGTTGAGGTTGACATGTAGCCGATCACCTCCGCCCTGCTTGCTCAGGGAGACCGAAGGCGTGTTCTTGGTCAACGTCACCTTGCTCAGCGACACCCGCCCTGGGCTGGGTTCCTGGCCGCCAGACCGCTTGCTGTAGTCGATAGGCATAACCCGCTCCCTTGCGGTGGTCGTGACATAAGCTTAGTGGTCGCCGCCGCCCGGACGGCGCCTCGCGTCATCGACCTGGGACGCTATGAGCGGGCCGTCACCACCTTGCCCGGCCGTTCGTCCTGGTCGCTGTCAGGTCCCCCGGCACCGCTGGCCCGCTGCCTGTCACGGTTGCGGTTGCGGTTGCGGACGGACGACGCCAACGCGATGGCGATGAACCCGACGCCGACAAGACCAGTGATGATCTCAGGAACCTCGGTCTCGATGCTGACAGCGAGGATCACCGCCAGCGCGCCGATGGCGTAGTGGGCACCGTGCTCCAGGTACACGTACTCCTGCAGGGTGCCTTTGCGGACCAGATACACGGTGAGCGAACGGATGTACATGGCGCCGATACCAAGCCCGGCCGCGATAATGAAGATCTCCTGGGTGATCGCGAAGGCACCCACCACACCGTCGAAGGAGAAGGAGGCGTCCAGCACCTCCAGATAGAGGAACAGGAAGAAGGCGGCCTTCCCGCCGGCCAGCACCACCCCGTTCGGGGCACCGGCCGACCCGGTACCCGCCTCGTCCTCGTCCTCGTCCTCGTCCTCGTCCGGATCCTCACCCACCCCACGCGCCTCGAAGAACTCACCGAGGCCGCGCACCCCCAGATAGGTCGCAAGCCCCGCGACACCGGCCGTCAGCACCTGCTGGGTCGCGTGATCGGCGAACACCTCAGCCACGACGAGCAGCGCGACAAGCGCGACCACGACCGACAGGACGTCGAGACGGCCGGCCTTGCGCAACGGTTCCTCAAGCCAGCGCAGCCACTGGATGTCACGTTCGGGGTCGAACATGAAATCCAGAAAAATCATAAAGAGGAAGATCCCGCCGAAGGCGGCGATCGAGGGATGCGCGTCCCCCAGCCGCGCCGCGTACTCGTCCGGGTTGTTCAGCGCGAGGTCGAAGACCTCGAGCGGGCCCAGATGAGCGGTGACGGCGACGATGACGATCGGGAACAGCAGGCGCATCCCGAAGACCGCGATCAGAACACCGACAGTCAGGAAGATCTTCTGCCAGAAATCGTTCATCCGGCGCAGGATCGTCGCGTTGATCACAGCATTGTCGAAGGACAGGCTTATCTCGAGTACGGCGAGGATCGCGACGAGCGCGGCGGTCTGCGGGCCCCCGATCACTCCCGCCAGAGCGACACCAACTACCGTAACCGTCAGTGACCAACCAAAAATGCGCAAGGTGTGCACGCGGACAGATACCTCCCCCCGGACCGGGTCTGGCGCGGCGCCGGGAGCACCACCGCGCCTCGACCCCGGTCCGGGAGCGTCGAGGCATCACGTCAACCGCAGGTTCAGGTGGCAGCTGTCAGGGCCGGCGGGCACGCGAGCACGAAGGCCCCGGCGGACCCGTCGGACCACAGGGCATTCCGACAGGTTCGCCATGACGAGCTCCGGGTGGGACGGCTTCGCCCGCCACCCAGCGTCGTGATCACGTACACGTGGCCTACCCGGCCGATGAACGGCCCGACCCAGGCATCGTAACGGCCCGAACCAGCACCGCGGTAAGATCATCTACAGCAGGGCCAGGACTGGGAACAGGGATGGGGCCGCGCCGGAGGCAGCGGGAAGATCAGACGTTCACGCCGTAGTCCCGAGCGATGCCGGCAAGTCCGGTGGCGTAGCCCTGACCGACTGCCCGGAACTTCCACTCCGAACCGTGCCGGTAAACTTCACCAAAGACCATGGCAGTCTCGGTGGAGGCGTCCTCGGTGAGGTCGTAACGTGCGATCTCGGCGCCCCCCGCACCGTTCACGATCCTGATGAACGCGTTGCGTACCTGGCCGAAGTTCTGCTGACGCGAATCCGCATCGTAGATCGAAACCGGGAACACTACCTTGTCGATCTCTGTTGGCAGGCTGACGAGATTCACGTTAATTGCTTCGTCGTCGCCCTCCCCCTCACCAGTCAGGTTGTCGCCCTGGTGCTCAATGGCGCCGTCCGGGCTCTTGAGGTTGTTGAAGAAGACGAAGTGGCCGTCCGACAGCACCCTGCCATCGGCCCGGCACGCGATCGCGCTCGCATCAAGATCAAAATCTGCGCCCGTGGTGCTCCGCGCGTCCCAGCCGAGGCCGACGACGATGTTGGCGAGGCCCGGCGCCTCCTTGGTCAGCGAAACGTTCCCGCCCTTGCTGAGGCTGACTCCCACTGCTCCTCCTGCTGTCATTGCGATCGGGGCTGTCCTTGTGCCGCGGGTCTTCCAGCGCCCTGGTCGTCCCCCGCACCGAGCGCGACGCAGCCTACTGGACTCGATCACGCATGCTCACGGCGACATGGGGTCACCGGGGCCCGTCTTCTCCGGGACGAACGGGACCACGCGAGGGTTCCCCACCAGACAGCTGAGCACACCCGGACGCCGTGGCCCCGTCGCGCCGCCCCGCAGCCCGCCCCCGCGTGAGCATGGCCGGCGGGGGTATCTCCGACCGGAAACCGACGGTGAGCCGGTTCACCCATGGCAACAGGCCTACCCGGAACGCTCATCAACATGGAGACTTCGATCCGATGCCGACATCCTCCTCGCCCGGCGGACCGCCTCCGTATCACCAACACAACCCCACCCAGTGGCCCCATGCTGTTCACGTTGGGGTGCCACCAGCCGGTACAAAAGAGGCGGAGTATCTAGAGGTGGTTCCCCTCGATAAGGTCGCGGCGATGATCGGACGCTCAATAGGCCGGGTTGTCATCTCTGACATCAGCCCCGCCGTATCGTGTGGACAGTGGCCGTCGCGGGCGGTAGAGGGTGAGATCCTCACCGTCACCGCGACGGTGTTTCGGGATGGGCACGATCTGATCGGTGCCAACGTGGCGCTGTCAGGTCCGGATGGCCGCGGCACCCCGTTCACGCGGATGCGGCCGGTCGACGCGGGAACCGACCGCTACGAGGCCGAGGTACAGGTTGATTCAGAAGGCCTGTGGGGCTTTCGGATCGAGGCGTGGGCTGACCCCGTGGCGACCTGGCGGCATGCCGTTGAGATCAAAACGGCCGCTGGCCAGAGCCTGGACGAGCTGGCGGTCGACTTCGAAGACGGGGCCCGGCTGTTGCTCCGCGCGCTGCCGGGGGTCCCCGAAGGCCGCCGCGCGGACATCCAGCGAGCTGTCAACGCGTTACGTGATGATGCTCTCACCCACCCACGTGAGCGGATAGCCGCGGCATGCGACCCGGCGCTGGTCGCCCTGCTTGACCGGTGCCCGCTGCGGGAGCTCGTCACCCGTTCACCGTTCTACCGGGTCTGGGTGGACCGTCCCCGAGCGCTGTTCGGAAGCTGGTACGAGTTCTTTCCGCGCTCCGAAGGGGCGAGTCTGGATCCACCACGCTCAGGAACCTTCGCGACCGCGGCGCGGCGGCTGCCCGCCGTCGCCGCGATGGGCTTCGACGTGGTCTACCTGCCGCCGATCCATCCCATCGGGGAGATCAACCGCAAGGGTCCGGACAACACTCTCGTCGCGGGTCCCGACGATCCCGGTTCACCCTGGGCGATCGGCAGCGAGAGCGGTGGCCACGATGCCGTCCACCCGGCACTGGGCACGATCGAGGACTTCGACGAGTTCGTCGCCCAGACCCGGGCACTGGGTATGGAGATCGCTCTCGACCTCGCCCTGCAGTGCGCACCGGACCACCCGTGGGCGAAGCAGCACCCGGAATGGTTCACCATGAAGAGCGACGGCTCCATCGCCTATGCGGAGAATCCGCCGAAAAAATACCAGGACATCTACCCGCTCAACTTCGACAACGATCCGGTCGGGCTTTACCACGAGGTGCTTCGTGTGGTCAGGTACTGGACCTCGCACGGCGTGCGGATATTCCGGGTCGACAATCCCCACACGAAGCCGGTCCAGTTCTGGGAGTGGCTCATAGCCGAAGTGAAGTCGACCGAACCGGACGTGCTGTTCCTGTCTGAGGCGTTCACCCGGCCGCACATGATGCGGGCGCTTGCCAAGGTGGGCTTCACCCAGTCCTACACCTACTTCACCTGGCGCAACACAAAGGCTGAGCTGGAGGCCTATGGGCGGGAACTGCTGGCGACCGCGCACTACATGCGGCCAAATTTCTTCGTCAACACCCCCGACATTCTTCCGGGGTATCTACAGGACGGCGGTGAGGCGGCTTTCAAGATTCGCGCGGTGCTGGCTTCGATGCTTTCCCCGGCGTGGGGGGTCTACGCTGGGTACGAACTCTTCGAGAACATTCCCCTCCGGGCCGGCAGCGAAGACTACCTGCACTCCGAGAAATATCAGTACCGACCTCGGGACTGGGCCGGCGCCGAAGCCGCCCGACGTTCACTGGCACCATATCTGACCATGCTGAACCGGATACGGCAGGAACATCCGGCCATGCACTGGCTGCGCAACCTCCGCTTTCACCACGCGGACGGCGACGAAATCATGGTCTTTTCCAAGCGGACCGGGCAGGCACCGGACGACGATCGCGTCCTGATCGTCGTCAACCTTGACGCCCATAACGCCCGGGAGACGACCGTTCGTCTCGACATGCCCGCCCTCGGCCTCGAGTGGTGGGACACATTCGATATTCACGACGAGATCAGCGGGGCGAACTACAGGTGGGGGCACGAGAACTACGTCCGACTGGATCCGGCGACGGAACCAGCCCATATCTTCATCATCCGGCGCTGAGGATGAATGACAACGGCTCCCGTGCCGGCAGCGCAACCGCTGGCGGCACGGCTTCGAGCAGCCGCGCCGAGGAGCTTTCCCGCGACCCGCTGTGGTTCAAGCGGGCGGTGTTCTACGAGGTCCTCATCCGTGGTTTTGCCGATTCCAACGGCGACGGCACCGGCGACCTTCGCGGGGTCACCGGCAAACTCGACTATCTGAGCTGGCTCGGGGTCGACTGCCTGTGGCTGTTGCCGATCTACGACTCACCGCTGCGGGACGGCGGCTACGACATCGCCGACTATTTCCGCATTCTGCCGGAATTCGGCGACCTCGGAGACTTCGTCACGCTGGTGGACGAGGCCCACCGGCGCGGCATCAGGATCATCGCGGACCTGGTCATGAACCACACCTCCGATCAGCACCCCTGGTTCCAGTCCTCCCGCGCTGACCCGGACGGTCCCTACGGCAACTTCTACGTATGGTCGGACACGGACGAGAAGTTCCCGGACGCACGGATAATCTTCGTCGACACGGAGAAATCGAACTGGACCTGGGACCCGGTGCGCGGGCAGTACTACTGGCACCGCTTCTTCTCCCACCAACCCGATCTGAACTATGACAACCCGGACGTCCAGGAGGCGATGCTCGAGGTCCTCCGGTTCTGGCTGGATCTCGGGATCGATGGATTCCGCCTGGACGCGGTCCCCTACCTCTACGTGCGAGAGGGGACGAACGGCGAAAACCTCCCCGATACTCATGAGTATCTGCGGCGGATCCGCAAGGAGGTGGACGCGAAATATGCCGACCGGGTCCTGCTGGCCGAGGCGAACCAGTGGCCCTCGGACGTGGTCGAGTACTTCGGCAACGACGACGAGTGCCACATGGCATTCCACTTCCCATTGATGCCGCGTATCTTCATGGCAGTCCGCCGGGAATCCCGCTATCCGATTTCAGAAATCCTCGCGCAGACGCCGGAGATCCCGCCGAACTGCCAGTGGGGGATATTCCTGCGCAACCACGACGAGCTGACCCTGGAAATGGTCACCGACGAGGAACGCGACTACATGTACGCCGAGTACGCGAAGGACCCGCGTATGAAGGCGAACATCGGGATACGCCGGCGGCTCGCGCCGCTGCTGGACAACAGCCGTGACCAGATGGAGCTCTTCACCGCGCTGTTGCTGTCGCTGCCGGGCTCGCCTGTCATCTACTACGGCGACGAGATCGGCATGGGCGACAACATCTACCTGGGCGACCGCGACGGTGTCCGGACTCCGATGCAGTGGTCACCGGACCGCAACGCCGGTTTTTCGACCGGCGATCCGGCCCGGCTCTACCTGCCGCCCATCATGGATCCGGTCTACGGCTACCAGGCGCTCAACGTCGAGGCCGAGCAGCGGATGCCGACGTCCTTTCTCTCCTGGACACGGCGCATGATCGAAGTGCGGAAGAGGCATCCCGTCTTCGGCCTCGGCAGCTATGAGGAGCTACCCGCGTCCAATCCGTCCGTCTTTGCCTTTGTGCGGGAGTTCGGCGACGACCGGGTGCTGTGCGTGGCCAACCTCTCTCGTTTCGCGCAGCCAGTCGAACTTGATCTGCGCAGGTTCATCGGGCTGGTTCCCGTCGAGTTGCTGGGCGGCGTGCGCTTCCCGCCGATCGGCGAGCTGCCGTATCTGCTGACCTTGCCCGGACACGGGCATTACTGGTTCGCGCTCACCCAGCCGGGGGCATTCACCCCCTGACGGACCAGCACGTAAGGTCGACAAAATGGATGTCCGCCGGAGCTCCGGGCGCGCGATCTGTTCCTTGTGCGCGGCCGGTGGCTCCGCGGGCTCTGGCCGCTCCGCGGGGGCCGGCGATGACGCACGGGAGAGCGATGATGGCGGGCGACGATTCTGACCTGGTCGACCTGCTGACCTCCTGGCTGCCACGGCAGCGCTGGTTCGCCGGCAAGGGGCGGGCCTGGGGCGGTCTGCGCATCATCCAGGATGTGCGGCTGTCCGCGCTGCTCCGGCATCTTGTCATCGAAGTCCGCTATGCCGATCACGGCCTGCTCGATCGCTACCAGGTACCGCTGGTGACGAGACCGGACGCGCCCTACGGGCATGAGACCTTCCTGCTCGGAAAGTCCGCGGACGGGCTGGTGTACGATGGCCTGCACGACCCGGACGGCAGCGCCGCCCTGCTGGCGTTCATCCAGGGCCGCGAGCCACACGGCGATCTCGTGCCGTACACGCTGGAGGAGCTGGCTACCTTGCCCGCCCACGCGGTGGGGGCCGAGCAGTCCAACACCTCGATCGTCTACGGTGATGCCTACATCCTGAAGGTCTTCCGGCGCCTGTGGGCCGGGAGCAACCCGGATCTGGAGATCACCCGCATGCTCGCCGGCGCCGGCAGCCCGCACGTGGCCCGTCCGGTCTCCTGGCTGGACGGCAGCCTCGACGGTGTCACCACCACGTTCGCGTTCATGCAGGAATTTCTGCGTAGCGGCACCGAGGGCTGGCGGCTCGCCCTCGCCAGCGTCCGTGACCTCTACGCCGAAGCGGACCTGCACGCCGACGAGGTCGGCGGTGACTTCGCGGCCGAGTCCGAACGGCTCGGCGCCGCGACCGCGCAGGTACACAGCCTGCTCGCGGAAACGCTGCCCAGCGCGGTCAGCGACGCCGGGAGCGTCCGGGCGGAAGCGGCACGCATGCACAGCCGGCTGGACAGCGCGATCGACGCCGTGGCGGAACTACGATCTTTCGAAGCCGGGCTGCGCAGGTCGTTCGACGAACTCGCCCATCGCGGGCGCTCGGTCAACCTGCAACGCATTCACGGGGACTACCATCTGGGCCAGGTCCTGCGGGTTGACTCGGGGTGGGTGCTGTTCGACTTCGAGGGAGAACCAGCGCGTCCGGTTGCCGACCGCACGGCGCTGCAGCCCGTTCATCGTGATATAGCCGGTATGCTCCGGTCGTTCGACTATGCGGCCCAGTCGATGCTGCTGGAACGGGAGGGCGAGTCCGCGCTGAGCTACCGCGCGCAGGAATGGGCAACGCGTAACCGTGACGCCTTCTGCGCCGGGTACGCCGGCAGCGGCGGGTACGACCCGCGTGAGGATGCCGTTCTGCTGCGAGCTTTCGAGCTCGACAAGGCCGTGTACGAAGTCGTCTACGAGGCACGGCACCGGCCGTCGTGGCTGCCGATTCCGCTCAGCTCGGTCGAGCGGCTGACGAGCACGAGCGGATGACTGTCGTTGACCAGGTGGCCGCCGCCGGACGTCGGGGCTCCTGCCGGATTGGCGGAACCGCTCCGGCAGGTCCGTCGGGGCATGCCGGCTGCCAGGCGGATACGTCGCGAGGCGGATACGTCGCGAGGCCGCGGAGAAAGGCGCCCTGGTGCTGGGGGCATCGACCGACGAGCCGGGGTACCCCGTGCATCGCGCGGCGATGGATGGGGAGCGATGATGCGAGGCGCCGCCCGGGCGGCGCGAGCCGGACAGTCCTGTTGCCGGAGCCTCCCAGAGGCCCCGGCAACAGGACGTTCGATCAGGGAGCGGCGTCCGGGCGGATGGATCGCGAGGCGGCGGAGGGAGGCGCCCTGTGTGGGGCGTCGACCGACGACAACGACGCGAGGCGCCGCCCGGGCGGCGCGAGCCGGACAGTCCTATTGCCGGAGCCTCTAAGGATGGCGTGTTGTCCATGACTGACACCGACGACGCGGCGGGTGGTCCTGGCCAGGAGCACCCGCACGATCTTTCCGATAGCGAGTCCACCAGTACCCGTTCCCCGCGCGTCGCAACGGCTGAGCAGCAGGAGTGTCCCGTCCTGTCCCTGCTCGCCGAAAATGCCGATCTTGACCGGCTCGTGAGCGGCGCGCATCATGATCCACACAGTATCCTCGGCGCCCATCCCCGTGGCGACTATACGATCGTGCGGGCGCTGCGGCCGGACGCGGTGAGCGTCGCCGTCCTCACCGAAGGTGAACGCTACGAATGTGCCCGGCTGCACAGCGGCGGGGTGTTCGCCGTGGCGCTGCCTACCAGCACGGTCCCCGATTACCGCCTCGAGGTCGGCTACTGCGACGCCACCCACGTCGTCGACGATCCCTACCGCTACCTGCCGACGCTCGGGGAGATGGACCGCCATCTCATCGGTGAGGGCCGCCACGAGCAGCTCTGGAAGGCGCTCGGCGCGCGGGTACGGTGCTACCCGAGCGCAACCGGTGAGATCCACGGAGTCGGTTTCGCCGTGTGGGCGCCGAACGCGCGGGGCGTCCGGGTCGTGGGTGACTTCGACTTCTGGGACGGTCGCGCCTACCCGATGCGCTCGCTGGGGGCGGCGGGCGTGTGGGAGCTGTTCGTGCCCGGCATCGGCGGCGGCTGCCGCTACAAGTACGAGATCCTCGGTTTCGACGGTGTCTGGCGGCAGAAGGCCGATCCCCTCGCGCTGCACACCGAGAACCCACCGGCCACGGCGAGCATCGTCTTCGAGTCCGACTACACCTGGGGCGATCAGGCATGGCTCACGCGCCGCCGCGAGACCCCGTGGCACGCCGCGCCGATGTCAGTCTACGAGGTGCACCTGGGGTCGTGGCGCAAGGGACTGTCCTACCGGGAACTCGCCGACGAACTCGTGGGCCACGTGCGGGAGCTGGGGTTCACCCACGTCGAGCTGCTCCCGGTCGCTGAGCATCCCTTCGGCGGCTCGTGGGGCTACCAGGTGTCCGCCTACTACGCCCCGACGTCGCGCTTCGGTGATCCCGACGACTTCCGCCATCTCGTCGACCAGCTGCACCAGGCCGGCATCGGCGTCATCATGGACTGGGTTCCCGCGCACTTCCCCCGCGACGTCTGGGCGCTGGGCCGCTTCGACGGCACACCGCTGTACGAGCATCCCGATCCGCGGCGCGGCGAACAGCCCGACTGGGGAACTTACGTCTTCGACTTCGGGCGGCCCGAGGTACGCAACTTCCTGGTCGCGAACGCCGTGTACTGGTTCGAGGAATTCCACATAGACGGGCTGCGGGTCGACGCTGTCGCGTCCATGCTCTACCTCGACTACTCCAGGCCCGCCGACGGCTGGGTGGCCAATATCTACGGTGGCCGGGAGAATCTGGAAGCCGTGTCCTTCCTTCAGGAGACCAACGCCACGGTCTACCGGCGTGTCCCAGGCGCGATCATGATTGCCGAGGAGTCGACGGCCTGGCCCGGTGTCACCCGGCCGACCCATCTCGGTGGCCTGGGTTTCGGCTTCAAATGGAATATGGGCTGGATGCATGACACGCTGGACTACCTGTCGCGGGCACCGGTGTTCCGTGCCTACCACCATCACCAGATGACCTTCTCCATGATGTACGCCTACTCGGAGAACTTCGTCCTGCCGCTCAGCCACGACGAGGTGGTGCACGGGAAGGGCTCCCTGCTCCAGAAGATGCCCGGTGACCGCTGGCAGCAGCTTGCCAACCTGCGTGCGCTCTACGGGTACATGTGGGCGCACCCAGGCAAGCAGCTGCTGTTCATGGGCGGCGAGTTCGCCCAGGAGGCCGAGTGGTCGGAGGCGCGCTCGCTGGGCTGGTGGCACCTTGATGACGCCTGTCACCGCGGCGTGTCCACGCTGGTGACCGATCTCAACCGGATCTACCGTGCCACACCCGCCCTGTGGGAACAGGACACCTCTCCTGAGGGGTTCTCCTGGATCGACGCCAACGACGCCGAGAACAACGTGTTCTCATTCCTCCGCTGGGCTGGCAGCGGCTCGACATCCGCCGGCCGGCCGGCCGGTACGGTGCTCGCCTGCGTCACGAACTTCGCGGGTGTGCCGCACTCCAGCTACCAGCTCGGCCTGCCGTTCACCGGCCGCTGGCGCGAGGTCCTCAACACCGACGCCACCGACTACGTGGGCAGCGGTCTGGGGAACCTGGGCTCGGTGGTCGCCATCGACGCAGCCCATCACGGCCAGCCCGCATCCGTGCGGTTGACCCTGCCCGCGCTGGCCACCCTCTGGCTGGCCTACGAGTGCGACGGCCAGAGCGGCCAGAGCGGCCAGAGCGGCCAGAGCGGCCAGAGCTGACCGGGGAGAAGCGACCGGCCGGGTACGGACAGCTCCGCCACGCCACCCAACGCGGCGGAGCTGTCACCGATGGCAGGCGGAAGCTGGCGACGCCCACATCCTCAATGATCAGAAGAGGGCGGCTGACAGCGCGCGGCGCGCGGGCGCGACGGCCGGCTCGGAATCGCCCAGTGCCTCGAACAGGCTGACCAGATGTGCTCGCGCACGTTCCCGTTCGTCGCCCACGGTCCGCCGGACAACGCCGACAAGCCGGGTCAGGCCCGTTTCGACCTCGCCCTTGGCAACCAGGACGTCGGCCAGCATGATGGCCGCCTCGACATCGTCGGGGTCGGCCGACAGCCGGGCGCGCAACCCGGTGACGTCGATCGTGGCCACCCGCTGGAAAAGCCCGACCCGGGCGAGCCCGAGCGTCGCATCCGCGTCGCCGGGGGCCTCGGCCAGCCGGCTGCGGTAGGCGTCGGCCGCGGCGTCGAGATCGCCCTTGGCGAGCGCCTCCTCAGCGGCGCTGTGGTGCGCGTCGGCCGCGGCCTCCGCCGGCCCGCCCGCCAGGCCCGTGACCGCCTCGTCGACCAGTGCCAGCAGCTGGTCAAGCCACGCCCGGACCTCGGGCTCGGGAACCGCGCCGGTGAACTCACCGATGATCCGGCCACCGACGACCGCCTTGACCGCGGGGATCCCCTGGACACCGGCGGCCTGGGCAAGCTGTGGGTTCGCGTCCACATCGACCTTCGCGAGCACCCAGCGCCCGCCGTCGGCCTCGGCCAGCCGCTCCAGTACGGGGCTGAGCTGCTTGCACGGGCCGCACCACGCCGCCCAGAAATCGACCACCACCGGGGTCTGCAAAGACCGTTGCAGGACCTCGGTCTCGAACGTCGCCTCGGTGACGTCCAGGACGACGGGCTGCCCCGCGGACGCGGACCCGGTGCGGGCCGGGCCGGGCCGGGTGCTCGCGGCGCCCGCCGAGGATCGCGACGGCGCGGGTTTGGGGTCGAGCGGGACCGCGCCGGCAAAGCGCAGACTGGCGAGCTCGCTGGGAAGCCGTGGATCCCCGGCCGCTGCGTTTCTCGACCCAGGCGGTACTGATCGTGACGAACGGGACCCAGGTGACATGGTTGACCTCCGTGGCATGACTCCATCGTTGCATCTGAACAGCGAAACCGGACATGGCCTACGTGGCAGGCGCCTACGATGCGTGCATGTCGTGATCCGAGTAGACCCGGGCCCGCCGGACCGGCTCCACCGACCAGGCAAGAACCCTGGGACAGGCAGTCGTGTTCCCTGCCGCTATGTTCCCCGCCGCCCGCCTGCGTCTCCCGCAGCCCCCGGGGGACGCGGGAGACCCGTCGAGGCATCGGCGGGGCCAGGCTCGGCCAGCCGCTGCTCGATCGAAGCGACCTTCGCCCGCAGCGCGTCCGTGACCCCGGGACGGATGTCGGCCTTGAGCACGAGGCTGACCCGGCCGGATCCGGCGGCAACCGCGTCCACCGCTCGTCGCACGACAGGCATGACCTCCTCCCACTCCCCCTCGACCGTGGTGAACATCGCGGTCGTCTCGTTGGGCAGGCCACTGGCACGCACCACTCGCACGGCTTCGGCGACCAGGCCGCCGACATCCTCACCCGTCCCGATCGGTGTCACGCTGAACGCCACAAGCATGGCTCACACCTACCACGCGGCCCGCGAGGGCCAGTCGCCCGGGTGCGTTGGGCACGCCGCGGAAACCATGATCTCCCACTGGCCGCTCCGCCAGAAAAATGCTACGGTCCGCGACATCATAAATCCACGGACGGCACAACCGAGGCTTCAACCAAACCCGGGACAACGCTCCCTGACGGCACGCCCTACCATTGCCCGCCGTGGAGTGGAAAACACGGGGCGACGAGGCATAGGTGGTTCCACGGACCCTCCTCGACGCGCTGACCAGCCTGGTGGTGGTGGTCGGCGCGGACGGTCGTGTGCTCGATGCCGGCGCCGCGGCCAGAACCTTTCTCGGTGAACGGCTGGCCGGCACGGAGCCGGTCCACCTCAGGGACCTGGCCGATCTGGTCGATCCCTCGTCACAGGTCCGGCTGCGCGACGTCGTGCCGCGGGCGCTGGCCCGCGCCGGGCAGTGGCGCGGAAGCGTCGACCTCGTTGACGCCGCGGGCAACGTGGCGCCGTATCTGGTGTCGGTACGGGTCGACCCGTCCGGCGCAGTAGTGATCGTCGCGAATGACACCGAGGACATCCGCGCCCGGGAGGCGGCCGAACGGGAGTCCCGGGCCACGGACGAGTTCATCGCACGGCTCGGCCACGAACTGCGCACCCCGCTCAACGCGGTGCTGGGCTTCGCCCAGCTGCTGGAGCTCGAGCCACTGCCAGCGGAGCTGCACGAGGACGTGGAGCGCATCATCACCGGCGGCAGGCACATGCAGGCCCTCATCGACGACGTACTGGATCTGGCCCGGCTGCGGGCCGGGCGCGGGGACATCAACAAGGGGCCCGTCAACGTCCTGGAAATCGTCCAGGGCGTCGTCGAACTGGTCGAACCACTCGCGGAACAACGCGGCATCCGCCGTGTCATCTCGCCAGCCGAGCCGCTGGTCGCCGACGCTGACCGCCGCAGGTTGTGGCAGGTCCTGCTCAACCTGGTCGGCAACGCGTTGAAGTACGGGCGGGAGGGCGGCACCCTGCGGGTGGGTATCGTTCCCGTCACCGGAGCCCGGGTCCGGATTGAGGTCGAGGACGACGGCAACGGCCTCCCGCCCGAGGCCATGGACCGGTTGTTCCGGCCGTTTGAGCGCCTCGGAGCCGAACGAACCGGCGTTGAGGGCAGTGGACTGGGCCTTGCGCTGTCACACGCGCTGGTAACCGCAATGGGTGGTGTCCTGACCGCGGCAAGCCGTTTCGGGGTGGGCAGCGTCTTCGCGGTCGTTCTGGACACCATCGACGTCCGCTTCGACAGCGATGACGACTTCGACGGGTACGAATACGGGCACGGGCACGGGCACGGGCACGACGATTACGACGGCTTCGCTCCGGTGCCGGCCGTCCCGGCCGCACGAGCGGGCTCGGCGTCGCGGCCCGCCGGCCATCTCCGCGTCGTGCACATCAGCGGCGATCCCGCGACCAGAACAATGGTCACCCATGTACTGCGCAACTCCCTCGGCGCGGACACCGTCACGGTGCCGCGGGCCGCTCTCGCCCTCGACGCCGTCCGGCGGGCCCGGCCGGCGCTGGTGCTGCTGGACCGGGAGCTACCGGACAGCAGCGCCGAAGACCTGCTCAGGACGCTCACGGCGGACCCTCGGGCGGGGCGGGTACCCGCGGTCGTGCTCACCATGGACGACGATCCGCGGGAGCTCGTGCGGCTGCGGCAGGCTGGCGCCGTGGCCGTGCTGGGAGCGCCCCTGGACGTCGCCGCGATAATCGCCGCGGCTGGTCACCTCACCGCCGCGGACCCGGCGCGCTGAGCCCTCAGGCGAGGCGCGTCGCCGCACCCAGGGCGGCGACGACCCGGTCGGCGGCCGTGTAGGGGTCTATCCGGCCGGCGGTGACCTGCGCGGCGAGGCCATCGATCAGATCACCGCCGCGCAGATCCCCCATGCGCTGCCGAAGCGCGGTGAGCGCGATCTGCTCGATCTCGTCAGCGGCCCGCCGCCGGCGGCGGGCATCAAGGACGCCGTGTCCGACCATCCAGGCACGATGATCAGCGATCGCCGCCACCACCTCGGCGATGCCCTCTCCGCGTGCGGCCACGGTCTTGCGGACCGGCGGCCGCCACTCCTGTCCGGAGGCCGCGGGCCCGGTAAGCGCAATCATGTTCTTGAGCTCACGGTAGGTGTGTTCCGCGCCGTCGCGGTCAGCCTTGTTGACCACGAGGATGTCGGCGATCTCAAGGATGCCGGCCTTCGCGGCCTGGACGCCGTCGCCCATCCCCGGCGCCAGCAGCACCAGCGTGCAGTCGGCCAGCGACGCGATGTCGACCTCGGCCTGGCCCACCCCCACCGTCTCGACGAGCACCACGTCGAAACCGGCCGCGTCGAGCACCCGCAACGCCTGTGGAGTCGCCCAGGACAGCCCGCCCAGCTGCCCCCGTGAGGCCAGCGACCGGATGTAGACCCCCGGATCGGTGGCATGCTCCTGCATCCGCACCCGGTCGCCGAGCAGCGCGCCACCGGTGAACGGCGACGACGGGTCGATGGCCAGCACGCCGACCCGCAGGCCGCGCGCTCGAAACGCGGCCACGAGCGCGGACGTCGAGGTCGACTTGCCCACCCCGGGGGAGCCGGTAAGGCCGATCACCTGTGCGTGGCCGGCTCGTGGCGCGAGCAGGGCCATGATTTCCCGGAGCTGCCCGGCCGCATCCTCGACCAACGAGATCAACCGCGCGACCGCCCGCGGATTACCGGCGACCGCCGCATCCACCAGATCGGCGGCGGAGGCGGTACGCGGCCGGGCCGGGGCCGCTGGCGCCGAAGCCGGGATCACGCCGGGACGCGCAGGATGAGGGCATCTCCCTGACCACCGCCGCCGCACAGGCCGGCGGCACCGGTACCGCCGCCGCGGCGACGCAGCTCAAGGGCGAGCGTGAGGGCGATCCGGGTACCGGACATGCCGACCGGATGGCCGAGGGCGATCGCGCCACCGTTGACGTTGGTGATCTCCGGGCCAATACCAAGATCGCGCATGGCCTGGATGCCCACCGCGGCGAACGCTTCGTTGATCTCATAAAGATCCACGTCCGCGGGGGTCAGGCCCTCCTTGCGCAGCGCCGCCGAGATCGCGTTGGCCGGCTGCACCTGCAGCGAGGTGTCCGGGCCGGCGACGAAGCCGTGGTGGCCGACCTCGGCGAGCACCGGCAGCCCGAGCTCGGCGGCCTTCGCCCGGCTCATGACGACGACCGCCGCCGCGCCGTCAGAGATCTGTGACGCCGAACCAGCCGTGATCGTGCCGTCGGCGGCGAAGGCGGGACGCAGTTTCGCCAGGGACTCGGAGGTGGTGTCACCGCGGACCCCCTCGTCCTGGCCGACGGACACCGGGTCGCCACGCCGCTGCGGCACCTCCACCGGGACGATCTCGTCATCGAACAGGCCGTTCTTGATGGCGGCGGCGGCCCGCTGGTGCGAGCGGGCGGCGAACTCGTCCTGCTCGGCCCGGCCGATCCCCAGCCCCGCGTTGTATCGCTCGGTGCCCAGCCCCATCACCACCTGATCGAACGCGCAGAACAGAGCGTCGTGGGCGGTGGCGTCCACCAGTTCGGCGTTGCCGTAACGGACGCCCTCGCGCAGGGACGGCAGCAGGTGCGGCGCGCGTGTCATCGACTCCATGCCGCCGGCGACGACGACGTCGAACTCACCGCTCGCGATGTAGGTGTCGGCCAGCGCGATCGCGTCCAGGCCGGAGAGGCAGACCTTGTTCACCGTGATCGCGGGCACGCTCATCGGGACTCCGCCCCGGACCGCGGCCTGCCGAGCGGTGATCTGGCCCTGGCCAGCCTGGATCACATGGCCCATGATCACATAATTGACCTGATCGCCGCCAATGCCCGCGCGCGCCAGGGCAGCTTTGATCGCGAGCCCGCCGAGCTCGACGGCGGAGAAGGTCTTCAGAGCGCCGGACAGCTTGCCGATCGGGGTCCGCGCGCCGGCCACGATGACGGAACCAGGCATGGATGGCCTCCCGGGAGACGACTGCGTGTTCTGCAACAATAACGTGATCTTGCGTCAGATGCCCCCGCGCGGCGCGGTGCGGGTATGGCAGCATCGCGGCATACCCGCGAGACATACCCGCGAGAGGGGATCCGAGTCCGCGATGTTCACAAGAATCGATCATGTCGGCATTGCCGTCCGGGATCTGGACAAGGCCATCACGTGGTACGAGACGACCTTCGGGCTCACGGTGACCGCCACGGAGACCAACGAGGAGCAGGGCGTCCGTGAGGCCATGCTCCTCGTGGCCGACGCCGCCCCGGGCGGCTCGTACGTGCAGCTGCTCGAGCCGATCCGGGCGGACTCCCCGGTCGGGAAGTTCCTCGCCCGCAACGGCGAGGGCGTCCACCACATCGGCTACGGCGTCAACGACGTCGAGAAGGCCCTGGCCGCCATCGCCGAGCAGGGCGTCCGCCTGGTCGACAAGCGGCCGAGACACGGTTCGATGGGCGCGAGCATCGCGTTCCTGCATCCGAAGGACACCGGCGGCGTCCTCACCGAACTGGTGCAGGCTGTCAAACACTGAGCACAGCAAACACCAGACGGAACGGGCCATGGGGGTCATGGCCCTGGGGCCCCCGTATCTCCGCGGCGCGGAAATGCGGAAATACGGGGTCAGGCGATCCCGCAGCCGGCGGTGAAGGGCGACTGTGCCGAGGCCAGGTCCACCGTGCTGCTTGTGGGCGAGCCGAGCGCGGTGAAGCCCGTGCTTATCAGCTCCCACGTCGTCGACGTCACCTGGTAGATCTTGTCCGTGGTCCGGTCACCCGCGGCGACCACGACTTTCCCGGCCTCACAACGGAACCCGTCACCGTGGGCGCCGTTGAGGCCAGCATGCAACGGACTGTTGCTCACGATCCGCAGCTGCCCGGTCTGCGTCAGTTTGGCCACACCGAAGTTCCTGGTACTGCCGTTGCTGTCGGTCTGGACGATCAGCTCGCCATACCCATCGGCGTCGATATCGAAGACCGACAGACTCAGCGGTGACGCCACCGCCGGGAATGTCACCGAGGTTGACCCGAACAGGCTGAGCGCGACCACGACCGTGGTGTCGGATACGGTCGTCGGGTCGCTCTTGCCGTCACCGTCAACATCGCCAGCCATCGCCGGGACGGACACCGGCGGCGGGAGCGCCGGAGAATGGACGTTGCTGGGCGTTCCGCTCGGATGGCTGGTCGATGCCGCCGACGGCGTCTCCTCCCCCGGACCGCCGGGGCTGGTGGGCACCGCAGCGGTCTCCAATCGGCTCACCGACGCCGACGGCCGCCCCGCGCCGGTCCCGACCGTCCCGCCATGGCCCGGCGGTGTCACGGGCCGGCGCGACACGGTCACGTCAGGAGTCGTCTGGGTCAACGGAGGCCGAGCCGGCTCGACCAGAGTGGCTGAGGTGCGGGGTTCGATCACCAGGTAGACAAGGCCGATCAGACCGGCCAGCGCCAGCCCGCCGACAGTCATCATGGGCATCCGCAGCCGGCGCCGACGAATGACACCGGCGCGGATCCGGTGATAGCCCGCCGGGGAGGCCTGGACCGGCTCCACCGCCTCGGTCAGGAGACGACGCAGCTCGTCGGGTTCGAGCGCGGTCACCGCAGGCCCTCCAGCTTGCTGCCGAGCGCGGTCAGCCCGCGGGACGTGTAGGCCTTGACCGACCCGACGCTGCACTTCATGACCGCGGCCGCAGCCGCCTCGGAAAGGTCCGCGTAGTAGCGCAGGACCACGGCCTCGCGCTGCCGCCGCGGCAGCTCCCGCAGGGCCTGCACGACCGCGGCACGCTCGACCAGGGTGTAGGCACCCTCCTCGGCGCTGGCCGCGTCCGGCATGGGCTTGGGTGCGTGCTTGAGCGCCACCAGCCGCCGCCGCAGCGTTGAACGGGCAAGGTTGACCACCGTCTGCCGCAGGTAGGCAAGCGCCTTGTCCCTGTCCTCCAGCCGCCCCCAGGCGGTGTGGACCCGAATGTAGGCGTCCTGGACAACCTCTTCGCACAGCCCGACGTCATCCAACAGAAGTGCGGCGAGGCGGACCAACGACCGGTAGTGTTCTGCGTACAGAGCGGTCAGTGCGGCGTCGGCATCCCGCGCGACCTGGCTGCGAGCGGCGTCGCTCCGCGCAGGCACGGGCCGCCACCCCTCCACTACTGTCATGGGCGCGGTCACGCCAGGTCAGACGCGCTCCTACCCCTAATGGTTGCTCTCAGGTTGTATCGCTTCCAGCGCGGGCGCACACCCCCAACCGCGCGACTTGTAGGCATACCCGTCGGTAGCATCTGCCCGACATTGCCGGATGACGTTTGGGAGGCCAATCGTGAAGGAAATTGTCGAAGCGATTCTCGTCGGCGAGACCTCCGAGGCAGCGTTCGCCGCCCTGCCCGTACCCGAGACCTACCGGGGGGCGGTTATCCGCAAGGATGAGACCGGCCTCTTCACCGGGCTCGCGTCCAGGGACAAGGACCCTCGGCGCTCCCTGCACATCGATGAGGTCGCGACCCCTGAGCTCGGTCCGGGTGAGGCACTGGTCGCCGTGATGGCCTCCGCGATCAACTACAACACCGTCTGGACGTCGATCTTCGAGCCGCTCCCGACGTTCGGTTTCCTGGAACGTTACGGCCGGTCCTCCCCGCTCGGCAAGCGCCATGACCTGCCCTACCACGTGGTCGGCTCCGATCTCGCCGGGGTTGTGCTGCGGACCGGCCCCGGAGTGCACATATGGTCCCCCGGCGACGAGGTGGTCGCCCACTGCCTGTCAGTCGAGCTGGAGCGGCCGGAAGGCCACGACGACACCATGCTCGACCCCGAGCAGCGCATCTGGGGCTTCGAGACCAACTTCGGCGGGCTCGCGGAGCTCGCCCTGGTCAAGGCCAACCAGCTGATGCCGAAGCCCGCGCACCTGAGCTGGGAGGAGGCCGCCGCCCCCGGTCTGGTGAACTCCACCGCCTACCGTCAGCTGATCTCCCACAACGGCGCCAACATGAAGCAAGGCGACGTGGTGCTGATCTGGGGCGCGAGTGGCGGCCTCGGCTCCTACGCCACGCAGATGGCGCTGAACGGCGGGGCGATCCCGGTCTGCGTCGTGTCCTCCCCCCAGAAAGCCGAGATCGTCCGTCGTATGGGCGCCGACCTGGTCATCGACCGGGCCGCTGAGGACTACCGGTTCTGGGCCGACGAGCACACCCAGAACCCCAAGGAGTGGCAACGTCTCGGCAAGAAGATCCGCCAGCTCACCGGCGGGGAGGATCCCGACATCGTCTTCGAACACCCCGGCCGGGAGACCTTCGGCGCGTCCGTCTACGTCACCCGGCGCGGCGGAACGATCGCGACCTGCGCGTCCACGAGTGGCTTCATGCACTCCTACGACAACCGCTACCTGTGGATGAACCTGAAGAAAATCGTCGGTTCGCACTTCGCGAACTACCGCGAGGCATGGGAGGCCAACCGGCTGATCGCCAAGGGGCTCATCCACCCGACCCTGTCCCGTGTCTACCCGCTCGCCGAGACCGGCCAGGCCGCCTTCGACGTTCACCGAAACCTCCACCAGGGCAAGGTCGGGGTACTCTGCCTCGCGCCGGAGGAAGGCCTCGGGGTCCGCGACGCCGCCACCCGCGAGCGTCACCTTGCCGCGATCAACCGATTCCGTGGCGTGTAGGACCGGTCATCCCGGCATCGGGAGCGGCGAGGGGGCGGTCTGGCCCAGGCCGATGGCAGACCGGCCACCGCACCTCCCGGTGGCAGGTCTGGCACTCTGATGTCCTATGAGCGAGCAGACCGATCTCATCCCGATGTCCGACGGCACGGACGCCTCGCCGGACTTCGATCTGGTTCGTCGCGGTTACGACCCACATCAGGTCAGGGCGCACGTCAACTGGCTCGTCGAACAGCTGCGCGAGGCGGAGTCGCATCGGGCGGCCGCCGAGGCCGCGGCATCCGAGGCCGCCTCCGAAGCCGCCACGGCACGTGATGATCTCGCAGCCAACCGGCCCGCGTGGGAGGAGTTCGGCGATCGGATCACCCAGATCCTCCAGCTCGCGGAGGAGGAGGCCGCCGCGGTACGGGCCGAACGGACGCGGGAGGCCGAGGTCGCGCTCCAGGAGGCCGAGCGGGTACAGGCCGACGCGCGGCGGACCCATGAGCGGATGCTCCAGGAAGCCGGAGCGGCCGCTCAGGCGACGATCTCAGCGGCGCAGGCCGAAGCCGAGGACATCCTCTCCAGGGCACGTACCGCCGTCGCGGCGGCCGAGGAGGAGTCCCGCCGCCGGCTGGCTGATCTCGGCCGGCAGCGGGACCAGGTGACCGCCCAGCTCGGTCAGCTGCGCGACCGGCTGGCCGCGGCCATGGCTCCGCTGGACCTCGGCTCGTCCTCGTCGCCGGTAGGCGGCGAGGACACGGCGGTTATCCGTTCCTGAAGCGTCCACGCCGTTCATATAATTCATATGGCTTGTACGCTTCATGCGGTTTGTTACCGTATTATCCGTACAGTCCATCTTGTTCGCTTCTGAGCCCCCGATCTCACAGACCCGGCGGGATACGCCGGTCACGACGGGTCCAGCAGGCTGTGTGCCAGTGCCTGCGATCAGCGATGTGATCGTCGCGCCAGCAGACGACGTGCGGAGTGGCTGGCAGGATCTCCTGCTCGCAGCCGGGGCAGCGGTAGTACTTGCGCGCGGCCGCGCCGCTGATCCGGCGCACAATCCAGTCCCCGTCCGCGCGTTGTTCGATCGTCTTGGCTCCGACGACGGGCAGGATGGGCGAGCTGGGCGGTCGCTCCGGCCGCGCGCGCCGCGACCGTCTGCCGGTCACCGCGGCCGCGGCGCCGACGGACTTTGCGGGCGACGGAACCGCGCTGTGCGGGGGCGTGACGCGCTCGGGTCCGCGTCGGGCGCGAGCGTCTGGTTGACAACTTCACCCTCGACGATGCGATGCGGGTCGTTCCCCGCCGCGGCGCCCCGGCGGGAGCCGGCAAACCGGTCAACGGTCGACTCGGCGAGCGTCCGGGCCAGTTTCACCCGCCGGATCATCCCTCGCGGTGACGACAACGCGGCGGACGCACCAATCATGATCTGGAAAGTCCGGTCGCTGCCACGCCAGTGCTCGCGCAGGATGGCCTCGCCCGCGCCCAGCTGCAGGCGACGGAACGCGAAAGCCATGAGCGCGATGTCGTCGAACTGACCGACCACGGGAACCAGGCTCATCAGCCGGTTGCGCGGTGAGACCAGATAGGCCAGCGACGCCGCCGCCTCCATCTTGGCCGCCTGCGGCACCCTCGGATCAACGAGAACCCGCCGCAGCATCACCGCGAGATCGGGCACGAACGTCACGATCTCGCGGCCGACCTCCCGCGCGGCATCCTTGTCCAGCGAGACCATGTGGCTTCCTCCGAAACGACGGCGGGACCAGACCGGCCATGCCGGTGCCCGGCCCAGACAAACATGCAGTCCGGCGCCATCGTAGGCGACGAAACGAACCAACCAGGACCGTTCCCCCGCCCCCTCGCTCCCTCGCCGGGTCAGTAGACGCGGAAGCCACGCCGGGTCTTACGGCCGAGATACCCAGCCTTGACAAGGTGTTCGAGCAGCGGCGCCGGGGCATAACCGGGCTCCCGGAACTCCAGGTACAGCGTGCGCACGATGGCGAGCGTCACGTCCAGCCCGACGACGTCGGCGAGTTCGAACGGCCCCATCGGATGCGCGCAGCCGACCTTCATCGCCGTGTCGATGGCATCGACATCCGCGTAGTGCGCCTCCAGCATCTTCACGGCGTCGTTGAGATAGGGGAACAGCAGGGCGTTGACAATGAACCCGGCGCGGTCCGCACAGCGCACCGGGTGCTTGCCTGCCGCCCGCGCCACCTGGGCAACCGTCGCGGTGACGTCGTCAGCGGTCAGAACGGTCGGCACGATCTCCACCAGCCGCATCACCTGGGCCGGGTTGAACCAGTGCATCCCCACCACGTCCTGGGGGCGCGAGGTGGCGGTCGCACATTCGATCACCGGCAGGGAGGACGTGGTGGTCGCGATGATCGCCCCGGGCCGGATGACCGCGTCGATCTCGGCGAACAGCGCTCGCTTGACCGCGAGGTCCTCCACGACCGCCTCGATGACGAGGTCACAGCCGGCAAGCGCGGAAAGGTCGGTGGTGCCCCGCACCCGGGCCAGTGTCGCGGCCCGGTCGTCCGAGGAGATCCGGCCCTTCGCGACGCCCTTGTCCAGGGAGCGCTCGAGGTTCTTGCGGACACCAGCGAGCTTCTCCTCGCCCCGGGCACGGAAGATCACATCATAGCCATGACGGGCGCAGACCTCGATGATCCCGCCGGCCATGGTGCCGGTACCGATGACACCGATCGTGCGCACCGGCCTGACGGCCGCGCCCGAGCGCCCGGAATCGGACGAGGCCACGGCGTCCGGCGTGACGGCGTCGACGATCTGGGAGGAGTCGGGAGCCGCGTAGGTGTAGAACCCGCGACCGGTCTTGCGGCCGAGCATCCCGGCCGTGACCAGCTGCTTGAGCAGCGGCGCCGGGGCGTGCAGGTGGTCCCGGGACGTATGGTAGATCGAATCGAGGATCTCGTAGGCGGAGTCGAGGCCGATGAGGTCCAACAACGCCAGTGGGCCCATCGGATGACCGCAGCCCAGCCGCATGGCCGCGTCGATGTCCTCCCTGGTGGCGTAGTGTGCCTCCAGCATCCGCACGGCGTTGTTGAGGTACCCGAACAACAGTGCGTTGGCGATGAAGCCAGCCCTGTCCCCGGCGACCACCGCGCTCTTGCCGACCTTCGCGACCAGCGCTTCCAGATCCTCCAGCGCGGCGGAGTCGGTGACCACCGTTCGGATGATCTCCACGAGGCCCATCACCGGCGCCGGGTTGAACCAGTGCGTGCCAATCACCCGCGACGGGCGGGAGGTGCCGGCGGCCAGTTCGGTGACCGACAGCGAGCTCGTGTTCGTAGCGATGATCGTGCCGGACGGGCACAGCCTGTCCAGCTCCGCGAGAACCGCCCGCTTGTCCTCGATCCGCTCGGGCACCGCCTCAACGACCAGCCGGCACTCGGCCACGGCCGTCAGGTCGGTACCGGCGTGAATCCGGTCGAACAGGGCGTCCCGGTCGGCCTCGGTCAGCTTGCCGCGGCTGACCGCCCGCTCGGTGGAATGCCGGATGTGGTCGAGCCCCCGGGCAAGTGTCTCGCCATCGAGCTCCACCCCCACCACCTCGATGCCGGCACGCGCCAGTACCTCGGTGATCCCCGCGCCCATGGTGCCGAGCCCGACAACTCCGACCTTCGTGAAGTCCTGAGCCACGTCGGCCACCCCTCTCGTCGCTGTACCTGTGCCCGCCGCCGGTGCGCGAAATACTTCCAGAACTTCGGCGCACAAGCCGACGAGCGCCACCCGGAGCGGCAGCTGTCAGCGGAGCGAGAGACACCCTCCATACGCAGGCTGTTCACGCGCCCAGCCGGCTCCGCGCGCCGCTCAGCCCCCATCAGCCATGGCCGCCGCGGTTCACTGAAATGTACCCTTTTGCGACGTTTGAACGTAGGGAACGACACACTCCCGCCGATCCCGTCAGCGGGAGGCCGACGGCCGTGCCTCCGCCCGCGATGCCCGCCACACCGGCGGCTCCAATGATCAATATCGATGGCTGGTCGGCCATCAGGGCCGGCAAAGAAGATCGCGACAGAGCCGCCGGCCCAACGGCGCGAGGGTCAGGAAGGGCGACGGCAACGTGCAGCCGAGCACCGCGGCGGCCGCGTCGACGCCGGCCAGCTGATCACGCACAGCTTCCCATGGGGCGTCACTCAGCAGCCCCGCCACCGGTAGCGGGCATGCCGCCAGCACCCAGCCGCGGTCGACCACCACAAAACCGCCGCACATTCCCTCCAGCGCCCGCGCCGCGGTCATCATGTCCTGGTCAGTGACTCCGATGATGGCCAGATCGCCGGGAGCCACGCTGGTGGTCATCGCGATCGCACCCTGGCGCAGGCCAACCCCGCGGATGAAACCGACCCGGGTCGCGGCGGCTCGGTCCGCCTGTCGCGCAATCATGGCAATCTTGATCACGTCATGCCCGGGATCAGCCACCACCTGACCGGTGCCATCGCCGGTACGAGCAGGTCGAACCTGGATGATCTGGATATCGGGCGCGCTGCCCGCGGCGGCGCTCACCTGTACACCGTCAACCATGCCGGCCGTCGCGGCCGTGGCCGCCGCGGCGGTGAACGAGCCGCTGTGAAGGCCAGCCGGCAGAGCCATCCGTTCCCGGCTCCACTCAGGGACAGCATCGAGGTTGTCGAACAGCGGGCGGCCGCGCTCGGCGGCCATCCGCCCGCTGGCGAGAACGATCTCCGGTGGTCTGGGTCCCGCGATGTCAGTGACGATCTGGACGTCGGCCAGCCGTGCCGGCGCGAGCGATCCGAGCAGGTGCTCCAAGCCGTACCGGCGGGCCGGGCCGAGGGTCACCGCCCGGATGGCAGTCATCGGCTCCGCACCGGCCTCGACCATGCGGTGGACCATCCGGTCGAGGTGACCGTGCTCGGCGATGTCAGCGATCTGCCATGCCCCGGCGAGTTCCGCGGGGGCGTCGGGTGGTGGCGGCTCGGCGGGTCCGATCCGGGGAACGGCCTGCGGGGGCAGCCGCATCCCGGCGTCCGGGAGGCTGGCGCCGCCAGCTGCCGGAGAGGTCCTGGCAAGCAGCCGCACCGGGGTCCCCGAAGCGGTCACGAGCCGCGTACCGCGCGGTCCGCACAGGGCTGCGGGCAGGTCCGCGTCCACAAGCAGGGTGACCGTCCCGCGGGGCACGACGAGACGGGCGAGCTCGCCGGGCGTCAGCAACGTCTGTTCCAACCGGACGCCCGGGTCGACGTAGGCCGGCAACAGGTAACGACCGGACGCGTCCAGGGTACGGCGGGCACGCAGCGCCCCGGGGCGTGTCACCGCGGCGATGAACTTACCGACGATGAGCAGGTCACGATGCCGCAGCTCACCAGCCTGGACGACAGCGACCATGCCACCGCGGACGGCCAGGTCCGCTTCCTGGGTACCGTTCGCGACCCGCCGCAGACGTTCACGTTCCCCCGCTGTCGGAGCCAGCTGGGGGGATACCGCGACGGTGCCGAAGCGCACAGCGCGGACCGAAGGCTCGGCATGGGCCGTCCCACCAGCCGGTGTCATCCACACCGGCGCCGCGTCGGGCGAGCGGAGCACAGGCCCGGACGCCGGCCGCGCCCGTTCGCGGTCACGCTCGGCAATCATACAACCTCCGAAAACCCAGTTCTGGCGAGCCCGGCCCAGGGCGTGTCTGAATGGATCATCGATTTTCTGGATCATCGCCCACATCGACCACCATCCATCAGGCACGCCGTAGTGGTCGCCGCCAGAAGTTCGCCCAGGGCCTGCCGGCGCCAGACGGCGCCTCGCGTCGTTGCCGCCAGTCGCCCCCAGCACCTCCGGTGACTCCCTCCTCGGCCTCGCGACGCACGTGCCCCAGCCCCGCTTCTTGATCCACGCCCTTGTCACCGTGCGCTCTTAGCGGCATGGCCGCATCACTCTGCTGCCAGTCAGGCCGATCGCGCCCATGAACCCGCGGCTTGTAACCCTTCCGTAACCAAATGGTCCCGAACGGACACAACCCGAAGCCTTTCCCAGGCAGACTGGCCACCATGCGCATTAAAAAAACAACCGTGCGTATTAGGCAATAGGAGTGTCCGGCTCGCGCCGTCCAGGCGGCCCCTAGCCGCGTTCTGGGCCACACCGGTACAACTCATCCGGTATCGGTGTGGCCCGCGGCCTTGCCAGGGACCGCCTGGACGCGGCTCCCCGATCGAACGACGACTGCCGAAACACGCCGTAAGCTTCCAGCTGTGCTGCTGAGCCCGCATGAGCAGGAACGGCTGCTGATCCATGTCGCGGCGGGGCTTGCCCGGGAGCGACGAGCCCGCGGTCTGCGGCTCAACCATCCCGAGGCAACCGCCATTCTCACGTCCTTCCTCTTGGAGGGCGCGCGTGACGGGCGCACGGTCGCCGATCTGATGACGGCCGGCCGCGGCGTGCTCACCCGCGAGGATGTCATGGACGGAGTCCCCGAGATGCTCGCCGAGGTCCAGGTCGAGGCGACCTTCCCGGACGGCACCAAACTGGTGACCGTTCACCAGCCGATCCCATGAGTGCCCCCGGGACTCCGGCTTCCCGGGCCCCGGCCGGCGTCCGGCCGGGCGAGGTCCGCCACGGCGACGACCCGGTTGAGATCAACCCGGGGCGCCCCGTGCTGACGCTGCGGGTTCGCAACCTCGGTGACCGTCCCGTGCAGGTCGGGTCGCATTATCACTTCACCGCGGCCAACCCCGCGCTGGAGTTCGATCGGAACGCGGCCTGGGGGCATCGGCTCGCCGTTCCCGCCGGCACCGCCGTCCGCTTCGAGCCCGGTGTGGAACGCGAGGTGGAGCTGGTGCCGCTCGCCGGCCGCCGGATCGTGCCGGGTCTGCGCACCGAATCGGCCGGCCCGCTGGATCCGGCCGCGCCGGACAGCGCGAAGCCGAGCGGGACAGGGCCGAACCGCGCGGGAACGGCCGGCACGGGGACGGAAGCGGGGACGGAAGCGGGGACGGCGCTGGGGACGGACCAGTGAACAGGTACCTGGACCGCGCCCGTTACGCCGACCTGTATGGTCCCACCGTCGGTGACCGCATCCGTCTGGCGGACACCGGCCTGTTCATCGAGGTGACCGAGGACCGCAGCCGCGGGCCGGCCGGCACCGGCACCGGCGACGAGGCGGTCTTCGGCGGCGGCAAGGTGATCCGGGAGTCCATGGGACAGGCCCGGGCCTCGCGTGCCGAAGGCACCCCCGATCTGGTCATCACCGGCGCGGTCGTGCTGGATCACTGGGGCGTGCTCAAGGCCGACGTCGGCATCCGGGACGGCCGGATCGTCGCGCTCGGCAAGGCCGGCAACCCCGACACCATGGACGGGGTCCATCCCGGTCTGGTCATCGGGCCCGGCACGGAGATCCTCGCCGGCAACGGGAAGATCCTCACCGCGGGCGCGGTGGACTGTCACGTCCACCTGATCTGCCCGCAGCAGGTCCCTGAGGCCCTCGGCGCCGGCATCACCACGCTGATCGGCGGCGGGACCGGCCCAGCCGAGGGAACCAAGGCCACCACCGTCACCCCCGGCCCGTGGAACCTCGCCCGGATGCTGTCCGCGATGGACACCGTGGCGATGAACGTCGTCCTGCTCGGGAAGGGCAACACCGTCGGCGAGGCCGCGCTGTGGGAACAGCTGCGCGCCGGTGCCGCCGGCTTCAAACTGCACGAGGACTGGGGGTCGACCCCGGCCGCGATCGACACCTGCCTGCGGGTCGCGGACGCCGCCGGGGTGCAGGTGGCGCTGCATTCCGACACCCTCAACGAGGCCGGTTTCGTCGAGGACACGCTCGCCGCGATCGCGGGGCGAGCCATCCACGCCTACCACACCGAGGGCGCCGGGGGCGGGCACGCCCCGGACATCATCACCGTGGCCGCGGCACCGAATGTGCTGCCGAGCTCGACAAACCCGACCCGGCCGCACACGGTCAACACCCTCGACGAGCATCTCGACATGCTCATGGTCTGCCATCACCTGAACCCGGCCGTGCCCGAGGACCTGGCCTTCGCCGAAAGCCGGATCCGGCCGTCGACCATCGCCGCCGAGGACGTGCTGCACGACCTCGGCGCGATTTCGATGATCGGTTCGGACTCACAGGCCATGGGCCGCATCGGCGAGGTCGTGCTGCGCACCTGGCAGACCGCGCACGTGATGAAGGCGCGGCGCGGCTCCCTGCCCGGGGACGGGCCCGCGGACAACGCCCGCGCCCGGCGCTACGTCGCCAAGTACACGATCTGCCCGGCGGTGGCGCACGGCCTGGACCACGAGATCGGCTCGGTGGAACCGGGCAAACTCGCCGACCTTGTCCTCTACGACCCGGCCTTCTTCGGTGTCCGGCCGTCGGTCGTCCTCAAGGGTGGGTTCGTGGTGTGGGCGGCGATGGGCGACGCGAACGCCTCCATCCCGACTCCGCAGCCGGTGCTGCCGCGGCCGATGTGGGGGGCCGCGCCCGGCCCGGCGGCGGCGGCATCGCTGACGTTCGTCGCCCCGGCCGCCCTCGACGACGGCCTGCCGCAGCGGCTCGGCCTGGCCAAGCCGATGGTCGCCGTCGCCGACGTGCGCCAGCGTGGTAAGGCCGACCTGCCCGAGAACAGCGCGACCCCCGATATCCGGGTCGCCCCGGACACGTTCACCGTGACCATCGACGGGGAGGCCATCGAAGCCGCACCCGTGACCGAGCTCCCGATGGCCCAGCGCTACTTCCTCTTCTGATTCCTTTCCGGGAGTGGAGCGGTTCCGGTTCCGTGGACAGCGGACCTGAAGGGCCGGTGGTCTCCAGTAGTTCAGTGCACCCCACATTGTGCTGGGAGCAGAGGCTCGGCAAGCTTGATCGTGATCGGATGGGCTCCCGATCTGCCCTAATAGCCTGATTTGAGCCCAAACTTA
>NZ_CAKJTL010000168.1:30229-57778 GCF_917627385.1 Protofrankia sp. CiT1
CCACTAGCTCCCGACGGGAGGCGGGCGGTGCACTGACCGCTTGATTCCGCCCATAGAGATACCTCTTGCCGCTCCACCGCGGAGTGATCAACCTAACGTCAGGCCGCTCGTCCACGCCCGTCGGCGCCGACAAGATCACCGCCTGTTCTCTGCACGCTTCAAGGAGACGCCGTGGGAAAACACTCGCAGTCCCCCGGGCCCTGCCCGGCCTGCAAGGGAGATAAGACAACCGAGGTCAGCCAGGATGGGAAGACTGTAAGAATCACCTGTCCGACCTGCAAGGGGACTGGCACCGCATGAGGCGGGAAGACTTCATTCCCGAGACCATCTGGATTCGTCGTGACGACGGGTGGATGGTCCCGGTACGTCGTTCCGACGATCCGGAAGCCTGGCTGAGAGAGGTCAACGGTTCCGAAGCCGTCACCACACAGGTCGACGACGGAAGCGACGAGTACGATGGTAAGGGCATCATCCCGACAAGTTCCAGCACCGCGGGCTGGCTCATGGACAAGATGCTTACCTTGCTCGATGTCCGGCCCGGAATGAACATCCTCGAAATCGGTGCCGGCACCGGATACAACGCCGCGCTTCTAGCGGAACGCGCTGAGCCAGGGTCCGTTGCCACTATCGAAGTCGACCCCATCGTAGCAACGCACGCCCGCGCTGCCCTGGCCAGATTCCGCCTGCCCGTCACGGTCATCACCGGTGACGGAGCCGACGGCTACGCGCAGCGTGCACCGTTCGACAGGGTGATCGCCACCGCGAACGTGTTCACCGTCCCGCCCGCCTGGCTCGCGCAGACCCGCCCCAGAGGCCGGATCGTCGTCCCGATCGCCGGCAGCTTCCACCACGGTGCCCTCGCCTGCCTCACTGTGGCAGCCGATGGGACTGCGCACGGTCGCTTTCACGGCGAAGCCCCCTTCATGTACATGAGGAATCAGCGGCGGGTCCGAAACGTGTGGGGAACCGACGAGAGGACCGCGCGCATCACCTACACCGGCCTTCATCCGATCGAACCATTCACCGATTTCCATGCCGGATTCGCGTTCAGCACCAGAATGCAAGGATGCACGACAGGCCGGCGTCCCGAAGAGGATGGTACCGAGATCCTATGGATATCTCACCACACGTCCGGTTCTTGGGGCTCATTCATACCCGGAACTGACAGACATGAGGTCTGTCAGTCAGGACCGCGTAACCTTTGGAACGAGCTGGAGGACACTTACCGCTGGTGGATCGATGCCGGCAGCCCCGATCATACCCGCATCGGCATCACCGTCACCACCGAAGGCCAGAAGTTCTGGCTCGACACCCCCGAACACACTCTTCCAGCCATACAGGGATCAGCCGTCTGACGACCTGGACAGAGACACCAAAGAAAGATTGTCGCTAATCTTCTTTACATTTTCGAGACACAGCTCTCCCGTGATCAACGCTTCACGGGTGCTGCTTCGTGGGCGGTGGCAGTCCCGCTCTCGGTTTCCGGGGCTCCGCCCCCGTCCCCGGTCCTCTCTCCGGAGATAGGGGGAGGGACGCGGGACCGCTGATCGCCTCCGCCGGCCGGGCACCCGGAGAGACCCGTCCCGGTCCGGTAACCTACGAGGCCCCGGTTCACGATTCCAGGGAGGGCATCACGGCAGGATCGTCCTCGGCGGCGTTGTTGTTACTGGCGGACGGGCGGCTACCGGCCGGCGGGCATGCGCACTCAGGCGGTGTCGAGGCGGCGGTCGTTGACGGCAGCGTCGGCGATCTCGACGATCTCGAACGGTTCCTGCGCGGACGGCTGGCCACCGTGGGCTTGGTGGCCGCCACTTTCACCGCGGCCACCTGCCGGTTGCGCCTGGCGAACGGGCCCGTTCCGGACGGGCTCATCATCGAGCTGGACGCGGAGCTGGACGCGCGGACCCCCTCCCCCGCTCAGCGGGCCGCAAGCCGTGCCCAGGGCCGGGCGTTGCTGCGCGCCGGCCGGGCCGCCTGGCCGGACGTGCGCTGCCTGCTCCCTGCGCCGCACCATCCGATCGCGTTCGGCCTGGTCGCCGGGGTCGCTGGGGTCTCCCCCGCCGATGCCGCGCTCGGCGTAGCCTACGGAGCGGTCAGTGGACCCGCGTCGGGCGCCGTCCGCCTGCTCGGTCTGGACCCACTCGCGGTCACGGCCCTGCTCGCGCGGCTGGCGACCGACCTCGAGCGCATCGCCGCCAAAGCGGTATCGCTCGCTGAACGCCCGCCCGCGAACCTGCCCGCGCTCGCCGGACCGCGTCTGGACCTCCTCGCCGAGCGCCACCGTACCGCCGAAATTCGCATGTTCGCCTCCTGAGATCACGGATTTCCGGGGTGCGGGTCGGGTAGAAGTTCGGGAAGGTGTAGCGATGCACCGCGAGCATGACCTTCAGACGTTCCCCGCTGGGGGCGCCGCCGCAGCCCAGGCCATAACAACCCACGCGGCGACACCGCGCATGCCGCCGGGCGTGCTCCCAGCCGGCCGGGCGGTCCGCATCGGTATCGGCGGGCCGGTCGGCAGCGGCAAGACCGCGCTGGTCGCGGCCTTGTGCCGGAGCCTCGCCGGCACGCTGCGGCTCGCCGTCGTGACCAACGACATCTACACCACCGAGGACGCCGACTTCCTGCGCGCGGCCGGTGTACTCGACCCGGCGCGCATCCGCGCGGTCGAGACCGGATGCTGCCCGCACACCGCCATCCGGGACGACATCACCGCGAACCTCGACGCCGTCGAGGACCTGGAGTCGAACTGCGGCCCGCTCGATATGATTTTTGTTGAAAGCGGTGGAGACAACCTGACGGCAACCTTCAGCTACGGCCTGATCGACCGGCAGATCTTCGTCATCGACGTGGCCGGCGGCGACAAGGTGCCCCGCAAGGGAGGACCTGGGGTAACCAACAGTGATCTGCTCGTCGTCAACAAGACCGACCTCGCCCCGCTGGTGGGCGCGGACCTCGGCGTCATGGCCCGGGATGCCGAACGGATCCGGCACGGACGTCCGGTGCTGTTCACCTCGCTTGCCGTCGAACCAGGAGCGGCACCAGTGACCCAATGGGTGCTGTCACAACGTCCGCTGCCGGGTACCCAGCCGGCGCGGGCTCCCCGGCCCGGGAGCATGGCCTGAACATGCCGCGGCCGGCAGCCAGCATCGACCACGGCGGCCGGGGCCGGGCATCGATCAGCGCGCACGCTGCCGTACGGGTCGATCCGACCGATGACGGCGGGATCCGGGTGAGCGAACTTCGGTCGCAGGTACCGCTGGTGCTGCGCCGCACCGGCACGACTGACAGGCACGGCAGCCATAATGATCCACAGCGTATGCGCCAGCCGACCGTGACCGTCCATCTGGTGAATGCCGCGGCCGGCCCGTTGGCCGGTGACCGGCTACGGCTCGACATCGCTGTCGGGACCGGAGTGTGCCTGCGGCTTCGCACGGTCGCGGCAACCGTCGCCCTGCCCGGATTCGGCGGGCGCGGCGACCACGGGGAGGGGAACTGCCGCGGTGACAACCAGAGTGACGACCGTTGGCACGACCATGGGGACGACACGGATCGGTCCTCCCTGTTCGACGTCCATGCCGACGTCGGGCCCGGTGCGGCGCTCGTGTATCTGCCCGAGCCGACGGTGGCCGCCCGCGGCTGCCGGCACCGCATGCGGGCGAGCATCCGGCTGGCATCGACCGCCTGCCTGCTGTGGCGGGAGGAGATCGTCCTCGGGCGCTTCGGCGAACCGGCTGGCTCGATCTCCACCGCGCTGCGCGTCGACGTCAGCGACCAGGAACACAACCAGAAGCAGGACCGGGACCAGGGACACGACCGGACGTGGCGGCCGCTGCTGCGCCAGGAACTCACTCTCGGCCCGACCATGCCCGGCCTCGACGGACCGGCTGTTCTCGGTACCGCTCGCGTGGCCGGTTCACTGCTGATCGCCGGACCCGGACCAGCCGGCCTCGCGACCGGCGCGGCCGTCACCGACACCTTCGCCCTGCTCCCGCTGGCCGGGCCGGGAGTCCTGATCAGCGCACTGGCATCGGACGCGGTCACGCTGCGCCAGGCGCTGGAGGCAGGCCGGGCCATGGTCGCCCGCTGGTGAGCAACCGCCCGGCATTCGCGATCATCAGGACGACGGGGGCATGTCCTCCAGCGGGAACACCAGACAGCTGCTGCTCGCGGTGGCGACTGTCCTGCCGTCAGCATCGCTGACGTCCCCTTCGGCGAAGACGACACGGCGGCCGGGCCGCACCACCCAGCCGTGCGCGGTCAGTCGGCTCGGGCGGCCGTCGACCACGTGGATCGGCCGCAGATAGTTGACCTTGATCTCGATAGACGCACAACCAAGACCGGCCGGCAGCGATGTATGCACGGAACAACCGGTCACCGTGTCCAGCAGGGTGCAGACAAGACCGCCATGCACCATACCGAGCGGGTTGTATGCTGATTCGTCCGGGGTGCAGTGGAAAAGCACGTCTCCCTCGGCGACGGTATCGATCTCGAAGTCGAAATGCATGGCGATCGGCGGGTGCGGCACCGTGCCGTCACGCATCGCCAGGAAAAAGTCGAGGCCACTCATGGTCCGCGCCATCGCGGCAACGATCATCGGATCATGCCAGGTGATTGTCCTGCTGCGCGGCTCGCCCCACTCGACAGCCGGTGGGCGTGGCTCAATCGTGGTCATAGCCATAAGACTATGAGGATCGTCGCGCTCCAGACGACCGGAAGCTCCAGATTGTCCTGATACCATAGGCGCCTTCGAGGGGCCACCGGCGCCGTCGCGGTATCCGGTACCGCGACCCTCATCTGATCGTCAAGAGCGCCCGGCAACAGGGGTGTGGATCAAGGAGCGGAGCTGGGGTGCGTGCATCGCGAGGCGGCGGCGGGAGCCAGCGCAGATGCGGGGTGGCGACTGACGACAACGACGCGAGGTGCGCGCCTCAGCCCCGCGACGCCGCGTCCCCTATTGCCGGTCGCGCTAAATATCTCAGCCAGCTCAACCAGGTACAGTGACGGACATTTCCACCCCCAAACAAGCCCACCAGAAGACTGAGTGCAACATAATCAGCGAATGAGCAGGATCCGCGGGAGCGAGCATCCGGCCGCCACCCGAGAGGTTCTCCTGGCCGCCGCGAGACACCGATTCGGGACCCAGGGGTACGCGGCAACAGGCACCGAAGAGATCGTGGCCGACGCGCGGGTGACGCGCGGAGCGCTTTACCATCACTTCCGAGACAAAGCTGATCTTTTCAGCGCGGTGATGGAACAGGTCGCCCTTGAGGTCGCCGAGCAGCTCGTCACCACCGAGCTCAAGCGCGCTACGGACGAACCGGCCACGGATGCCTGGGAACAGCTGCGAACCGGCTTCCAGTCGTTTCTCGACATCTGCACCGACAGCGATTTTCAACGCATCGTGCTGGTCGACGGCCCGGCGGTGCTCGGCCACGACGCCTGGGACGTCCTGGTCGAGCGCTACGGTTACCGCCTGCTCGCCGAATGGCTGAACAAGGCCATCGACGAAGGACGAATCGACCCGCTGCCGATCGCGCCTCTCACCCGAGTGCTCGCGGCCGTGCTGTCCGAAGCGAGCCTGTTGATCGGCCGAGCTTCCGAACCCGCGACAGCCCGGCGTGAGGCGGGCGAGGTTCTTGACCGGCTGCTGGTCGGCTTGGAAACGAAAAAGTAAAGAGCTGGTCACCATTGGCGACCAGCTCTTCTATACTAACAGACGGTAACGGGATGGGGCGCACAGCGCCTCAGACACTGCGCATGGCGCGCAGGGACTCCTTCAGCGACGACGTGGTGGCGAGGACCGCGGAAGTCTCATAACCACAGTGCGCCATGCAGTTCGCACAGCGGGGGTCCTTACCCCGGCCATAGGCGTCCCAGTCGGTGGTCTCGACCAGCTCCTTGTAGGACGACACATAACCGTCGCTCATCAGATAGCAGGGCTTCTGCCAACCGAACAGCGAGTAGCTCGGGATGCCCCAGGCCGTGCAGGAAAGATCGCGTTTGCCCTCCAGGAAGTCCAGGAAGACCGGCGAGTGGTTCAGCCGCCACTTCTCGCGCCGACCGTCACCGAAGACCTTGGAGAACAGCTCGCGGGTCTGCGAGACGCCAAGGAAGTGCTCCTGGTCGGGCGCCTTCTCGTAGGCGTAGGCGGGCGAGAGCTGGATCTGGTCGACCTTGACCTCGTCGTTGAGGTAGGACAGGACGTCGATCACGTCCTGTGGGCTGTCGTTGTTGAAGAAGGTGGAGTTGGTGCCCACCCGGAAGCCCGCGGCCTTGGCCGCGGCGATCGCCTCGATCGCCTCGTCGAAGGTGCCCGCCTTCTCCACGACCGCGTCGTGCCGCTCCCGCAGCCCGTCGATGTGGACGATGAAGGTGAAGTAGGGCGACGGTGTGAATTTCGCCATCTTCTTGCGGAGCAACAGCCCGTTGGTGCACAGCAGGACAAACTTCTTGCGAGCGATGAGCCGGCGGACGATCTCGTCGAGTTGCGGGTGCATCAGCGGCTCACCACCGGCGATCGCGACCACCGGCGCGCCGCACTCCTCCACCGCGGCCATGGCGTCCTCGACGCTCATCCGCTGCTTGAGCACGGACGCCGGGTGCTGAATCTTGCCGCATCCGGTGCATGACAGATTGCAGGCAAACAACGGCTCGAGTTCGAGAACAAGCGGAAAGTGCTTACGACGCAGCACTTTCTGCTTGGCCAGGTACATCCCGATCCGCAACGAGTACCGCCACTCCACCGCCATGGCAATACCGCCCTTCGGCGTCGACATCGTGCGGCCGGACGACCGCTCCACCTCGAGAACATACAGGGTGTACGTACAGCTTGTATGTTCATCGAGAACGTTGAATCGGCCACTTCTCCCGGGCCGCTCCACCGGCCCCGGGCCACATCTGGCATCCGTCACCGCAGGTCAACCGCATAGTCAGGGTTTTTGACCAGAAATTCGGACGAACGCGTGTCGGAAACCCGACAGCGGCCGAATCATGATCGGCAGTGGATACCGACGGCGGACGGCAGGTCCAGCGGCCCAGCCAGAACCGGTCCACGGCGGACGGCCCGCGGACCGGGCGGCCATCGCACGGCAGGCGCCTGGGCCGTGTTCGGTGGCCGGTCGGTGCCGTGCGTCCGCTGTGTGGCCGGTGTTGGACGAACGTCACACCGGCCCCGATAAACTGGACATCGGCCCCCGGCACCCATCCCGGCACCGGCTGCTCGGACTTCAAAAGCGATCCGGGCGTGACGCACACCATTCCCGGGGGGCCCAGGTTCGCCAAATCCGTGACATCGAGCCCGGATGACCGGCCCGGCCGCAATCCAAGCGGTGATTGTGTGTAGACCTGACCGGTGAGTCCCGAACCAGCCAACCAATGGCTGTCCCCGGCTGCGCCTAACATCGGCGAAAAAGACAGTGGGCAACAGCGCGGGGGCCACCTGGGGCTGGGCACGCGTTGCAGGGTGAAGGCGGACGTATGACGCGAGGCGGGCACACGGTCACGCACCTGATCGGCGGGCGGTTCCGGCTGGTCGAACAGCTTGGCTCAGGCGGGATGGGGACGGTCTGGCGGGCCGTCGACACCGACGCCGGTGTCGAGCGTGCCCTCAAAGAGATCCGTATTCCTGACAACCTCTCGACCCACGATCGCGAACTGCTGATCGAACGTGCTCGCCGCGAAGCGCGTAACGCCGCGCGGCTCGGTGCTCATCCCCATGTGGTCACCGTGTACGACCTGGTCGAGGACCACGGTGCGCAGTGGATCGTGATGGATCTGGTCCCGGGACGCTCACTGGCGACAGTGATCGCGCAAGACGGCGCGCTGGCTGAACGAGAGGTCGCCCGGATCGGGATCGCCCTGTTGGACGCGCTTGTACACGGGCATCGCAAAGGAGTTCTGCACCGCGACGTCAAACCCTCGAATGTGTTGATCACAGCTGACGGTACCGTCAAACTCGCGGACTTCGGCGTCGCGGCCTACGAAACGGATCATCGGATCACAGCCGCGGGCGGTGTGGTTGGCACTCCCGCCTATATGGCCCCAGAACGCATCCGAGGAGATACAGCCGGTCCCGCAAGCGATCTTTTCTCACTCGCGACCACCCTGCTGCACGCGGCGGAAGGCGTCTCCCCGTTCGGTCGGGACACCACCTTCGCGACCATGCACGCGGTCGTCTACGAAGGGCCGAGCGCACCGGTGCACGCGGCTCGGACCTTTCTGATACTCCGGCCGATTCTGGCCAAAGAACCCGCCGCCCGGCCCACGACGGAGCGGATTCGCCGCCAGCTGCAAGCGCTTCTGTCAGCACCGGCCGCACAACCGGCGGTGGCAGCGACAGCACCGAGCCCCGACGCCTGGCCGACCGCAAGCGCCTTCTACGAAGCACCGACCATGGTCGCTAGTGTTATCGATGGACTGCGCCCGGACGGTACGGACAGCCGGAGCGGCTTCGAGGAGACCGCGGAGCCGGTCGCCGGACAGCCGCCTCCCGTCGATACGACCGCGGACAGCGTCATCGCGGCCGCCGGGATCACAGCCGCCAGGGCCAACGCCAGCGGACGGGATGGCGATGATCTCGACACTGTCGGCCTGGCGGTGCTGGCTCCCGATACGCCGAAACCGCGCCGGCCGCGGCCGCCGCTCGATGTCGACCCGGCCACGATCGAACAACCGGTGTGGGTCGGGCCGGACGCGAGGCGGGCCGTGAACGATGCGGGGAAGAGCAAGCGCTCAGCCGGTGCCCGGTTGTCCCGGCGAGGGCTGCTGCTCGCCGCCGTTGCCGCCGCCGGGCTCGGCACCGGCGCCGGATCGGCGGCCTGGGCCGTCCGGCGGATCGGCAGACCGGCCAGCCCCGGAACAGGAACGCTGGATCTCGGTCCGCTGACGTTGTGGCTCCCGGGAAAGCCCGATGTCGAGTTCGCCGGCTCCTATATCGCCGACCAACGCGGTTATTACCGCCAGGCTGGGTTCACCCACGCGGAGTTCCATGAGGGTGGCCCGCGGGCTCGAGCGATGGCGGCGTCGGTGGCCTCGGGCTCGGCACTCGTCGGTGTGACCACGCCGGACGCCCTGGTGAAAGAGATCTCCAACGGCGCACGGCTACGGGTGATCGGCGCGCAGCATCAGAAGTCCCCCTGGGCCATCGTGTCGCCGGCGGACAGACCGATCAGAACGCCACAGGATATGGCCGGGATGCGCATCGGCATGGCGGCAGGCAGCACTGCCGTCTGGACGTCCTTTCTGGCCACCGCGGGAATCGCGGGGACGGCCATCACCCAGGTCGTCCTGCCCGACTACGTGCGGGCGGTCGCGGACCGCCAGGTCGACGGCATCCTGTCCGTGGTGACCGACGCCCCGGCGGTCCTCGCCCGCCAGGGCGTCGAAACCATGACGTTTCTGCTCGCCGACCACGGCTACCCGCTGGTTTCCAACGTGTACGTGGTGAGTGCGGACGCGGTCACCACGGCGAGAAAGAAAATCAAAGCGTTCCTGGCCGCCGAGGTCCGGGGCTGGAAGGACGACCTGACCGACCCGATGGCCGGCACCCGGCTCGTCACCGATGTCTACGCCCGGTCGGCCGGGCTCGACGTCGGTGAGCAACTGGAGAAGAACAAAAAACTGGGCGCCCTCGTCGAAACCGCGGACACCCGTCGCAACGGCCTGTTCACGATGACTGATGCCCTGATCGCGGCCAATGTCCGCGTGCTGTCAGACAGCGCGGTCGCCCCTGCCGCCAGGCGGATGTTCGACCCGTCGATCATCCGTGAGCTGTACACCGAACAGCCCGATCTGATCTGATCTGATCTGATCGGGCTGTTCGGGCTGATCGGGCTGGCTACTCCGATCCATCCGATGGCGCCCGGCCGCCCGGCTCGACGGCAATGTTCAGGGCGCCCGTGATCGCGGCCTGTACCCAGCCCTCGCCGTGCTGCCCCGGAACCTGTCGCCAGCCCTGGCCCGGTGTCAGGGCGACCAGTCGGCCGTCCGGATGCCGTGCTACGGGGATGCGGTCCTCCCAGCGCCACGCGCGGGCCATATCTGGACGGTCGCTCGCCACCAGCCCCACGACCAGCTCGTCCGGCAGGTTCACCGCGGCCAGGCTGACATCAGCCCCGGCAGTGCCGGCCGCGCCCGCGGTAGCCGCGCCGGTGAGCGTCCAGGTCACCGCCTGAGACGAGCCAGCGCTGCCGGTAGCGGGCGTGGCGGGCAGCGGGCGGGTCACTGTCCGGTCTCCGACGCGCAGATAGACCGAGGCATAGGGCACGTTCTCAGGGAGTACCGCCGACACCCGGATTTTGATCTTACTCCCGTCAACGGGATGGAGTTCAGCGAACGAGCCCCGCGTGCTCCACGGGTTCTCCGCCTCGATCATCTCGTCGGGACGCAGCCGGTACAGCCGCCGGCCCGGCATCGTCTCAGCGAGCCGCACGTCAGCCGCACCGAGATCGGCCGCATACAGTACATCATCCGACAGTTCCGGATCGTTGCGTAAGAAATGGTAGGGAACCTGTGTGTAGCGACTGGGAGTGGGCGGGGCCACGATGACGACCGCCGGCCCAGCAAGATTTTTCGGGATGAGACCGAGCACCTGTCCGTCGACCGCGTTGACATAACGCTGCACGTTGACCTTGGCTGGTAGCCCGGCCGCGGTCACGGCCGCCAGCGCCAGCCCGCAGCCAGCCGCCATCGCGGTCCGCGCGGTCCGCGCCGGCCGCGGGAGCCGCCCGGGGACGGCCCGCCACAGCCGGCGCGCCCCGCTCGCGGCCAGAATAACCACTGGTGACAGAGCGGTCATGTGGTAGTGAGGGCCGAGGCCGGCGACAAGGCCGGGCAGCGCCATGGCACTGCCCCACCAGAAGAAGTAGGCGGCGAAGACTCCCAGCACGATGACGGCGAGCAGCAGGTGCCCGGCACGCCGTCCCCCCAGCGCGAGGCCTGTGAGGAGGCCGAACCCGGCAAGGACGACGAGCGCGGTCCCACCGAACAACCAGCCGGGCGCCGCGTCCAACGTCGCGCGGAAAGCTTCCCCGGCAAGACGTCTGGTGAAGGCGACCGTTGGTTCGGACGGCAGGATCCGCCGCGCGCCGAAACCGAAGCGGTCCAACGGGTCGGAGGCGGCAAGCGGCAATATCCGCGCCGATCCGGTGACGTATCGGCAGAAAACCATGATTGTAACGATGAACGGTGCCGCTCCGATCGAGACCCATGCCGCGTGGCGCAGCAGAAGCAGGGGCGAACGTGGCCCGCAGGCCAGGAGGAACGGAAAGCAGAGCGTGGTCACCAGCGCGGCGTCGAACGGGCGGGCCGTGGCGGCGAGACCGAGCGCCACGCCCGCGGCCAGCAGCGATGAGCGGGCTCCGGTGCGGGTGCCGCGCAACAGCGCGGCCATCGCGCCCGTCAGAACAGCGGATGTGAACGCATACGCCATCGGCAGCGCCGTGTGTAACAGGGTCAACGGTGACAACGCGAGGAAGAGCGCGGCGGTGAGCGCGGTCGCCACGTCATCGAACAGTTCGCGGGCCAGCCGGTAGGTGGCGGCCACCCAGGCCGTGGCCGCCAGCGCGGGAGCAACAGCCATCGTCCCGAACAGCAGCTGGGACACGGCGAGCATCGCGGGCCAGCCGGGCAGGTACTTGGTGAAGACCCGCCCGTTGTGGACGCCGGTCAGCCATGGGCGGAAGAACGGGTCCACCAGGTTCTGGTCGAGCGTCAGCCGCCCGTGCAGCAGCATCCGGGCCTGGAGCACGTAGGCGGCCTCGTCCGCGTCACCCGAGCCGTGACGGAAAAGCGTCGCCTGGAGCAGCAGGCTCACGGTGAACGAAAACGCGCCGAGAACGAACAGCGCCAAGCCCGGCCTGGACCCGAACACCGGCAGCCGTTGCGCCTGGTCCCGCGGTGACGGCAAGGCCGGCCCCAGCGGCGCGCCGGGAGAGCCCTGCTGATCAAGCCGCTCCCGGCCAGCCCGATCGGCCAGCACACCGATGCCGTGAACCAGCGGCAACTGGGCTATGGGGACCGGATCGGTCGACACCTGGCGCATCGGGTGGACCGTAGCAGGACTCACACCGCATGCTTTTCAGCACACACGCACGTTGCCAATGGTAGCCAGAAGCGGGCGCCGTGTAGTCAATGACATCCGTGGACTACCCAACGCCCGTGCCGGCGGCGTGGACCGCACCGCCAGGTACCACACCGCCGAGTACTCCGTGGGCCGAGTACTACTTAGGCTGGCGGCGCAGCTCCTTGGGCAGATGGAACGAGATCGTCTCGGTACCGACCGAACGGACCGCGACCGTGGTCGGTCCAAGACCCGACAACGCCCTGCTCAGCTCGTCCACAAGAGTGGGAGGCGCGGACGCCCCCGCGGAGATGCCGATGGTGTCGGCACCGACCAACCAGCGCATGTCCACCTCACCGACGTCCCCGACGAGGCGGGCCGGCACCCCTTCACGTTCGGTGACATCGACCAGCCGGCGTGAGTTGGCGCTGTTCTGCGACCCGACCACCAGCACCAGATCGGCCTCGATGGCAACCCGCCGGATGGCGTTCTGCCGGTTCGATGTCGCATAGCAGATGTCCGCCGATCCCGGCCCGACCACGGACGGGAAACGGTCACGCAGCGCGTCGACCACTTCCTCAGCCTCATCCACCGCGAGCGTGGTCTGCATGAGATAGGTGACCCGTTCGGGGTCCTCGACCTCGAGCCTGGCGACGTCATCGGGTGACTCCACCAATGTGATTTTCCCGGGTGCCTCCCCGAGCGTGCCATCGACCTCCTCATGCCCGGAATGCCCGATAAGCAGGACGGTGTCCCCGCGCGCGGTGAACCTGCGAGCTTCCGCGTGGACCTTCTCAACCAGCGGACAGGTGGCGTCGATCACCGACAGGCTGCGATCGCCGGCCTGTTCCCAGACAGCGGGGGCGACTCCGTGCGCGGAGAAGACCACAGTCGCCCCGGCTGGAACCTCATCGAGCTCCTCGACAAAGATCGCACCGCGACGAGCAAGATCAGCTACCACGTGGCTGTTGTGGACGATCTGCTTACGCACGTAGACCGGCGCCCCGTGCATCTCCAGTGCCCGCTCGACCACCTCGATCGCCCGTTCGACGCCGGCACAGAACGCCCTGGGCTCGGCAAGCAGCACCTGACGTGATCCGACAGCCGCTGACCAGCGCCCCAGCACCGGTCCGAGAGTCATCATCGTCCGCAGTCCGGCGATCCCCCGGCGGGCCAGGTCAAAGCGTCCCAACGGCTGTTCGTCGGTGTCGACGATGACGCGGACGATCGCCAGCGGCACCCCGTTCGCCCCCGGCGCGATCTGCGCGGATTCCATGTCCACGGCGATCGCCCCGGTCGCCGCCAGCTCCGCGCGCGCGGTGCCGATCGCCAGCCGGGGCACCGACACGACCGGGCCGACATGGACGGTCAGGCCTGCCCTGCGCAGTTCACCAGCCAGCAGGGGGGCGGACGGGCAGCGCGCGCTCACCGAACCGTCGGAGGTGCGGACCTCGTCGGCCACCACGACGTCCCCCGGCTTGACCCCCGACGCGAGCCCACCGCCGAGACCGACCAGGGCCACCGCATCGGCCCGGGCCTCCCGGATGATCCGGATGGACCGGTTGGCCTGAGCGGGGCCCATTCCGGTCCGGATGAGGATCGTGCCCGCGGGCAGACCGGAGCGGGCCGCGGCCCAGGCCTCCAGCCGCAACGGCGCGGCCACGACCAGCCTCGGCCGGCGCCGGGCCGCCGCGGACAGGGCTGGTGCGCCAGCCTGGCCCAGCTCGGCCCCAGCCGAGGAGGACCCGGTTATCGACGATCTGGCCGTGATTGTCGACGTGGCGACGACCGGCGTGCCAGGGGTCACGGCGTCGGCCGCCTGGACGGCCGGTGCTGCCTGCGGTGCTGGCGCTGCCTGCGGTGTCCGGGATGCCGGGAGCGCCGACGGCTTGGATGCTTCGGCGGGACCCGCTGTCCGTGATGTGTCCGGTGCCGAGAAAGTCATGATGCGGACCCGCCACTCAGGTATCGGCCGAGCGCGGTCAGCGGGAAGCTCAGCCGATACAGATGGTAGTTGATCGAAAAATCTCCAGGGAACCCGGTGCCCGTGTAGTACGGCTCGTCCCAGGTTCCGTCCGGCCGCTGCGTGTCAACCAGCCAACGCACTCCCCGTTCGACCGCGGGAGCGGCCGGGGCGGCGGCGAGCAGCGCGAGCAGCGCCCACGCCGTCTGCGAAGCGGTTGGCTCACCACGGCCGATCCAGGCGTCATCGGTGTAGGAGCGTAGGTCCTCACCCCAGGCGCCGTCAGGTCTTTGATGCTCGATCAGCCACCGGACGGCCCGAGTGATCGCCGGATGGTCGGCGGACACCCCCGCGGCAATCAGGGCCGGCACGACCGCGCCGGTACCGTAGAGATGGTTGACGCCCCAGCGACCGAACCACGAACCGCCCGCTTCCTGGTTGGCCAGCAACCAGCTCACCGCCCGCTCGGTGATGGGATTGCGGGCCTGGCCGACCTCGACGAGCATTTCCACCATGTGCGCGGTCACATCCGCGGACGGTGGATCGATCACCTCACCGAAGTCGCAGAAGGGCAGCTTCGTAGGAAGCGTCCGGGTGTTGTCAGCGTCGAAGGCCCCCCATGCGCCGTCCGCCGAGCGCATCCCGATCGCCCAGTCCACACCGCGGCGTTCGGCTGCCCGCAGCCGGGCCGCGAGGGTGGGATCCACCGTTTCGATCCCACCGGCCCCAGTAGCAGCGGCCTCGATCCCGCCGGTCCCGATCCCGCCGATCCCGCCGATACCGCTGTACGGCTGCAGCAGGCGGCGGATGGCCAGCACGACCTCGGCGGTGTCGTCGACGTCGGGGTACCCGTCGTTGTCGAACTCGAACGCCCAGCCACCGGGGGCCAACGCTGGACGCTTGACCGCCCAGTCGCCGGAAATGGTGACCTCCTCGTCCGCGAGCCAGCGGGCCGCGCGCACCATGGCCGGGTGGTCGGCGGCAAGACCCGCATCACGCAGAGCAACGACGGCGAGCGCGGTGTCCCACACCGGGGACTGGCAGCACTCCAGCCGGCGGACCATCCCCTCCGGCCTCCGCTCCCGGATTGTGTAACGCTCCAGGCCACGCAGCCCGGTCGCGATCACCGGATGGTTCATGGGGTAGCCGAGCATGGTCAGCGCCATGATCGAATAAATCCAGGGCGGCTGGATGCCGCCCCAGCAGCCGTCGGCCTCCTGCCGGGCGATGATCCATTCGGCGGCTCGGCGCATCGCGTGCCGGCGGAGCAGCTTCAGCGGGCGGCGCTCGTACCGGTGCAGCAACGCGTCCATCCGCTGGAACGCGCCCGTCCAGGACCGCAGCGGTGCCAGCGGCCGCGCCGGGAACTCGACCTTGAGCTCGTCGATCCCGAAGCCGAGCGAGCGCTTGGGCCGGAACGTGCCGACGATGGCCAGCGGCACGATCGACTGCCGGGCCCAGCAGCCGAAGTCGTACAGGTTGAGCGGAAACCACGACGGCAGCAGCACGAGCTCGGGCGGCATGACCGGCAGGTCGTCCCAGGACCACTCGCCGAACATCGCCAGCCAGATCCGGGTGAACACCCGGGTGGCGGCGGGTCCGCCGTTCTCCCGGACGTACGCCGCGGCGGCCCGCATGTGCGGGGCATCCGGACTGTCCCCGGCAAGCCGCAGCGCGATGTAGCCCTCAAGGGTCGTGCTGAGGTCCGGCGGGCCACCGTAGTAGGTCGTCCAGGTGCCGTTCTCGGTCTGGCGCGAACGGATCCAGCGGGCGGTCTGCTCAAGCACATCAGGGGTGAGGATGTCGAGGAACACGCGGAATAGCAGGTCCTCCACCTCAATGGTGATGTTGGTCTCGAGCTCGCCTTTCCACCAGCCCTGGTCGGACTGCAACGACAGCAGGTGATCTCTGGCCCGGACGGCGGCTGCCGTCACCGTGTCGGAGAAGACCTGGGATTCCCGGTAGTCGGTGGTCGAGCTCATCAGCGGCTCCCGTCCACATGTCGGTCCCGGTGTGGTGTGAACTCCCGGTCCAGTACGAACAGCAGTGTCATAGCCAGATCACCGATCCCGTTCCGTTACAAAACGGGCGAGGGCGAGCAGTTCGGCTTCCACGAGCGACGGCAGGGCCAACGACGCCAGCAGTTCGGCGCACGCGTCAAGTTGGCGATCAGCCTCAGCCGTGGTCCAGTCACGGCCACCGGCGCGTTGAACCAGCTCGGCGGCACGGTGCAGGTCGCTTTCGGTCGGCTCTCCGGTGGCGGCGAGGAAGGCGCGCAGTTCGTCGGCTTCGGCGCCACCCGCCTCCAGGGCCACCACGACCGGGACCGACTTCTTGCGCGAGCGCAGATCCGACAGGACCGGCTTACCGGTCACCGCCGGGTCGCCCCAGATACCGAGCAGATCGTCCACCAGCTGGAAGGCTGTCCCCAGCCGCGATCCGAACTCGGCGAGACCATCGACGAGGCGGGCCGGAGCGCCGGCGAGCACCGCCCCGATCGCGGTCGAACAGGACAGTAGCGCGCCGGTCTTGCCGTCCTCCATCGTCAGCGTGTCCGCGACGGTGATGTCGTTGCGGGTTTCGAAATGCAGATCCTCGGCCTGGCCGCGGACAAGGTCCTGGACACCCGCCCCGAGCATCACCGCGGCACGGCGTCCGACCTCCCCGTCGACCTCCAGCAGCACCTGGGTAGCCAGCCCCAGCAAGGCGTCACCAGCGAGGATGGCGCCGTCGGCACCGAACACCGTCCAGGCTGTGGGGCGGTGCCGGCGCTCGGTGTCGCCGTCCATGAGGTCGTCGTGCAGCAGTGAGAAGTCATGGATGAGCTCGACGGCGACCGCGCCGGGAAGCCCGACCTCGACGGCGGCACCAGCCGCCTCAGCCGACAGCAACGCCAGCGCCGGACGCACCAGTTTGCCGCCGCTGCCCGCGAGCGGGTTACCTTCCGCGTCGATCCAGCCGCGGTGGTAGGCAACCACACGGCGCAGCCGAGGGTGCAGCCGGTCGACAGCGGCGCGCAGCGCCGGCACTGTCAGGGTCCGGCCCCGCTCGATCGCATCGGGAACCAAAGTGGTCATGCCGGGAATCCCCCTGTCGGTGCCGCCGCCGAAGGCGTGGTCGTGGTCGATGTCGATGTCGTGGTTGATGTCGTGGTTGATGTCGTGGTCGGTACCGATGCCGTGGTCTGCGCCGATCGCACGGACGGTGCCGGAAGCGCTGTCGATGCTGACTGGCGGTCAGCATCGGGTGGGTCGCCCGGGCGGCCCGTCACCCCGGGGGTCGATGATCCTGATGGGGTAGAAGACGACGGTCCCTCGCCCGGGACGTTGGCCTCAGGCGTCCGGGAGGATTGTGACGTTTTGCACGGATCATCCACTGACGCCCCGCATCCGCCCATGCGCGTTGAAGCACCGCCAGCTGTTTCGACCACAGGCAGCAACCTGCGGGTCGAACCGGGCGATGGGGGGCCGGGCCGCCAGCCGCCGAGCGCCACCTTCGCGGCGGCGAGACCGCTGCGGACAGCGCCCTCCATAGTCGCGGGCCAGCCCGTGTCGGTCCACGCACCGGCGAGCGCGAGTCCCGGCAGCGCCGTGGCGGGACCGGGGCGCAGCGCATACGTGCCGGGCGCCTGGCGGAACGTTGCCGTGCGTTCGCGGGTCACGAACACCTCGATCGCCTCGGCGTTTCGCGCGGCCGGCAGCAACCGGCGCATCTCCTCGACGAAGATGGCGCGGATCTCAGCGGCCGGCCGGTCGATCCACTCATCGGCGGCCGACAGCGAGATCGCCAGATACTGCGCGCCCGCACGCGACGGGTGATCCGCTCCGGCCCCCGCGGCGGGCGGGGATGCCGCGATCCCGCTCGACGCGGTGCGGTCGAAGACCCACTGGACCGGGGATCCGACCACCGCGAGAAACGGGCACTCCAGCACTGTGCGGTCATAGATCATGTGGACGTTGACGATCGGCGCGGAGCCGAGATCGGCAAAACGGTCCTGGTTCTCGACCGCGCCCGCCGGCAGCAGGGCCGCGGCCGCCGGTGGAGGCACGGCAAGAATCACCGAGTCGGCATCGATCGGGCCGCTGTCGGTGACCACACGCCAACCGGACGCTGTTTTCGTCAGCTCACGGACCTTCACACCGGTCCGGACCTCCGCCCCGACATCAGCGAGCTCCGCCGCGGCGGCCTCGCCGTGCAGCCGCTGGAGGGGGACGTCGGCCCAGCCGATGTCCCCGGCGTCCGCCCGCTCAAGCAGACCGGTACGCACGACAGTGGCGGCCAGGCCCAGTGAGGCCGAATCCGCCGGGGCGTTGAGGGTGGCGACGGTCAGGAGCTCCCACAAAGCCTCGATGGTTGCCGGTGACTGTCTCTGGCCAGCCAGCCAGCTGCCGAACGAGGCGCCGTCGACCTCGGGCCGGCTCGGGTCGAGCCGGCCGAGCCGGTAGGCCGCGAGGGCCGCACGCAACCGTTGACCGATCGGGAACGCCCGGTATCCCAGCAGGGCCGGGGTCAGGTGCAACGGCGCCGGCCACGGGATGCGGGTGCGCCGTAGCCGGGCCCGCGCGCCCGACCTGGCGAGCAGCACCGGGACGTCCAGCCGATCCTGCAACGTGGTCAGGTGCACGACCCCGAGGCGACGCAGGAACGCCCGGTAGGCCGTGCAGCAGCGCATGAAGACGTGCTGGCCGGTGTCGACCCACATACCGTCCCGGGCGAACGAGGCGGTCGCCCCGCCCAGGCGCGGCCGTGCCTCCAGCACGGTCACGTCGGCCCCGGCGTCGGCGGCAACCAACGCCGCCGACAGGCCGGCCAGACCGCCCCCGACCACGACCAGCCGGTGCGTCCCGTGACCGGGTGCCGTGGCGGCAGCAGGCGGAGCCGGCGTCGGCTGGGGCGTCACGGACACGCTCATACGACCGACACCTCCGGACGGCCGGCCAGGCTGCGGGCGGCGACCACGGCTTTCTCCCATCCGGGCAGTGACAGCCGCCCTGCAGGACGGGCGTCGGGTCCGTCCTGATCCGGCGGTTGAGCCGCAGGTAAATACCGGCCATCGCCCCACAGCACGCGGCGCTTCGACGGTCGAGCATGCCCAGGAGTTTCAGGCCCCGCGCGTACCAGTCGTCGGCGCGGCGCGCGCAGGTACGCAGATACTCGACAAGCGCGTCGGATGGACCGCCGAGCTGCCCGTTCGAGCCCACTGCGAGGGTGATACCGGCCTTGTCCAGCTCAGCCCGCGGCAGATAGACCCGGCCGATAATCAGATCCTCCCGGACATCTCGCAGAATGTTGGTCTGCTGCAGGGCTATCCCGAGTTCGTCGGCGACCGTGGCGGCGTTGGAGTTCGCCCGGGCCGCCTCAGTGCCGAAGATTCCCAGGGACAGCCGCCCGATGGTGCCGGCCACCCGCCGACAGTATCCGACAAGATCATCAAAGGATTCGTAGGTGATCCCCTGCAGGTCCATCTCAACGCCGTCGATCAGCTCACGGAAGGCATCCACCGGGATGGGGAAACGCCGGCAGGCGTCGCTGAGCGCCACCAGGACCGGATCCGAGCTGGACGCGCCGAGACCCGCGATATCAGCACGGGCCGCTGCCAGGCGGACGATTTTCTCAGCCACGGGAAGATCACCGTCACCGATGTCGTCGAGCCTGCGGGCGAAGGCGTAGACCGCGGAAAGAGCCGCCCGTTTTTCCGCCGGGAGCAGCCGGATGCCATAGGAGAAGTTACGTGCGGCCGCCCGGGTGAGGCTTTCACAAGCGGCGTACGCCTCAACGACTGTAGGCGGTCGCAGGGGCCCATTGACGGTCATTCGCCACCTCCGTGCCCGCTGGGCTTCGCGATAGTCCCGCCGCCAGTGACCAGCGGAGGGAGCCCGAGTCGTGCCGCACGAGCGGCCCGGCGGGCGGACGGTGTCACCGAGGCGAGGGCCACGGTCATGCCATACCGTGCGATCCGCGCCTTCGGCGCGGTGGGAGCACCACCCAGGACGTCCCAGCGGGCCCGCACGATCGCGTCCAGCGCGGCGCGGCCACCGCCGACGAACCCCGCGAGAACAAGCCGCAGCCGGCCGTTCACCAGCCCGACCAGCGGAGTGCCTTCGTCGAGGATGCGGCGTGCGCGCCGGACCTGAAAAGCCATCAGGTCCTGGAACGCGGGCCCCGCGCCGGGGCGTGCCAGATCCTGTTCACGGACCCCAAAGCTGGCGAGATCCTCACGGGGCAGGTAGATCCGCCCAGCTGTGAAGTCCTCGGCCACGTCCTGACAGTGCTCGACGATCTGGAGCGCCGTGCAGACACGGTCCGACAGGGCGACCCGATCAGGCGTGTCGACACCGAAGATCCCCAGCACCATGCGACCGACCGGATCCGCGGACAGAGTGCAATAACGCAGCAGGTCGTCGAAGGTGTCATAACGGGTGACAAGCTGGTCCTGCCGGTTGGCCGCGACGAGCCGGTGAAACGGCTCGGGATCCAGGCCGCACTCCCGGACGGTCGGCACCAGCGCCCGGTTGACTGGGAGAGTCGGCGTTCCCGCCCAGATCCGTTCAAGATCTTCTTCTAGCGTATCGAGCAGGGCGAGCCGGTCGCCGCTCGCCTCGTCCCCGATGTCATCGACGAGCCGGGCGAATCCGTAGATGGCAAACAGGTGCTGCCGCTGCCGGGCCGGGAGAATCAGCGGAGACACCGTGAAGTTCTCGGCGGAAGCCGCCCTCAGCACATCCTGAGGCGAGGACGTGAGGGCCTCGCCGCCGGGCAGCGGCGCGCCGGATGTTCCCGTCGGCCCGCCTGGCGCTGGGCCGATCGTTGCGTCGCTAGCAGTCATGCGCCTCCCCCTCGTCAGCGGTTGGGCCTGGCGCGAACCGCCGGAGCAACCCGACGGTGCGCTCGAACAGGTCAACTTTCTAGATCCATCGGGTCTCCGGCGGTGCGGGAACAGCGACAGTCGTGCCGCCGCCGGCCGGCGGAACCATCAAGGCCACCAGCGGGGGAACGCCATCTGGCGCACACCCGCGGCGCTCGCTGGTCACCACCGCGAAGCCGTCCAGCCAGCGGTCCCACGCCGGTCGCGCGGCCGGTGGACGGGGTCCCGTCCAGGTGCCATGGGCGACCCACACCCAAACAACTTACGGTAGCGACCCACCTACCCGAAGACACTCGCCAGCCGCCGGTAGAGCGGCGGCGCGGCTCCGTTTACGCGGGCGGCAAGCGACAGCCAGCGGGGCACCCACACCTCGGCCTGTCCCCGTCCAGCCGCGAACAGCATGCGCTCGGCGACAAGGCGGGCTGGTTGAGGACGTGGCCACCTTCGGACGTACGGCGCTCCACGGCGGTGGAAGAAAGAGGTGTCAACCGCCCCGGGGAAGCACAGAGTAACCGAAACGCCCCGGCCAGAAACCTCGGAACGTAGCGCGTTCGCAAACCCGACCAGAGCCGCCTTGGTCGCCGAGTAGGCAACCTCACCACGGACGCCGAGAGCGCCGGCAATGCTGCCCACCAGAAGGATGCGCCCGTGCCCGCGTTCCAGCATGGCGGGAAGCACCGATCGGACGAGCGCCATCGGCGACAACAGGTTGATGGCCACCAGCTCGACGAGAGACTCGTGGGAAAGCTGGTCGTAGGGCCCCGCCGAGCCAAGGCCAGCCGCACAGACCAGTAGGTCCAGGTCACCGAGGAGATCCTCAGCACGGCGCGTTACCATGGACTCCGACCCTAGAACAGACAGGTCGACGGCAATTCGATGCCCCTCCGTCGATGCCGCGACCTCGTCAAGCGCCACGCCGTTACGGCCGACCAGCAGGACCTGACAGTTCATCGCGGCGAGGAGCAGCGCCGCCTCCCTGCCGATACCACTGCTGGCGCCAGTGACGATCGCGGTCTTGGGCGGCCACCCCCGGTTACCGCCGAAACGGGACGGCTCGGCGACAACGTGCAAACGGCTGTCCGGAACAGTGGGACGGGCCGGTGTGTGCACAACAAAACCCTCCGGTCGCGCGGTGGTCGCCTCCTCCCGGGATGGGAGACGGTCGCGGTCAGGCCTTCGGAACCTGGGTGTCGACAGCGCTGGCGACAAACGGTCGGCCACGTTCGGCCTAGCCCTATTTCATCGCCCCACGGCCGGAACGTCCATCGTCGGCTGGGCGACACCACGCCGAAAGCCCTGTCGGACCCGTCACGTCAACGACGGATCCACACTGCAAGCACTACATGGCATCCCATCGACATTCCCCCAAAATAGGATTGCCGACTTGTAGCTCTTCTCACATCGGAACGTCGATTTTGCATCACCGACACACTGCCGCCCTTGATGTGGCTAGCCGAATTCGATCATGTCACCTGGACGTGTGCCAGCGTTTCTAAAGGTACCCCCAGGCGCTTCGACTACCTCTGTGTAGACCGAGTCGGCCCGATAGATCTCGCAACGTTGTGAGTCGGCCTCGGAACACGGCATCATCTCACGAACCGTGACAACCCGCCCGTACCTGGCAAAGACAACGGACAGCGGCAACAGCGTCCGGTACATGTAAAAACCCGCCGAAGACTCACCGTTGAAGATGAAGAGCATCCCCGTTCCGGCAGGAAGTGACGTACGGCCCATAAGCCCCCGCGCCCGCGCCGCCGGCGTGTCCGCGATCTCCGTGACAAGGGTAACTGTGCCAACCCGCACCTTCGTGGTCACCGGCGGCCCGCCGCGCGCGCCCGAACCTTCCGTCGCGGCCAGACAGACAGCGGCTCCGGCAAGCGGTAAAGCGACCAGCAGAAGCACCTGACGTGACCAGAACACCATTCGGACGCTACTCCGCCGGCAGCACAAGGTCCCCCTTACCGGTCGATTTCGCGGGGCGCCCCGTTACGCCACGATCGCCATCAGCCATCCCTGAAAACTCAGCATCCGAGAGCCGCGAGCGCGGCCTCAACGACCTCCTGCCGAACGTCGTCAGGAACCAACGGCTGGTCAACTTTATCACCGGCCGCCACCGCACCGGCCGCCCCCAGGCTGCTCCCATTGCTGGGAGTGGACGCGGCACGGGCCAGCGCTCGTCGTGCCAGCGCGGTCCCGAGGATACCGGCCTGCACGCACCCCACGGCGCAACGCGCCCGCAGAATCCGTAACTCAGTGGGATCGGGCCCAGCAAGAGCGGCGACAATCGCATCCTGATGAGATGCAATGTCACCCTTGCCGATCTGTCGATGGATCACTGACGGATCGTTGACGAAGGCGAACAGCACAGCGCCCGGCCCGGCCATTGCCTCGACCAGACCCTCGATGATCGCCCGAGCCGAAGCCGGTGGATCAACGCGCGAGAGATCCCTCACATGACCGAACGCCTCTACGAACGGCTGGACCACTGCATCCAGAATCATGTCCTTGGACGCGAAGTGGTAGTAGAGAGCGGCTTTCGTCATACCAAGCCGCTCCGCAATGTCACGAATTGATGTCCCCGCGTAACCCTGTTCATTGAAGAGCTGCACAGCGACAGCGAGAATCCGGTCGCGCGTGTCCCCCGCGCTAGCGCGCGGTACGCGGCCGGACATCGTCGCCCCACGCCCCTCTCACCGGGAGGTCGGTAGCGAAGAACCTATACCCTCGCCAAGCAGACCCATATTTACTGACCGATCGGTAAACTACCCCGATCGGCCGATCACCCTGACCCGTCCATCGGCCCAGACCGGGGGGAAACCCGTGGCATCGCTCGCGCGTTGGTGCTTCCGTCACCGCTGGATCGTCCTACTGTTGTGGTTCGCCGCCCTGCTCGGCTTCGGCGGGGCCGCCTACGCTGTCGGCACCGACTACAAGAACAACTTCTCGCTCCCCGGAACCGAGTCACAGCAGGCTATCGACCTGCTCAAACACGAGTTCCCCGCGGCATCCGGAGAGACCGCCAGCATCGTGCTGCACGCCCGCTCCGGCACCCTCTACAACCCCGTGCTCGAGGCGGACGCCACCGCGATGCTCCAGCGGGTCGCCAGCCTCCCGCACGTCGTCGATGTGACGAGCCCATTCGAACCGCGGGGCGCGGAGCAGTTCACCAGGAGCGGAACAACGGCATTCGCCACGGTCGCGCTGGATGATCAGGCGGTTGACATCCCCCGCGACGACCTCAAAGCGATCATAGACACCGCCCGCGAGGCCGATGGCGGGGCACTCCAGGTGGAGCTGTCCGGCAGCGCGGTGTCCATTGTGGAGCAGCCCCAGCAGAACACGAGCGAGCTCCTCGGTGTCGTAGCTGCCGCGATCATCCTGTTCATCGCCTTCGGGACCCTGCTGGCGATGACGCTGCCCCTGGTAGCCGCGGTCATCGCCCTCGGCGTCGGGATGGCCTGCATCGGTCTGGTGTCACATGTGATGTCCATCGCCCAGTTCGGACCGACACTGGCAACCCTCATCGGTCTGGGCGTGGGCATCGACTACGCTCTGTTCATCGTCAACCGGCACCGGATCGGCCTGCGAGCGGGCAAGACGCCGGAGGAAGCAGCCGTCACGGCTATCAACACATCCGGGCGGGCTGTCCTGTTCGCGGGGCTCACCGTGTGCATCGCCCTGCTCGGTATGTACGCCCTCGGCGTGACGTTCCTCTACGGCGTCGCGGTCTCCGCGACCCTCACCGTGTCGTTGACCATGGCGACCGCGGTGACCCTGCTGCCAGCGCTGCTCAGCTTCTACGGCATGAAGGTGCTCGGGCGGGCCGAGCGCGTCAAGCTCACCCACAAAGGCCCAGAACCCGCACGTCCGTCCGGATTCTGGTGGCGCTCGGCGCGTCGGATCGAACGGCGGCCGGCTATGTACGCGGCGGTGTCCGCCACCCTGATTCTGATTACCGCGCTGCCCTTCTTCGCCCTGCGGCTCGGTAGCGGGGATGAGGGCAACGGCTCGCCGTCGAGGACTTCCCGGCGCGCATATGATCTTCTTGCCAGTGGGTTCGGGCCCGGTTTCAACGGCCCGTTCACCCTGGTCGCCGCGATCCGTTCCCCCGCTGACACGGAGACTCTCGACACGGTGGTGACCGCGCTGCGCGCCGAGCCCGGGGTCGCGTTCGTCACGCCACCGCGGTCAAGCCCGAACGGACAGGCCTCGACAGTGGCGCTGTTCCCAACGACCAGCCCGCAGGACGCGCGGACGGCGGCCCTGCTCAAGCGCCTGCGCAACACGATCATCCCGCGGGTGACCGCGGGCAGCGCTCTGGACGTCAAGGTGGGTGGCGCGACCGCGACCTACCAGGATTTCTCCGACGTCCTGACGAGCAAGCTCCCGCTTTTCATCGGCGTGGTCGTGGCGCTGGCGTTCAGCCTGCTCGTAGCGGTGTTCCGCAGTGTCATCGTCCCGCTCACCGCATCCGTGATGAACCTGCTGGCTGTCGGTTCGGCGTTCGGCGTGATTGTCGCGATCTTCCAGTGGGGATGGCTGGCGGGCATTGTCGGCGTCAAGGGCGGTCCGATAGAACCGTTCCTGCCAGTGATGCTGTTCGCGATTCTCTTCGGCCTGTCCATGGACTACGAGGTCTTCCTGGTGAGCCGGATGCACGAGGAGTGGCTGGTCCGCCGGGACAACCGGATCGCGGTCTCACTCGGCCAGGCCGAAACCGGCCGGGTGATCACGGCCGCGGGCGCAATCATGACGTTGGTCTTCGCCTCCTTCACGCTCGCGGACGACCGAGTGATCAAACTGTTCGGCCTGGGACTCGCGGTCGCCGTCCTGATCGACGCCTTCGTCGTCCGCGCCCTGCTGGTGCCGGCACTCATGCACCTGTTCGGGCCGGCAAACTGGTGGCTGCCCCGCTGGCTTGATCATCTGTTGCCAAGCGTATCGGTAGAGGCACCTGAGGAAATCGAGGAGATCCGCAACAGGCCAGTGCCCGCCGAAGTCATCACCCCGGCGGACGAAGACGGCGTCGCGGATCAGGCAACCGTCTCCACCCGCCTGCCACCGACCTGGCGAGCCGACAACCACGCCTGAAAGCGGCAATCACACCTGAAAACTCAGCGCGACCGGCCATAGGGGACGCGGCGCCGCGGGGCCAGGGCACGCACCTCGCCGCATCGCTCCCCCATCCATCGCCGCGCGACGCATGGGTACCCTGGCCCGCCGGCCACCGCCCCAAGGACCAGGGTGGCTCCCTGCGCCGCCTTGCGACGCACGCACCCCAGCCCCGCACCTTGATCCGCGCCCCTCGTGCCGGGCGCTCTTATTTCTGGATCTTCAGCCCAGGGACTGCCAGCCGATTGCGCGGCACGGGGGCACCCCGCGGCGGCGCGGAATGCCCCCGTGCTGACGGTCCGAGGAGGACTCCTCGGACCGCCCGGTCACACCAGGTCTCGCACCCGGCAGAAGCGGTAGTTCCGCGTAGGCCACGCACTACCCATCACCTTCGGCATCTTCGGCGCGAACACGACCAGGGCGCCGTCAGCCGGCATGAGCCGCATCGGCGCGAAGTTCGCCTGGCCGCGGACCGTGGTGGACAAAGCAGTTGCCCCTCTCCGTTGGCCACCCTCCTGACAGGCACCTTACAGATACCATCCGCATCGATATAGCTACTCTAAGTAATCGGAGTGTCGCGACAGCCTCGATCGCACGAGCGCTGGCGGCGCGCCCAGGAAGCATCGTCCAGCGGTTCAGGCCAACAGCTCGAGGTCGACCACGGTGACGAGGCCAGCGGCCAGCACCCATTCGCCGAGGCGGACGATGTAGTCCGGCAACCGCCGTGCGGCCGGGCCAGGCTCATCGCGAAGCAGCCCCGGGACCCCCTGTCCGGAGAGGTTGCTGCGGACGGTGGCGAGCCGCGAGCGGACGTAGTTGTCGTCGCGGTTGACCCGACGGGCGATCTCCCGGTATGTGGCGAACGGCGCATGGTTGTCACCCGTGCGCAATCGTGGTTCACACAGCGCTACCAGCAACAGACGTTCAGTCTGGGTCAACCGAACAATAAGCTGCACTGTGTCCTGCTCGCGGGCTACCGGCTGGCGGCGGTAGTGCACCACGCCGATCCCGTGCCGCTCACCATCCGTGCCGACCGCGACGATCTGGAACTCGGCGAGGCCCGCTGAGACCGCCGTCGCCGGGGACAGGATGCGATGTGTGTCCCCGTCCGCGGTCAACACCAGGAGCGGATGACGGCCGGTGTTGCTGATGACGATCGCGCCTTCACTTTCGGCCAGCGTTCCAGCACGGCGGGACACCAGGAGATCCTGCGGATCAGCCCCGAAGGGAATGTCGCAGCCGGCGCGGCCGAACGTCAATCGCCGTCCAGCCCCGAGCGCCCACCGCCGCCCACTGGCAGTGATCCTTGCGACGACGACCAGCGGTGCCGCATCCGGTACCCCTCTTGCGACCATGCGCTCCCGTCGCCCCTCTCATCCCAACCACCCGATGAGCCTAACTGTGAACAGACCCGGCGGCTGTCATCTACAGGTCACGATCTCCGCGTGAATCCGCAGGTCAAGAAGGCCGAGCAGCTTGCCTTCCGCGGGGGAGCACCCCTGCTCCGGTGCGGGGGCGCTCTGTTCGGGCGGACGCGGGCACGGCAACATC
>NZ_CAKJTL010000169.1:0-479 GCF_917627385.1 Protofrankia sp. CiT1
TTTCACGGCTTTCTTGATGAAATCCAAGAAGTCGTCGCCTGTGCGGGTGGGACGGCATTCACCGAAGACCTTGCCCGTGCCGACATCGAGTGTCGCGAGCAGATTGGTGGTGCCGTGGCGGACATAGTCGTGGGTTCGTTTCTCGGTAGCGTCGAAGTCGATCGGTAGCAGCGGCTGGGTGCGGTCCAGCGCCTGGACCTGCGTCTTCTCGTCGTAGCTGAGCACTACCGCCCCCTCGGGTGGGTTGAGGTAGAGGCCGACAATGTCCATGACCTTGTCCGCGAAGTCCGGGTCCCGGCTAATTTTGAAGGTTCCTTGGCGCCAGGGCTGAAGGCCGTTTTCCCGCCAGAGTTTGGCGACGAAGTGCCAGGAGACTGATCTTCCAGTAGTGCGGAGGACGTACTTCGCCATCTCCCGGGACGACCAGTGTGTCAGGCCCGTTTCTACTGGCGGGGTGGAACGTGTGAGAGCAAGGATAC
>NZ_CAKJTL010000169.1:1134-16657 GCF_917627385.1 Protofrankia sp. CiT1
GGCCACGGATATTCGCGGGGACCTGTTCTCGAGGGGCGGCGCGCGACCGGTCGAGAAGGCCGGCGCTTCCCTCGGACTCGTACCGCGAGATCCATAGGTTCACCGTCGGCAACGAAACGCCGGCCAGTTTGACGATTTCCTTCTTGGGTCTGCGTTCGTTATGCCATAAGACGATCCGCGCCCGCGTTGCGATGTTCGCGGAAATATCGCGATCATTGATCAGGTCTCGAAGTTCCGCAAGGCTTTCCGCTGAGAGTTCCACGCTGTTATTCTAGCTAAATACTGATAATAAAGGAAGAGGAATCACGCGACACTAATGGATTGCTTTCCGGCTTCGAGCGAACACGTTATCCAGACGAACGCGACGCTCATCGACAGGCAGTGGGCAGACCTATTCGAACAGCGGAATATCCACATTGGGATCAGTATCGACGGTGACCGAGCCGCGAGCGCGCAACGTCGGGACTACTAATCCGAAATGGGGTTACTGGACCGAAGGCAATCGCAATATAGCAGGTCAGGGCACGTGCTAAAGTCCAGTAGCCTAGATTCCCTTTAGTACGCCGGCCGTGAGGCATTCGATCGCATCGTTGCCGGTGTCGAAGTTCTTCGGGATCGAGGACTATCGTTCGACATGATCGCGGTGATCTCAGACCCCAGTCCGCAACGCGCCGAAGAACTCTACGCCTTTTCGCTCTCGCTGGGAGCCAGCTCCCTGGCTATCAACATCGAGGAACGCGAAGGCGTCAACATCCGGAACCATCACTTCACCGATCACGCAATCGCCGACTTCTGGACAGCACTGTGGGAAGCGTGGAAATCCGACCCAAAAATTCCCGTGCGCGAGTTTGAGCGCATCAGAGCGTACACCCTGACCCCAGGTCAGGACAGCGAGTCTCCCCTCACCGACCCGTTTCCGACCGTCGCATGGGACGGAAACGTGACGCTCTACTCTCCCGAGCTTTCCGGCTACTCCTCGCCTCACTACGGCGGCTTCTCCTGCGGGAACGTGCTGAAACACCCACTCCACCACATCATCTTAAGTGGTTGGCGATCGAGTTGGGTTCTCGACTACGCCCGCGGAGTCGAGGAGTGTCGCGAATCGTGTCGACTCTTTGACTTCTGCCGCGGAGGTCACGCCGCAAATCGATACTTTGAACACGGCCGCCTGGACAGCACGGAGACAAGCTACTGCCGAAATAGCAAGATCCTACTGATGGAGGCAGTCGGCGGATCCATCCGCGAATTCGTCGAGGACTGGCCGAGCCCTCCCGAGCAGGGAGCATCTTCCCAAAAGTTCGACAACCGCCCGAGCTGGGACAATTGGGGTAAAAAAGCGACAAAATTCGACAACAGCCCGAGCTGGGACAACTGGAACAAGAAGGGGAAGAAGAAGTAGATTCAGCTCCCACCCCTTATTCAATCGAAAGTCCGATGTCTTCCGCGAGAATCACACCGGCTTCGCTAGCTTGGTGCAGGCCGATTCTAGCGCCGCGCATCGTGGCAAGGCCATGCATACCATGGATCTCGGCATCCCGAAGGTCGCACTGTACGGCAGACGTCGCGTCGAAACGTACGCCGGCTAGCTTGCAGCCGCGGAAGATAAACTTGTCCATGCGTCCGCCGAACTCGGCATCCCGGAAAGTGCATCCCTCGAACAGCACCAAACCCGAGCTATTTTCTGTCACCCATGAGCAGTAGTCCAGTCGACAGTCAGTGAACGCGACATCTTCGACGCGCTCAAATTGAGCCGACCAGCCCACCGCTCGACATCCCGCGAACTCGACCCTGCGCATGCCAGCGCCAGTCCAGGAAGAGTTAGAGAGGTCCACACCCTCAAATCGAACATCGGTGCAGCTAAGGGGCCCGAGGCTGGCATCCGAAAGTTCACTTCCCGACAGAATGGAGCGAGAAATACTTCCTTCGCCACGGACGCCAGACTGCTCGCCTGTCAGCCGAAGACCATCTAGATCAAATTGGCCCCTCAAGCCAGTTGAAGCGTCTTCTAGCTCGTCAACCTCTATCGATGGCCGCCGCATCTGCCGCCGCTCGCCCACATCCCTGAAGTCCACGGACGTCAGCATAGAGGCAGTGCGGGTAGGCATCCGGAAGGTGTCAGATCATGATCTTGTCCCGTTTTGTGATCGCCGTCGCTAACGTTCTTTTCGTCTTTCAAGCCGGTCGATGCTGTCGACCACCACCACGTCATACCGGCCCGCCTGTACCAGCCCCAGCGCCGCCCACCAGGCCCGCAGCCTCGACCCGAACTCACGCACTGCACCCCCAGCCGACCAGCCCCGCGCCACACACGCCGAGCTGAAGACCTCCCGCTGTTCGGCGCCGTCCCCGGGACCGGTGTGCCGCGTGCAGCTCAGCGCCCGCACCACGCCGCCGGCCATCACCGGCCCCCGTCCCGACGGTGCCGACCACCCGGGAACCCGGAGACCTGAGCCCGGTACCACAGGGCAGCCATCGTGCCCGCCAGCGTCAGCGAGTCCCACCACTTGCCCGCCACATCCAGCGGCGCGTTCGGGCCCACCATCACCTGCACCCCGCCGGGGCTACCTGACCGACTCTTGGGGACCCATGGGATGAGATACCCAAAGATCATCAGGAGTCGTGCCTCTAAGCAATAACCTCGGCCTCGTGTGTCGCACCCCGACAGCCCCACAGTTCCAGTCGCTCTTCGTGACCGGCAGCCCGCCGTCTCACCGTCCCTGGGGAGGCCTCGAACCTTTGGGGACACCTACACACTGCGGCCCCAACCCCCCATCCCGACATGCGAGCATTGTTACATACAGTCATAGCTACTTTGACGAAATCTTGCTACGGAGGTCCCATTCTGGACCATATGGATGTCTGTGGATCGGTTCCTTCCATTCGTTTTCTTTCATTTTTTTCACATCATCTTCCGCGATAGAGGGTACGAAAAACGCGGATTCGTCCTCGGCCAGATGGAATGTCGATGTGCTGCCCGTCAGCGCCGGAGTTGCGACTAGCGCACCGACGGCAAGGAGCGTCGCGATCAGCAACATCAAAACTGGCTTGACGGTAAACATGGAAGCTGTCTTCATAGATACTCCTTCTGAGCTGCCAGCTTAACCAATATCAAGCTGGAACGGGTTTATGTTCGAAGGATAGGTAGTGCGTGCGTAGCCGGTCAACTTTTACGGTGTGCCGGTACATTTGCGCAGCTCACACAGGTGTTTGGCCGGGCGTTGTCCAGTACGGCCGCTATGGTCTTGATTGGCACATGAGATTTATTGGTGTATTGGATTAATTTTTTTGTGGAGTCGAGCCGGGCGGTCATGCGCCCGATGCTCGGCCGGCGCCGGTACCGAAGGCCATCGCATATCACCAAATATCACCGAGCGTCGGAAAATCTTGATGATGTGCCGGTGTTGCGGGGTGATCATCGTCCCGAGTGGGGGTGACGGGGCGGTGCCGGTCGAGCGCACGCAGACGGTGGTCGCCCTGGGATCTCCGCCCTAGGATCTCCGCCTCGGGCCGGCCTACGGGCCCTGGTTCGCGCTGCGGTGGCGATCCGAGCGAATCAAGGTAACCATTAGTGCTTGATAGAAGACTCAGGGTAGTGCTTGGTTCGGGCGGTTTCCTTCCTGCGTCGCCAGGCATCGGGAGCATCCGTGGTCGATCGGTAGACCGCGTCGAAGGACGGCGCGCTGTGCCCGGGAGCGGGAGCGGAGGCGGAAACGGAAACGGAGACGGCGGAGGCTCCGGTCGAGACAGGCCGCGGATTCGAGGCCGCGGGCGGGTGGTCCGACAGCGCGGCGGGAGCGTGGCGATCCGCGGTGGTGCTGGCCAGCGCCCTCATCGCGGTGCTGGCCAGCTGGGATCTTAATGACTTCGGCGGCGCCTATACCAGGAGCGTCGTCTCGCGGAGCGCCTTCGTCGCGGTGTCGCTCCTGGCCGCTGCCCTGTGCGCCTATGCCGGCCGCTGTCACCGCGGCCAGGAGCGGCTCGGCTGGGCGCTGCTCGCCGCCGCGGTCGCCTCGTTGAGCGTTGCCCAGGTCGTCGCGTTCGTCTCGCTGGTGGTCATGGACTCGTCCCCGCCGCTTCCGGTGGACATCGGCGAGCTGACCGCGGTTCCGTTCGCGTTGGCCGCGGTGATCGTTCTCGCGAACGGTTTCCTGGGGGCGGTCGAACGTGCCCGTGTCGCCATCGATGGAGTGATCATTGCGTTGGCGGTGCTGCTGTTGACCTGGGAACGGTTTCTCAAGCCCGTTTACCGCCCCCACGCGATCGCCGGCATGGAGCGACACATCGCCGTCGTCCACATCATCGGTCATGTTGTCATCATCGGCGCGGTGGTGGCGCTGGGGTTTCGCGGCCGGCAGGGCGGTCGGCTTCCTCTGGTGCTGGTCGCCGCGGGACTACTGGCGCAGGCCACGGGCGAGGTCGGCGACCACTATCTCGAGGCGACCGGTCGCAACAGTACGGGAACCGCCTTGGACGCGGTCGGGACCGGCGGCTATCTGCTGATCGCTTTCGCGGCTGCCGCGGCGGTCACGACCACCCTGCCGGAACGGCACACACCCACCCCCGACCGGCTGGGCCGCGCGCGGCTGGTGGTCGAGATCCTGCCGTACCCACTTGCGCTAGCGGCGTTGAGCTGGGGAATTGTCAACGGGTTCCGCGACGCGGACGGGACCTACGTGCCGCTGCTCGCGGCTCTCGGCGTCGCTCTGCTCGGGCTCGTCACCGCGCGGGCGGTCCTGACCATCCTCGCCAACGCCAGTCTCACCCGCCGGCTCGGGCGGCAGCGAAACGCGCTGGAGCGGTTGACCCGTCAGCAGGAGCTGATCCTCAACTCGGCTGGGGACGGCATCTATGGCGTGGACGTCGACGGCCGCGTCACCTTCGTCAATGACGCGGCCGTGCGCCTGTTGGGCAGCACCGCGGACGCGGTTGTCGGGCAGCCCCATGAACTGATCGTGACGACCCCGGCCGCTGCCGGCCGGTCAGCTGATGGCCGGGTCGCGTCGTCTGTGGCGCGGCCCTCGGAGGACAGGCAGGGTGCGTCGGTTGAGATCCACTACTGCCGAGCTGACGGCACGACCTTTCCCGCTGAGCACACGGTGACTTCGATCATGGATGATGGGGTTGTCGCCGGCGCGGTGGTGGTGTTCCGAGACGTGACCGAGCGACGGGTAGTCGAGCGAATGCGTAACGAGTTCATCTCCGTCGTCAGCCACGAGCTCCGAACCCCGCTGACGTCGATCCGCGGTGCGCTCGGCCTGCTGGCCGGCGGGGTGCTCGGCGGTCTTCCGCAGCGGGCACAGCGGATGACCGACGTCGCTGTGGACAGTACCGACCGGCTGATTCGCCTGATCAACGATATCCTCGACGTCGAACGGATGTCCGCTGGCAGGCTTGTGCTGCAGCGGCGTACCTGCGAGGCCGCCGACCTGCTCGCCGCCGCCGTCACCGAACTGGCGGCGTTCGCCGACGAAGCAGGGGTAATCCTGCGCACCGACGTGACCAGTGGCGCGGTGTGGGCGGACCCGGACCGGATCAACCAGACGTTGACGAACCTCATCGGCAACGCCGTGACGTTCTCCGCCCGCGGCGGCACCGTGACGATCAGCAGTATGCCGCGGGACCGCGGCCAGTTGTTCCGCGTCCGCGACGAAGGCCGCGGGATTCCGGCGGACGCGCTGGAGAAGGTGTTCGGCAGGTTCGAGCAGATCGACGCCTCCGATTCCCGGCAGAAGGGCGGCACCGGGCTGGGGCTGGCGATCTGCCGGGGAATCGTGGAACAGCACGGCGGCCATATCTGGGCGGAAAGCGAGCCGGGGCGCGGGGCGACCTTCTCATTCCAGCTACCGGCGGTTCACCCGATGGCGCACAGCCGTGAGCCACGGTCGGTACTGATCTGTGACGACGATACGGCTTTGCTGGAGATCCTGCGCACGGTACTGGTAGATCAGGGCTACCGCGTCGTGTCGGCCAGCTCGGGGCGTGAGGCACTGGAGCGGGCGACAGCCGACCCGCCGAACGTGATCGTTCTGGACCTGCTCATGCCGGGACTGAACGGCTGGGAGACCGCGGTCGAGCTGAAACGACGGCCGCGGACCGCGGATGTCCCGATTGTCATCCTGTCCGGGCTCACCCCGGACGACAGCAACGCTGTTCCCGCCGCCGACGAGTGGATACCCAAGCCGTTGGGTCTTGGCGAACTGGTCACGGCTCTCGAGCGAGTCCTCGACGGGCAGCCGCACCCACGCCGCGTCCTCGTGGTGGAGGACGACGAGGGGCTCGGCCAGGTCCTCATCGAGAGGTTCGCCGGCAGCGGCCTGGCGGCCGTCCTCGCGGTGACCGGGGAGGAGGCCGTGGAGCTCAGCCAGCGTCTGCTGCCGCAACTGATAGTCCTCGACCTCGACCTGCCCGAGCTGGACGGCTTCGGCGTGGTCGACCGGCTGCGCCGGGACGACCGTCTCCGTGGTGTGCCGGTCGTCGTCTATACGGCGCTGGACCTGAGTGACGATGAGCGACGCCGGTTGATGCTCGGCGAAACCCATTTCATGACCAAGAGCCGCACCAAGCCGGAGGAGTTCGAGCAACGCGTTGTCGAACTGCTCAACCGGATCACCGATACCCAGCCCGCCGTCGGGGAGGGCATCGGCCGGCAGGCCGATGATCGGCAGGAGGGCTGACGGCGGCTGGCGGCGGCGCGATCCGTTCGCCGCCGCGCGGCCAGCGGCCCCAGGTTTCCGCATGCATGGAGGGACGGGTCTACGAGATGAGCGGGGAGGACCGTGAGCGTTCATCACATCCTGGTCGTGGACGACGACGAGGCGATCCGCGAGGTGGCCCAGATGAGCCTGGAGATGGTCGGCGGCTGGGAGGTGAGTACGGCGAGCGGCGGGCAGGAGGCGCTGGTCATGGCGGCGGCACGATGTCCCGACGCGATCCTGCTCGACGTGATGATGCCGGGGATGGACGGTCCGACGGCGCTGGCGCGGCTGCGGGCACAGGAGCTGACCCGGATGATCCCGGTCGTCTTCCTCACGGCGAAGGTCCAGAGCAGCGAGCGGCAGCGCTGGGCCGCTCAGGACGTCGCCGGCGTGCTGACCAAGCCGTTCGACCCGATGAACCTGGCGGACCAGGTGGCCGCCTGCCTGGCGTGGACCGACTGAGCGCGCCTCCCCGGCATGCGGACGTCTCCCGCGCGGTGCGGGCGGTCTGGGAACGCGCCGAGCCCGCGCTGCTCGCCCGGATCGACGTGTTGGACGATGCGGTCGCCGCGCTGCTGGAGGGCCGCCTCGACGAGGCGGCCCGGGAACGCGCCGCACGCGAGGCGCACAAACTCGCTGGATCAGCTGGTACCTTCGGTTTCGGTCACGCCTCCGATCTTGCCCGGGACCTCGAGCGCATGTTGGCCGCGGACGGGCCGCGGGACCACGCGGCGCTGTTGCGAGGATGCGGCCTGCTCGAGGGGATACGGCAGGAGATCACCACGCCTGGCGCCGCCGCCCTTGCCGACGGCGTCAGTGTCGCTGCCGATGGCGTCCCGGCAGGGGCGCGGCGGGACGACAGGCCACGGCTGCTGGTCGTCCACGCCGACAGTGAGGTCATCGAGCCGATCGCGGCAGCCGCCACGGCCCGCGGCCTCCAGTGCACGGCCGTGTCCGACGCGGCGGCCGCTCGGCTGACATTGGCCGACTGTCCCGACGTCGTCGTGCTTGACCTGGCATTGCCCGGCGGCGCGGCGCTGGAACTGCTCAGTGAGTTCGACCGGTGCGACCCCAGCCCGCTGATGCTCGTCATCGGTGGCACCAATGTCCTCGGCGACCGGGTACAGGCGGCTCGGGCCGGCGCTCGTGGCTTCCTGCCCCACTCACTGGCGCCCGACCGCCTGGCGGCCGCACTGACCGCCGCGCTTGACCGCCGCCAGCAGGGAGTGGCGAGACTGCTGGCCGTCGACGACGATCCCGCCATCCTGGCGGCGTTGCATGCCATCTTCGCGGACGACGCCCTGCGGTTGACGACCCTCGCCGAGCCGCTGCGTTTCTGGGATGTGCTGGAACGGAGCAGGCCCGACCTCGTACTCCTCGACGTCGACATGCCGGACGTCACCGGTATCGAGCTGTGCCGCCTCGTCCGCGGTGACGACCGGTGGGCCGGGCTGCCCGTGCTCGTCCTCACCGCCGCCACCGACCCGCATACCGTCCAGGAGGTGTTCTCGGCCGGCGCCGACGACTACGTGACCAAGCCGATGAGGGGAGCCGAGCTGCGTACCCGCGTCCGGAATCGGCTTGATCGCGTCCGGCTGTATCAGGCGCTCGCCGAAACCGACCCGCTCACCGGGCTGACGAACCGCCGCAAGTTCGAGCACGAGATGGAGCGCCTCGAGGCCACCGCCCGCCAGACCCACCTGCCGCTGACCTTCGCGCTGCTCGATCTCGACCGGTTCAAGGGGGTCAACGACCGGTACGGGCATGCGGTGGGCGACCGGGTGCTGCAACGGCTCGCCGCGGTGCTCAGCGCGTCCTTCCGCGCCGACGACGTCATCGCGCGGTGGGGCGGCGAGGAAATCGCGCTCGGCATGTACGGCATGACCCGCGATGACGGTGTCGCGCGTGTCGCCGACGCGCTCGCCGCGTTCAGGCAGGAACGGTTCCGGGCCGGTGACAGCCCGCCCTTCCGGGTCACCTTCACCGCCGGGGTGGCCGAGTACGGCGTTGACGGGCGTGGCCTGCACGAGGTCTACCGGGCCGCGGACCACGCGCTCTACCAGGCCAAGGGCCTCACCGGTGACCGGGTCCTGCCCGCCGGCTGGCAGCCCACAATGGCTGACCGCCAGCGGATGCCCGACGTGGTCGTCGTCGACGACGACCCGATACTCACCGACCTGCTCACCCACGCGCTGGAGACGCGCGGCTACCGCGTCGTGTGCCTGGGTGACGGGCGCGAGGCGCTGCGCCGGCTCACCGGACCGGACCGGATGCGCGCCCGGCTCATCCTCCTCGACGTCGACCTGCCCGAGGTCAACGGCTTCGACGTGCTGCGCCAGCTCCGCCGGGACGGTGTGCTCGCTACCTCGAAAGTCATCGTCCTGACCGTACGGTCAACCGAGCCGGAAGTCCTCGAGGCACTCGAGCAGGGCGCGGCCGACCACATCGCCAAGCCGTTCAGTGTCCCCGTTCTCCTGCAACGGGTACGGCGGGTAATCGCGTCATGACGATCGTCCAGCTGCTTCGCGCGGTTGTGGCCACCGAGGCGCTGGTGCTGGTGCTGCTGCTCGCCGCACTCGCCGCGACCGCGTCCTACGCCGCCGCGCGCCGGCGGCGCGACCGGGCCCGGCTCGCCCGGGTCATGGGCTCCCAGGCCGGAGGTGGCACCAAGACGCCAGCGGCAGAGCTGTCCCACCGGTTCGCGCAGCTGCCGCGGCGGCTGCGGCTGGCCACCCTCGCCGATCTCACCGGTCCCGTGCACGGGACCGCGTCCGAGCTGGTCCTGCGACGGGCCGGCTCCGCCGACCTGATCGGCGAGGCCGCGGGGTGGTGCCGTAGCCGCCGCTGGTGGCGGCGGCTACGCGCGGTCCGGACGCTCTCGCTGCTCGGCGAGGGTGCCGATACCGTGCCCGCGCTGTTTGCCGACCCGCACCCCCAGGTACGCGCCGCCGCCGCGGCCTGGGCTGTCGACCATCCCGACCCGGCACTCGCGGACCGGCTGGTGGATATGCTCGATGATCCGATGCTCCGGTGCCGCTTCGCGGCAAAGGCCGCGCTGCTGCGGATCGGTCGTCGCGGTGTGCGCCCGCTCGTGCGCTACCTCACCGCACCGGACGTCCACCGACTGGCCAGCGCGCTCGAGGTCGCGGCCGGACTAGCGGAACCCGCGTTGCTCGCCCCCGGCCTCCTGCACTGCCGCAGCCCCGATCCGTCCGTGCGCTCCCGCGCCGCCGAGGTGGTCGCGGCGATCGGTGGCGCCGAAGCGGTCGCGAGCCTGGCAGAACTGCTCCGCGACCCGGACGTGACCGTCCGCGCGACGGCTGCCCGGGGCCTCGGCGCGCTCGGCCACTGGCCCGCCGCACCCGCGGTGGCTGACGCATTGGCGGATCCCAGCTGGGAGGTCCGCCGGCACGCGGCGCTCGCGCTGCGGCGGATGGGCCCGGCGGGGTACCTCTATCTTCGGCGGGCGTTGCGGCAGGCCGACCCGTACGCGGCGGACATGGCCCGCCAGGTGCTGGATCTCCCGTACCTGGCATCGACGCCATGAGCCCGTCCGATGCGCTGGCGGCGCTGCTGTCGGGACTGACCTGGGCGGTGCTCGGGTACTTCCTCGTCGCGAACGGCTACCAGACACTCCTGCTCTGCGGCGCGGGCCGGGAGCTGGTCCGGCACCGGTACATGATCCGCGGGGAACGGCTGGACCCGCTGCTCGGATCCGCGGCGGTACCCCGGCTCAGCGTGCTCGCCCCCGCGTACAACGAAGCGGCAACCGTGGCGACCAGCGTCCGCTCGCTGCTGACCCTGCACTACTCCAATCTTGAGCTGGTGCTTGTCAACGACGGCAGCACCGACGCGACGCTCGCCGTGCTCCAGCGGGAGTTCGAGCTCAGCCCGATTCATCCGATCTACCGCCGGATTGTGGCCACCAAGCCCATCCGCGGGCTCTACCAGTCGAGGACCAACCCCCAACTGCTCGTTGTGGACAAGGACAACGGCCGCAAGGCCGACTCGCTCAACGCCGGCCTGAACGTCGCCACCGGGGAGCTGGTCTGCGCCATCGACGCCGACACGATCCTCGAACCAGACGCGCTGCTCCGGATCCTGCGCCCTTTTCTGGACGCCGAGGATGTTGTCGCCGCCGGTGCCACGATCCGCGTCGTGAACGGGGCGTCCGTGCGCGGCGGCAGGGTCGAGTCCGTCCACGTGCCGCGACGCCCGCTGCCTGGCATCCAGTGGGTCGAGTACCTGCGAGCCTTCCTGTACGGCCGGCTCGGCTGGAACCAGCTCGGCGGCAACCTCATCATCTCCGGCGCCTTCGGTGTCTTCCGGCGTGACGCGATCCAGGCGCTCGGCGGCTACGTCCACGACACGGTCGGCGAGGATATGGAACTCGTCGTGCACCTGCGCAGCCACGGATTGGCCACCGGCGGTCCGAGCCGGGTCGTCTTCGTGCCCGACCCGATCGCCTGGACCGAGGTACCGGAATCCCTCGCGGTGCTCGGCCGGCAGCGCGACCGCTGGCAACGAGGCCTCGCCGACGTGCTCCGCCGGTATCGATCCCTGCTGCTCAATCCCCGCTGGGGCGTGCTGGGCCTGCTCGTGTTCCCCTACTTCGTGCTGGTCGAGCTGCTCGGCCCCGTCATCGAGGGGCTCGGCCTGCTCGGGCTTGTCGCGGCCATCGCCCTCGGGGCGATCAATCTGCCTTTTGCCGCGTTGTTCCTCCTCGTTGCCTACGGCTGGGGAGTCCTGCTGAGCCTCAGCGCGGTCCTCCTCGACCAGAGCACCGGCCACGGCCCCGGCAATCCCCTCGATCTTGCCCTGCTCATCTCCTGGTCCGTCCTGGAAAACCTCGGCTACCGCCAGCTCACCGTCATCTGGCGGCTGCGTGGCATCCTCAACTTCCTGCGCGGCCGGCAGGACTGGGGAACCATGGTCCGGCGCGGCTTCAACCCACCAGAGGGACACGCCGCAGAAGTACCATTCCAGTGAGTCGATCACGATGAAGAACGATCGTCGAGCCGAACCCAGCACCAGGGTGGCTCCCGCCGCCGCCTCGCGCCACACGCACCCCAGCTCCGCTCCTTGATCCGCACCCCTATTGCCGGGCGCTCTTCGTCAAAGTTGGTCTCTTTCACAAATAAATCAACGAAAGAGAATAGTCCTACTATCGATAGATAGCGACATCGATATGTTGCTACGACCGTTTGAACTCGCCGGCTCATCGGGTGGGGATCAGGTCGACGACATCGTCGTGGAGCTTGGCCAGCCCCTGGTCGAAGCTTGCGAGACGGCCGTCATGTATACGGGCGAGCTGCGCGAGGTATGCATCGGTCACCTGCCGGTGCCCGATGACACCCCTCATCGACACGGCGCGGTAGGACACCTCGTCCGGCCAGAACTCGTGGCGGGGGTCGCTGGTCAGCGCCGACACGACTGCTGTTGCCGTCTGTGCGGACTGACCTTCGCGGATGAGCAGGCGTACCAGGCTGCCCTCGGTGATGGGGCAGGTCGCAAAGTGGCCGGCGGCGCTGGCGAGCCATGCCTCGGCGGTGTCGTGGTGGACGTGGTCGGCGACAACGAGCGCAATCAGCACGTTGGCGTCCAGGAGGGTGGTCACTGGTCGTCGTCCAGAGCGCGAACCTCTTCGGTCGTGATGACCGTGCCAAGGTGCACCACGGGGAGACCGGTCCGTTCGCTTCGGGATATCTCCGCCGCACTACCGTGCCCCAGGCCGCGACGCATGAGGTCGGCAACCGTCTCGCTCAAGGTCCGTGCGGTGTCCCTGGCGATCGACATAGCTTGCCGGTGAAGATCCTCTGGTAGGTCGATGGTGGTGCGCATGCCGTCATCGTAGCATCTATACATCACGATGCAGAGATGCAATTTCGGCAGATCTGAAGATCGATATTCGGCAGATTGAAAGACGTGGAGCCGGCAGATCTAAAGATCGAGATTCGGCAGATCGAAGGGATGCTGCTACGATCACCTCGTGCGCAGGGCTGCTGGCTATGTACCCAGACGAGCAGTGGACCTGATCGCGGAGGCGCTCACCGACACACGGGTCGTGGTCGTCAACGGTGCCCGCCAGGTCGGCAAGAGCACCCTGGCCGAGGTCGTGCTGCGGGCGCGGGCCGGCGGGGTGGCACGGTTTCTCGATGATCCGGCGACCCGCGCCGCCGCTACCGAGGACCCTGTCCGGTTCATCAACCACGACGGCCTGATGCTCATCGACGAGGTGCAGCGAGTGCCCGATCTCTGGCTGGCAATCAAGAACCTCGTCGACCGTGACCCTCGGCCCGGTCGATTTCTGCTGACCGGATCCGCGCGCCTGCTCGCGTTGCGCAGCCTGCCCGATGCACTGCCCGGTCGATCCGAGACCGTCGAACTCTGGCCGTTGTCCCAGGGCGAGATCGACGATGCCCCCGACGGCTTCGTCGACGCCGCTTTCGCGCTCGGCGCCGACCTGCGCAGCGAGCCGTCGGCGCTGAAACGTAAGGACTACCTGGCCAGGATGGCCCGGGGCGGTTACCCGGAAGCATGGCGGCGAGAGAACCCGCGGCGACGGCAGCGGTTCTTCGAGGGCTATGTCTCGGACCTGCTCAGCCGTGATATCAGGCAGGTGGCCGACATCGAGAAGTCCGGTGAGATGCGCAGGCTCATTTTGTTGTTGGCCGCGCAGACCGGCGGCCTGCTCAACATCAGCCGTGTCGCAAGCGAGCTGAGCCTTTCGGCCCCGACGGTCCGTAGCTACATCAACATTCTGGAGACGGTCTACCTCGTACGGCTCGTGCCGGCGTGGTCGACGAACCTCACGACGAGGGCGGTCGCGACGTCCAAAGTCATCTTCGTGGACATCGGCCTCGCCAGTTACCTGGCTACGAGCCCCAACACTGATGGGCCTGTTGGCGGTCTGCTCGAGAACTTCGTCCTCAGCGAACTGGCACGGCAGCTGACCTGGTCCCAGACCTCCGCCCGGCTGTATCACTACCGTGACCGGGACCAGTACGAAGTGGACGGGCTCCTGGAGGACAACGCCGGCCGGGTTGTTGGTATTGAGGTGAAGGCCGCGGAGACGGTGCGTGCGGAGGACTTCCGTGGCCTGAAGCTCCTGCAGCGGCGGCTCGGTGAACGATTCCACGCTGGGTTCGTGCTCTACTGCGGTGCCCAATCACTCAGCTTCGGCGACGGGCTGGCCTGTCTGCCGATCTCCGCCCTGTGGGCGACCGGGACGTGAACGTCCCGTCGGACCGGCAACTACGACCTGATGATCATCGACTGGGGATCGGGTTGACGGGACCTCCTCTAGGGCGCGAACGTCGTCAATCGTGATCACTGTACCGGCGACCCATTCCATACCATCCGTCTGGAATAGGAGATCGACGTAGCGTAGTAGTGAAAGTTGAGTCGTTCGATGGACGGCGGTTTATCCCGGATAAGAAAGTCCACCGTCGATATCCGGTATACCCGACGGAGAGCCGACGACTGTCCCGGATATGCCATGACCGCCGGCGCGGATAGACCGAGTGGCGTGCTCTGTCTGTACGTGGGACGATCACCTGACCATGTGCGCGAGAGGCGAGGGCGGAGCCGTGAACGGGAAATCTCTCGCGGCCCGTGGACTGGGGGTCACATGAGATTGACCAAGAAAGAACCGTCGTCACCTGGCGGGCGCGGGAGAATTTCTTTTACAATGTCTGTACAGATATTTTTTGCCATGACTCTCGTTGCGAGCGTTACTGGTTTCGCAGTGGCCCGTATCCATATCCATGGCGGTGGGAAATCCGGGGTGGACGTGGACCTGACGCCGGCATCGGCGCCCGGCGCTGCTCCTTTCGTGCGGACCGCGGCCACCGACCGGACGGACGTGACGCCGCCACGTGGAATAAGTGGTGCATTCCGGGCGGACACCGCAGGGCTGTACGGGGGGATGCACAACGAATCCGCATGCGATACGAAGGAACTCGGCATGGATCTCACGACACACCCCGACCGGGCTGCTGCCTGGGCGGGCGTACTGGGAATCCTGGCGGCTGACATTCCTGACTATCTGGCCGGGCTTACTCCGGTGTTTCTTCAGTATGACACCTATCTCACCAACTATTCTTTTGTCGATGGGAAGGCCCGGTCGACGCCCGCTGTCATCCAGGCCGGCACTGCGGTGATTGTTGACAAGTATGGGAAGCCGGTAGCGAAATGTAATTGTGGAAATCCGCTTACTCAACCGACTGCGACCGAGGGCCTCAGGTATATCGGTACACCGTGGCCGGCGTTCTCCCGCGCAACCGTCACATCTGTCACAGCTGTGACCGTGGCCATTGTCAGTTTCACCCTCAGGGATCTGTCAAGCGGCTCGGTCTTCGATCGCCCCATCGGTACCTCCGGGGCCGAAGACGGTCCGCGGTACGTGCTGCCGCAGGCGGGCACGCAGACCGCCCCGACCACGCCTGCGCCGCCGCCGCCGACGCCGACCGAGTCCGCGGTGCCGACGGAAAGTGCGCCGTCGACGACCGAGCCTGTATCACCGACGGAAAGTGCGCCGTTGATGACCGAGTCCGCGGTGCCGACGGAAAGCGCGCCGTCGACGACCGAGCCTGCGCCGTCGACGACCGAGCCCGTGGCGCCAACGGAAAGCGCGCCGGCCCCGAATACCAGAAGGCGTTCGCCCCCGGTTACTCAAGCCCCGCCCTCGTAGAGCCTGTTGGGCGGTCTCAACCGGGGTGGAATCAAGCGATCAAGGCGACACGTCCACTGCCAGCAAATCGCCGTTATGCCGAGGTCGGCATAACGGTAGGGATTTTTCAAAGTCCGTGAGGTGTGTTGTGGCTGGT
>NZ_CAKJTL010000170.1 GCF_917627385.1 Protofrankia sp. CiT1
CACCAGGGCCGTGTCGATGTCGACCAGCTTCCCGCCAGCGTCGGTGAACCGCTTCGGCACCGAATACACCTGGGTGGTGTGAGTCCCGTCGGGATTGCTGTACTCGTCGCTCCACACCGTCCGCCGCTCGGGCAGCTCGACCTGGCCCGGCTGCGGTTCACGTGCCACCGGCGCAATCGCCGGGGTCACCGTCGCCGCCGCACCGAAACGCGCCACACCCGCGGACGGATCCGGTTTCGCCAGGTCGACCGGACGCGGCGCCTCCTGTGCCGTGGTCGCCACCGCCCCCGCCACCGCCGGGACCACCGCACGGGCCTTGTCCGCCGCCGGTGCCTTCCCCGACTGGGACTGCGCCGTGGGCACCTGCGTGTCACGGCCCGCCGCACTGCCGTTCGAGCTCTGCGGCAACGCCACCGTCCGGAACGGATTCACCAACGGCGCCGGCCCGCCCGTACCGCCCCCGACTATCCGCAGCATCACCAGCCCGGTCAGCACCAGCACCGGTACCAACCCGAATGAGATAGCCGCCAACACCCGCCGAGACACCCGGCGAGAGAGCGTCCGGAGACGAGCGGCAGAAAGCCGGCCACGCATGAATAAACTCCAAAGATCTGACGGCAAAAACCTACATGAGCCCACGCCGACGGACAGCACCGGACAACAGCGCGGCCCGACAAGAAAACCCGGAGTGACCCGCACGCCCAGATGAACGCGCAGCAAACAGCACGAACAGAACGACCAGCACACCGCAGACAGCTCACCGCGGGTATGTCGAGTTTTTTGGCGGTGAGATCAGGACATGTTCCGCGAAAGCCGACTGTCCGGCTCCCTGGTCGAACGACGGCTCCCGGAACACTCCTAGCGGACAGCCAGGCCGCTACCCGGACGCAAGATTAGTATTTATGCCTGGTACAGATGAATTCACGACGCGCAGCATTGCACACGAACCATCGCGGAGTCGAGCCGTTCAGCGGCAGCTGCAACAATAGTTCATTCGTTGTTCTTGGCGGGTGTCGCTATCGACTGCGTTGGAAAATCAGAACAGGGTCGGGATCGCGGGCGCCAGGCCGCGCAGGGCGTCGTAATCGACGGTGACGCAGCCCAGACCACGGTCCGCGGCCAGCAGTCTCGCCTGCGGAGTGATCGCCTGCGCGACCAGGATCCCCCGCACCGGATGCGGCAGGAACGGATCATCCTCCAGCCGGGCGAGATAACGGGTCAGCTGCTCGACGCCGTCGATCTCACCCTTGCGCTTCACCTCGACGGCGACACTCGCGCCGTCGGTGTCGCGGCAGAGCAGGTCGACGGGGCCGATGCCGGTCTCGTACTCCCGGCGCACCAGGGTGAGGCCGGCGCGAATCGCGTCCGGGCGCTCGGCGAGTAGCACCTGCAGGTGCGCCTCCACGCCGTCCTTCCGCAGGCCCGGGTCCACGCCGAGATCATGGGACGAGTCGTGCATGATCTCCTCAAGGGTGATCACGAGCCGTTCGTCCGCACGGTTGGTCACCCGCCAGACACCGTCCGCCTCGGCGATCACGCAAGGCGGGCTCATCCAGTTCAGTGGTTTGTAGGCCCGCCCGTCCGCATGGATGGACACCGACCCGTCCGCCTTGACCAGCAGCAGGCGGACGGCACTGGGCAGGTGCGCCGTGAGCCGGCCCACGTAGTCGACGCTGCACCTGGCTATGACGAGACGCACGGTTGCGCAGGCTACCGTGCAGGACTGCGGTCACGGCCCTCGGGGTGGTCGGTCGCGCCGGGCGAGCTGGGGAAGCACCCACCACAGCAGGACGAAGAAGGCCACGCTCAGCGAGCTGATCAGAACGGTGGCGAGCGTCCCCAGCAGCACGTCCACGACGAGCAGGACAGCGCCGTTGATGCCGGCGCCCAGCGCGGCCAGCCCGGCCAGGGCCATCGTGTTGGCGGTGGCGACCAGCTGGGCACGGGCACCCCGGCGGAACACCATCCGGTGGTAGGCCACCGGGCCGATCAGCAGCGCGGACGCGGCGGCGACCAGCAGCAGCGTGGCCAGGTACAGGCCCCGCTCGAATTCGGTCACCTGGTTCCAGCGCTGCGTGAACGGAAGGGTCAGCAGGAAGGCGAAGAGGATCTGCACTCCGGCCTGCGCCACCCGGATCTCCTGGAGCAGCTCTGTCCAGTTTCGATCGAGCCGCCCGACAGGCGACTCCGCGGAAGCATCACGCGAAGTCTCGCGATTACTTTCCGATTCCACTCGGTGTTGCGTCCTTAGCCCGTCCGCACCCACTCCGCCGCGCGTCCGGCGACAAGATCGTCGAGTAGCCGGACACGGTCAGCGTAACGTCGCGTGTAGCGGTCCGCCTGATCCCGCGGCAGCCTCGCCAGCCGCGCCGGGTTGCTGTTGTCGGCCATGTCCGCGCGTTTCACCACGACCGCCAGGTCGTTGCCGGCTACCCGGGTGAGATAGTCAGGTACCGGCTCCCCGTCGCGGTGGGTCAGCGCGTCGACCGCGGCGACGACCTCGGGCGGATAACCGAGGGCGGCAAGGTCCGCCAGGGTGACATCGGTGTCCTCGACGACGTCGTGCAGCACCGCGGCCAACCGGGCGTGGTCGGGGTCGACTCCGGCCCGCTCCGCGGCGGCACCGACAGCGTCCATCACCCGCAGCGGGTGGCCGATGTAGTCATCACCGATCTTGTCGAGCTGGCCGGCATGGGCGCGGGTGGCCAGCTCGACGGCGTCCCGCAGGGAAACGGGGGGCGCGGCCGGCCCGCTGCTGTCCTCGGCCCGTCCGGCGCCCCGCGCCGACGCGCGTTGGGGATGGGTGCCCTCGTCAGCCATCACCCTCTGGACGCTACGCGGCCCCGGGCGGCCCCGCACCACCTGTCCGGGTCTCTGGGAGGCCGGCTCAGGCCAGGCCATTCGCGGCGCGGACGACGTCCACGACCCCAGCCATGATTTCGGTGAGACCGTAGTCCTTCGGTGTGTAGACCGCGGCCACGCCGAGCGCCCTGAGACGCTCGGCGTCCGCGGGCGGGATGATGCCGCCGACGATGACGGGTACGTCACCGATCCCGGCTGCCCGCATCCCGTCAAGGACCTGGGGCACCAGCTCCAGGTGGGAGCCGGACAGCACCGACAAGCCCACGACGTGCACGTCCTCCTCCACCGCGGCGGCGACGATCTGCGCCGGTGTCAGCCGAATGCCCTGGTAGACGACTTCAAAGCCGGCGTCGCGGGCGCGTACGGCGATCTGCTCGGCACCGTTGGAATGCCCGTCCAGGCCCGGCTTGCCGACGAGGAACTTCAGTCTGCGGCCCAGTTCCCGCCCGGTTTCGGCGACCCTGTCCCGCACGCCGGCAAGCTCGGCGCCGCCAGCGTGTACCGCGGCGCCGGACACACCTGTCGGAGCCCGGTACTCACCGAAGGTGTCGCGCAGGGTACCGGCCCACTCCCCCGTGGTGACCCCGGCACGGGCGCAGACCAGCGTTGCGGCCATCAGGTTCGTGTCGGTCTTCGCCGCGTCCCGCAGGCCCCGCAGGGCATCGTCCACGGCGCGCGCGTCACGATCGGCCCGCCAGGTCGCGATGTCGGCACGGGCAGCCTCCGCCACCGCCGGGTCCACTGTCTGGACCGCCGCCGTCAGGTCGGCGAGCAGCGGATTCGGCTCGGTGGCGGTGAAGCTGTTCACACCGACCACCACGTCCTCGCCGGACTCGATGCGCATCCGCCGGTTCGCCTGCGAAGCGACGAGCTGGGACTTCATATAGCCGCTCTCGACCGCGGCCACCGCGCCGCCCATCGCCTGTACCTTGTCGATCTCCTTCTGCGCGGCTCCGACCAGCTCAGCCACCCGCCGTTCGACGACAACCGAGCCCTCGAAGAGATCGTCGTACTCCAACAGGTCGGTCTCGTGCGCAAGGATCTGCTGGATACGCAGCGACCACTGCTGGTCCCAGGGCCGGGGCAGGCCGAGGGCCTCGTTCCAGGCCGGTAGTTGCAGAGCCCGGCAGCGGGCGTCCTTCGACAGCGTCACGCCAAGGGCTTCCAGCACGATCCGGATAACGTTGTTCTCCGGCTGCGCCTCGGTCAGGCCCAGGGAGTTGACCTGGACGCCGTAGCGGAACCGCCGGTGACTGGGGTCGGTAACCCCGTAGCGGGTCCGCAGCAACGTGTCCCACAGTTCGACGAACGCCCGCATCTTGCACATTTCCTCAACGAAGCGGACGCCGGCGTTGACAAAGAACGACATCCGGGCGCAGAGCTCGCCGGTGCGTTCGGCCGGCACCTGCCCGGAGGCGACCACGGCGTCGAGCACGGCGATGGCCGTGCACATCGAGTAGGCGATCTCCTGAACGGGGGTGGCACCGGCCTCCTGCAGGTGATAGCTGCAGACATTGATCGGATTCCATTTGGGGATCTCGGTCACCGTGTAGGCGATCATATCGGTGATCAGCCGTAGCGACGGCGCCGGCGGAAACACGTACGTCCCGCGCGAGAGGTACTCCTTGATGATGTCATTCTGGGTCGTGCCGGTGAGTTTCGCCGGGTCCGCGCCCTGTTCCTCAGCGACGACCTGGTAGAGGGCGAGCAGCCACATGGCTGTCGCGTTAATCGTCATCGAGGTGTTCATCTGGCCCAGCGGGATGTCATGGAACAGCGCGCGCATGTCGCCGACATGCGCGATCGGCACACCCACCTTGCCAACCTCGCCGCGGGCGAGCTCGTGATCGGGGTCATAACCGGTCTGGGTCGGCAGGTCGAACGCGACCGACAGGCCCGTCTGCCCCTTGGCCAGGTTCCGGCGGTAAAGCGCGTTGGTTTCCGCCGGATTGGAGTGACCGGCATAGGTCCGAATGATCCATGGTCGGTCCCGCCGCGGACTGGCCTGCTCGGACTGCTCTCGCCGCACCGTATTGGCCATCGCCATACCCTCCCGGAGGCTCATCCGATGACCGGAGCCTACCGGGAGGTAATGTCACGCGCCCGAACAGAGACCTGGACGCCCCCGCCAGGCCGTGAAAAGAACGGGCGGCAACCTGTCACAGGCGCCCGGCCCCTCCACGAGCTGCATCCAGGGGCCGCCGCCGGTCCGCTTCCACACGTGCGGGTTGGGCGGCGCCGAGGCTACGCCGGCCACCTGCGCCAGGCCGACGGCCCAGTACTCGTCGAACGTGCTGTCGCGGCCTTCCAGCGCACCGTAGAAGAGCTTTCCCGGCGGGATGACGACGTCCGCGGTCGTGACGTTCCCGGCGCCATTCTCGCGCAGGTCATAGGCAAGACTCGCGCTGAAGGCACGGCGATCCTGCTCCCGTACCCGCATCTGGTGGGCTGTCCCCGGCAGGCGGCTGCCCTCCCAGGTGGGCGGGTCCAACGCCGGCTGCAGCTCGGACGGTGGCGCGGCGGTCGCCGGGGCGACCAGCGGGACGGTCCTGGCACGAGGCGCGGTCACCAGACCGATAACCACGCCCAGCACGATCGCCACCGCGAACGCACCGACGATGAGCCCTGTACGGCGCTGGTCAACGGACTGGGCATCACCTCGCCGGTATACCGGACCGCCTGTTGGACCCAATCGCTGCGCATCGACGTCGAGCATTTCCCTCCCCGGCCACAGCCATCATCCCACGACCGAACGCAACCTCATGGAGCTGGGGACCACAGTGAACCAGCGGGCTGTCCGCATCAGGCATGCCCCACGTGCGGCAGGTCGGCGTCCTCAGCCCGCAGGATGCGCCCGAGGCGGTTGGCCGCCAGCAGCTTTCCCAGCGCCATGGGAACCTCGACCAGGAGCATCGACCGCCCGGACCGGCGCGCCCGCAGCGCCCCGCCGAGCAGGACGCCGAGACCCGCATGGTCGGCCAGCTCCAGGCCGGACACGTTCACCCGCAACTGCCCGGTTCCGCTGTCGATCGCGGCATGCAGCCGCAGCCGCAGATCACCGACGGTGCGTACATCGACCCGACCAGCCAGCCGCACGGTCTGGATCTCCATACGTCCCCCGTCGAGAAGCATCGCGTTCTCACCCATCAGGCCTCCCGTCCCCCCTGGCTCATGCCCTGACCGATCGGGCATCCCCGGCGGCCAGGAGTTGTCGGACACAGCCGGAACGCGCTGTTGATTCCTTCCGGTGCCCTGCCGAGAACCGCTGCCACAGCGGCCCCCGGCGACAGGCCAGTATCCATAGTCGCAGAGTGGCGATACGGATGCGCAGGTGTGCGATCCACCTGGGCGTTCCGGTGAACAGGACGGAAAAGACTGCGCACAGGACTATGTACAGGACGGAAACACCGGCCGAGGCAATCATGACCACGCGGCGGGCCCAGAACTGCGACGCGGGCCACGCATGAACGCCTGCGCGGAGCCGGCCGCGCTGAGACGATGAGATCCGTCCGGCCCGCCGGCTCGGACAGCAGGGAGGTGACGGTGCCACTGAACAGCCTGCACTACACGATCGGCCCAGCCATCGCCGTTGCCGCCACCGCCATGCTTGTGGCGGTGTGCCGATGGGTATTCGCACCGAACCGGACGCGTGGCAATAAATACACCGCAAAAAGTTACGGCGACTTCGGAATGCTGGTACCCGTGGCAACGCTCCGTACATCAACCGAAGCGGCCCGGCTGCGCCAGCTCCTCCGTCAACACGGGATACGGTCCACGTCAGGCGCGGCGCCGCCTGGCCCGATTCAGGTGAACGCCGACGGCAACATCCGCCGCCACTACGTCTCCGGTTGGCACGTCATGGTGTTCCCTGAGGACTCCATGCGGGCACGTGCCGTGGTTGCGGGCACTGACCGCGACTGGGCCTGAGAGCGACCCGGCGCCAGGGGCGCGGCGTCGCGGGGCTGCGGCACACATCTCGCGCTGTTGTCGCCGGTCACCACCCAGCATCAGGATGGCTCGCCCCGCCGCCGTGCGGGCCACTTTTCGATCATCGCCCACATCGACCAACACCCATCAGGCACCCCTGACGGCGGCCCGGCGGCTGCCCGAGAGTGCCGGCCCGGCCCGGCCTCCGGCCGATGCTGTCCCGGCGCGTCATGGCTACCGATCAACCAGTACGCCACGCCGCGTCCGCGGCCGGTTCCCGCCGGATATCCGCGCCCAGCGCCCGCAGCTGCTCGACGAAGTCGCTGTAACCGCGGTCAATATGGTGAACCTCGCTGACGCTTGTCATTCCGTCAGCCATCAGACCAGCCAGCACTAGCCCGGCCCCGGCTCGGACGTCCGAAGCCACCACATGCGTGCCGACCAGGCGGTCGGCACGGCGGACAATGACGTGGTGGCCGTCGGTGCGTAGCTCCGCGCCGAGCTTCAGCAGCTCCCGGCAGAACACGAAACGGCTTTCGAAAACATTCTCGGTGATGAGGGAGACCCCTTCGCTGACCGCCTCCAGCGCGATGGTCTGCGGTAGAAGATCCGTCGGGAACCCCGGATACGGCAGGGTGACCACGTCGATCGACCGTGGCGGCCGGTCCGCGACGACGCGGAAGCCGTCAGGGCGGACATCCACGGCGGCGCCCGCCGCGGACAGCTTGTCGAGCACGATATCGAGATGATCGGCGCGCCCGCCCCGGACAAGTACGTCCCCGCCCGTCATCAGTGCGCCGATGGCGAAGGTTCCGGCCACGATCCGA
>NZ_CAKJTL010000171.1 GCF_917627385.1 Protofrankia sp. CiT1
CCCGTCATCAGTGCGCCGATGGCGAAGGTTCCGGCCACGATCCGATCCGCGACCGTGCTGTGTGTGGTCGGGCGGAGCCCGTCGACACCGTCGATCACCAGCGTGGACGTGCCCGCGCCGTCGATCTCCGCGCCCATCGCCGTCAGCATCGCGCAGAGATCGGTGATCTCGGGCTCACGGGCAGCATTATCGATCACGGTCGTGCCCTTGGCCAGCACACCGGCCATCAGCAGGTTCTCGGTGGCGCCAACGCTGGGGAAGTCCAGCCAGATGGACGCTCCCTGCAGCCGGCCGGCCGACCGGGCCATGAGGATGCCCGCTTCGACATCAATCATGGCCCCGAGCTTGGCCAGACCGTTGACATGCATGTCGAGAGCACGGGTACCGATCGCGTCCCCACCGGGGAGCGCGACTCGCGCCTCACCGCAGCGGGCGACCAACGGGCCCAGCACGACGACGGATGCCCGGATGCGGCGGACGAGGTCGCTGTCAGCCGCCGCGCCGGGCCGGGCTGGCACGTCGATCGACAGCAGGCCGTCGCGGTGATCCCGATCGACAGTCGCCCCGAGCGCCCGCAGCACGTCGGCCATGACCGTGACATCGAGGATGTCAGGCACGGCACGAAGAGTTGTCCGGCCATGGGCCAGCAGGCTCGCGGCCATCAGTTTGAGCACGGAGTTCTTCGCTCCGGGGACATCAACCTCGCCGACAAGCCGAGACCCGCCCCTGACCACGAAGCGTTCCACGGGAGTCGATGCTATGGCCTCGGCAGCCACCCGTCAGCGCGGACCGGCCGGTAGGGCAAGGCCCATCCGGCACACAGGGCCGCCGGCCGGCGCCCAACCATGAACCGGTGGACACGGCAACGAACCGGTGGACACGGCAACGGCATAGTGTGACCGGCATGGCCATCCACCTGACCCGGATCTACACCCGCACCGGCGACGACGGGACCACCGCGCTCGGTGACATGTCCCGGGTCCGCAAGACCGACCCGCGGCTGTCAGCCTATGCCGACGTCGACGAGGCCAACGCCGCCATCGGCATGGCGCTGGCCTTCGGCGGGCTCACCGAGGAGATCCAGGCGCTGCTCGCCCGGGTGCAGAACGACCTGTTCGACGTCGGCGCGGATCTGTGCACGCCGGTCGTGGAAAAACCGGGCTTCCCGCCGCTGCGGGTCACCGCCGTGTATGTGGAACAGCTGGAGAAGGCCTGCGACCGGTTCAACGAGAACCTTCCGAAGCTGGACTCGTTCATCCTGCCCGGAGGTACGGCCGGTGCCGCCCTGTTGCACGTGGCACGGACAGTCACCCGCCGCGCGGAACGGTCCGTCTGGGCGCTGCTGGAATCCGACCCGGAGCATACCGGCGTGCTGCCCGCCCGTTACCTTAACCGGCTGTCCGACCTGCTGTTCATCCTCGCCCGGGTCGCCAATCCCGGCGGGGACGTGCGGTGGGAACCGGGCGCCAACCGCTGACGGCGCCGCGGCTAAGAGCGCCCGAGGATAGGACTGTCCGGCTCACGGCTCCCCGCATCCCGCCCGGCCGCGTTGTCCTCAGTCGGCGCCCACCACCAGGGCGCCTTCCTCCGCCGCCTTGCCGGACCGGGCGCGGATAAGCCGCTCACTGATCGAACGCCCTATCCTCAGGCGCTCCAAAGCGCGGCGCGACGATGGCTTTTCGCGCCGCCGGTCGCCCCGGCGCCAGCGGGGTCAGTCCGTGCCCGCCAGGAGCGCGTGTTCGGCGAGGATGCTGACACCCTGTTTGGTCACGGAGAGAAATCCGCTGTCGACCTCCACGGTCAGTGTGCTGTCGCCGGTCTTGACCCGCACCTGCCCGCCCTCGACAAGCACCCCGAGCAGCGGGACGTGCCCGGCGAGCACACCGAGCTCACCTTCCGTGGTCCGTGCGACGACCATGTCGGCCTCCCCTGACCATACTTCCTTCTCCGGCGAGACGATCGCCACCCGCATCGGCATCGCGCTGCCGTCCTTCCCGCTGTCGTCGGCCCTCGACCCCGCGGATCGCGGAAGCCGTGCAGTTGGTGAATCCGGTCGTTCATCGGGAACACGACCGGCCCGGCTCCGACCGCTATCGGGGAAACCGGCAAGGCCGAAGACCGCGCGATCATGATTTTCACGCGCGGCCAGCGACCCGGAAGCCTCGGTACCAGAAGGCCTCGGTACTAGAGCTCCTTCGCTTTCTTCTCCGCGTCCTCGATCCCGCCACACATGAAGAACGCCTGTTCCGGGAGGTGGTCGTAGTCGCCTTCGGTCAGCTTCTTGAAGGACTTGATCGTATCTTCGAGCGGGACGAACTTACCCGGGATGCCGGTGAACTGCTCGGCGACAAAGAAGGGTTGCGACAGGAACCGCTGGATACGCCGCGCCCGGTTGACGAGGATCTTGTCCTCTTCGGAAAGCTCGTCGATACCCAGGATGGCGATGATGTCCTGCAGATCCTTGTAACGCTGCAGGATGCGCTGCACCTCACGCGCCACGTCGTAGTGATCCTGCCCCAGATAACGGGCGTCAAGAATGCGTGAACTCGAGTCGAGCGGGTCAACCGCTGGATAGATCCCCAGATCGGAAATGGCCCGGGAAAGCACCGTGGTCGCGTCGAGGTGCGTGAACGTGGTGTGCGGGGCCGGGTCGGTGATGTCGTCCGCGGGTACGTAGATCGCCTGGAGCGAAGTGATCGAGTGGCCGCGCGTGGAGGTGATCCGCTCCTGCAGGACGCCCATCTCGTCGGCCAGGGTGGGCTGATAGCCCACCGCGCTCGGCATGCGTCCGAGCAGGGTCGAGACCTCGGCACCAGCCTGGGTGAAACGGAAAATGTTGTCGATGAACAGCAACACGTCCTGCTTCTGGACGTCCCGGAAGTACTCCGCCATGGTCAGCGCGGCGAGCGCGATCCGCAGCCGGGTGCCCGGGGGCTCGTCCATCTGCCCGAAGACCAGCGCGGTGTCCTTGATGACGCCGGCTTCGGTCATCTCCAGGAACAGGTCGTTGCCCTCCCGGGTGCGCTCGCCGACCCCGGCGAACACCGACACGCCTTCGAACTGCGTGGCGACACGGTTGATCATTTCCTGGATGACAACCGTCTTGCCGACGCCGGCACCACCGAACAGACCAATCTTCCCACCACGCACGTAGGGCGCCAGCAGGTCGATGACCTTGATGCCGGTCGTGAACATCTCTGTCTTCGACTCAAGCTGGTCGAACGGGGGCGCCGACGCGTGGATCGATCTGCGTACGTCGGTAGCGATGCTTTCGACGTCAAGTGGCTCGCCGAGCACATTGAACAGGTGCCCCTTGGTGGCGTTGCCAACAGGAACCGTGATCGGTGAGCCGGTGTCCTGAACCGGCGCTCCACGCACCAGACCGTCGGTCTGCTGCATGGAGATCGCCCGAACGGTGTTGTCACCGATGTGCTGCGCGACCTCGAGCGTCAGCGTTGCGGTCTGCCCGTCGATGGTGCGCTCGACGCGCAGCGCACGGTAGATCTCGGGGATCTCGTCGGGCGCGAACTCCACATCGACGACCGGGCCGATAACACGGGCGACCCGGCCGATCCCAGGGGCCTTGCCCTCCACCGCGGCGGGCGAGGTAGTGGTGACGGTCATGGCGTCCTCTGCTTCATCAAGGTGCCCTCCGCGACTGACGGCTCCGCCAGGAGGCCAGCGACTTCAAGCGGTTCATCTGCATGTCATACCCCGAAGTCACCGGCGGCTCTTCCCGCGGCCGGTGACTTCGAGCATTCTTCGGTGTAACGGTCGGCTAGGAAACCTGGGCGAGGGCGTTGGCCCCGCCGACGATTTCCGATATCTCCTGAGTGATGGCGTCCTGACGAGCCGCGTTCGCCCGGCGGGTGTAGGTCTTAATCAACTCACCGGCGTTGTCAGTCGCGGATTTCATCGCTCGCTGGCGGGCCGCCGACTCAGACGCCGCGGATTCCAGCAGCGCCGCGTGCAACCGGCTCTCGACGTAGCGAGGGAGCAGCGCGTCGAGGACGCCCTCCGCGGACGGTTCGAACTCGTACTGCGGAAGCGGGCCGCCAGGTGGGGGCTCGGCGGTCGCCTCCAGCACAAGCGGCAGAATGCGGTGCGCAACCGGTCGCTGGGCCAGGGTGTTGACGTACTCGGTGTAGACGACATGAATCTCGTCCACCCGGTCGCTCTCCCCCGACGGGTCCAGGAAGCGCGCGATCAACGCATCGGCCACTTCCTTGGCGTTGTCGTAGCCCGGCTGTTCGGAGAAACCGATGAACTCGCCGGCCAGCTCCCGGCCACGGAAACGGTAGTACGTGACGGCCTTACGCCCGACCGCGTACAGGACCGGCTCCTTGCCCTCCGCGCGCAGCAGCTCCAGCAGCTCACCCGTCCGGCGCAGCACGTTGGCGTTGTAACCACCAGCAAGGCCACGGTCACTAGTGACCACGAGGATCGCGGCTCGCCGCGGATCTGTGCGTTCGGTCGTCAGCGGGTGACGAATAGTGGTCTGCGACGCCACCGCGGAGATTACTCGGGTGATCTCGTCCGCGTACGGCCGGGAAGCGGCAACCCTCGCCTTGGCCTTCACGATCCTGGATGCGGCAATGAGTTCCATCGCGCGGGTAATCTTCTTGGTCGACTGAATCGAGCGGATGCGGCGCCGGTACTCACGGAGCTGGCCGGCCACGTCCTCAGTCCTCGTCCTTCGGCTTCGCCTGATGGATCTTGATAGCTTCCCGCTCCACCTCGGACGGGTCCAGGCTCTCCGGCAGCGGCTCGTTGACCAGCGGCAGCCCGCCCGACAGCGTGAACTCGGCCTTGAACTTCGCGACCAGCTGCTCGAGCGCGCTGACGGTGTCGTCGTCCAGCTTGCCCGTACCCTGGATGGTCCGGTAGACCCCCGGCTGGATCCGCTCGATGAAGTCGAGGAACTCACGCTCGAAGCGGCGGATGTCCGCGACCGGCACATCGTCGAGCTGCCCGGATGTACCCGCCCAGATCGATACAACCTGCCGCTCGACCGGGAAGGGCTCGTACTGCGGCTGCTTGAGCAGTTCGACCATGCGCGCGCCCCGTTCAAGCTGCGCCCGCGAGGCCTTGTCGAGATCCGAGCCAAACGCGGAGAAGGCCTCCAGCTCGCGGTACTGCGCGAGGTCGAGGCGCAGCCGCCCCGCGACCGACTTCATCGCCTTGATCTGGGCGCTCCCGCCCACGCGGGAGACCGAGGTACCGACGTTGATCGCCGGACGGACACCCTGGTTGAACAGGTCGGTCTCCAGGAAGATCTGCCCGTCGGTGATGGAGATGACGTTCGTCGGAATGTAGGCGGAGATGTCGTTGCCCTTGGTCTCGATGATCGGCAAACCGGTCAGGGAGCCGGCACCGAGCTCGTCCGACAGCTTCGCGCATCGCTCCAGCAGCCTGGAGTGCAAGTAGAAGACGTCGCCGGGATAAGCCTCACGGCCCGGCGGGCGGCGCAGCAACAGCGAGATCGCCCGGTATGCCTCAGCCTGCTTCGACAGGTCGTCAAAAACGATCAGCCCGTGCTGGCCGTTGTACATCCAGTGCTGACCGATTGCCGACCCCGTATAGGGTGCGAGGTACTTCAGGCCGGCTGGCTCGTCAGCGGGCGCCGCCACGATGGTCGTGTAGGCCAGCGCGCCGGTCTCCTCCAGCGTGTTGAGGACAGCCCGGATGGTCGACTTCTTCTGTCCGACCGCCACGTACACGCACTTGACCTGGAGCTTCGGATCCCCCGTCGCCCAGTTCTCCCGCTGGTTGATGATCGCGTCCAGTGCGACGGCGCTCTTGCCGGTCTGCCGGTCACCAATGATCAGCTGACGCTGGCCACGGCCGATGGCGGTCATCGCGTCCACCGCCTTGATACCGGTCTGGAGCGGCTCCTTGACCGGCTGGCGCTGGACGACCGTGGGCGCCTGCAGCTCCAGCGCTCGGCTCTCGGTGGAGACGATCTCGCCGAGCCCGTCGATCGGGCGGCCCAGCGGATCGACCACCCGGCCGAGGAAACCGTCTCCGACCGGGACGGAGAGGATCTGACCGGTGCGACGGACCTCCTGGCCTTCCTCGATGTTTTCGGAGTCACCGAGGATGACGCAGCCGATCTCGGCAACGTCAAGGTTCAACGCCAGGCCCAGCACGCCGCCGTGGAACTCCAGCAGCTCGTTGGTCATGACGTGCGGCAGGCCCTCGACCCGCGCGATGCCGTCGCCCGCGACGACGACCCGGCCGACCTCCTCACGCTCCCCGACGGATGCCTGGTAGGAGTCGACGTAGTCCCGGAGGGCGGCGCGGATTTCCTCCGGTCGAATGGAGAGCTCAGTCATCGCTTCGGTCCTTCAATAAATGGTGAGGGCACGTCCCGCAGGTCATGCGCGGTCTGGGTGTCCACGAGAGCGCTCTATCGGTGCAGTCGCCGGCGCGCGTCGGTGAGGCGGCGGAGGACGCTGCCGTCGACCACCTCGTCACCCACCCGCACGACAACGCCGCCCAGAACGGCCGGATCGACGTCCACCTGGAGCTGGACATCGCGACCAAAATACCGGCTGATCGCTGTCCGCAACCGAAAAATCTGGTCCCCCGCGAGGGGGACAGCCGTGCGCACCACAGCGACGAGCCGGTTCCGGCGGGCCGCCGCGATCACGGTCAGTTGCTCAAGACGGTGCTCAAGATCTCCATAGTAGCGCTCCGCAACCGCACGCTGGACGAGACGTGTCGTTACAGCCTTGGCCCTGCTGTCCAGCAACGTGGCCACGAGTTCCCGCTTCGCGGACCACGGGGCCGCCGGATCGCTGAGCGCCAACGACAGTTCGGGCGTCCGGTTGAGGATGCGGCCGAACCGGAACAGCTCGTCCTCCACATCGTCGAGGACGCCTTCGCGCTGTGCCTGGGCGAGCAGGACCTCGACCCCGAGCTCGGACACGGCACGCTGGAGATCGAGCGGCCGGGCCCACCGGCCGGTAGCCACAACCTGCAGGATGTCGAGAGCCGCTGCCGAGACCTTGGCATCGAACAGGCGGGCCGCGAGGCCGGAGCGGGCCGATCCGGGGGTGCCCGGATCAGCCAGCGCCCGGCGGATCGCCGGCTCCCGGCTGAGAAGATCCCCCACAGCTTCGAGATCGTCCGCCAGCCGGCCGAGATCGACCGGATAGTGGGACCGCATCCTGATGCCGGGTGGCGGAGGCATGGTCAACTCATCCAGGCGAGCACGCGCCGCGTCCAGAGAACGTCGGCTGGATCCCTCCACGCGTCAGCCCCCCGGACCAGCCGGAGCTGGGACGGCCGGCTCGCCTGGGTGCTCCAGGCCGGCTATGAAGTCGTCGACCAGTTGACGCTGGCGGTCATCGCGCTCCAGCTCATGACCAACGATCTTCGTTGCCAGCTCGAGGGCGATGTCACCGACCTCACGCCGGAGCTGAGCGACGATCTGCGCCCGCTCCGCGGCGAGCTGTGCCTCGCCACGTGCCTTGATCTCGGCGACTTCCGCACCCGCCTGGGAACGCAGCTCCGCGAGGATCCGACCTCCCTGCTCACGGGCGTCCTCACGGATACGGGCGGCCTCGGTCTGCGCGTCGGCGAGCTGCGCCCGGTAGGAGGTGAGAAGCTCCTGAGCCTCCCGCTGAGCATGCTGGGCACGGGCGAGATTGCCCTCGATAGCCTCGGTCCGCTCGGCATACGCTCGCTTGATCTGCGGATAGACCTTCCAGAAGAAGAAGGCCACGAGCAGGCCGAACGACAAAGTACCGATCAGCAGCTCGCCAAGCGGGGGAATGAGGACGTTCTCGTCCGAATGCCCGCTCTCCCCGGCGGCTTGCAACAGTGTTGTGGCAACCACGGTGTCTCCCTCCGGCTTAGGGGAAGACGAACGGGACGACGAAACCGATCAGAGCCAGTGCTTCCGCCAGCGCGAAGCCAATGATCATATAGCGGAAGGCTACCTGCTCCGCTTCGGGCTGGCGGGCTATCGCCTGCACGCCCAAGCCGAAGATAAGGCCGATTCCAATACCCGGCCCGATGGCCGCCAAGCCGTAGGCCACCGCGCCAAGGGATCCGCTCACCTGATCGGCAGCAGCAAGCACCAAGGAAGGGGTGTCTGCCATCTCATATTCCTTTTCCAGTCGGGCACCGGGACCTGCCACGGTGCTGATCGGGGTGTCCGAACCTTTTTATGCGTGCGCTCCGGCGGGCGCCCCGCTCACTGCGTGAGCATGGTCAGCCGCGGGAGAACTCTCATGTCCGCCACCGGATTCGATCGCACCGGAGATGAAGGCGGCCGTGAGGATTGTGATGATGTACGCCTGCAAGCCGTCGATGACGAGTTCGAAGCCGGTCAGCACGATCGTCATGAGCAGCGAGGCGAGTCCGAAGACAAAGGGCGGCTTGGGTAGCAGGTACTCCGCGCCGAGCGAGAACACCAGCAGCAGGATGTGGCCGGCGAACATGTTCGCGAACAACCGGACCGCCAGCGTGAACGGCCGCACGAGCAGGGTCGACATGACCTCGATCGGTCCAAGGAGAACCTTGACGAAGACGGGCGCGGTCGGAGCCGGATTGATCATGTGGCCGAAGTACGCCCGGGCGCCGTTGGCCTTGATGCCGGCGTGGTTGAACAGCACGTACGTGACGGCGGAGAGAACGATCGGAATGGCGATTCGCGACGTCGGCGGGAACTGAGCGCCAGGGACAATCGCGAGCACATTACAGATGAGCACGAAGCTGAAGAGCACGAGGAGGTACGGGGTGTACTTCCGCCCGTTCTCCCCGATGACGTCCCGGGCGATCGACGTGTCGATGAAGTCATAGACCGACTCGCAGACGTTCTGCAGTCCGCGGGGCACGACCGTGGCCCGCCGGAAGGCGAGCCAGAAGAGCACACCGACGAAAAGCGCGGCGAAGATCCCCAGCGCAGTCGCCTTGTTCAGGTAAAAATGAACAGGCCCAAGATCGACATCGAACCAATGCGGCGGCTGGAACACCTCCTTGGTCGGGCCCTTGAAGCCCTCGTCAGCGAGGACCAGGGGTCCCGCGGGGACCGGCACGACGGACACCTCCATGATCAAAATATACTCTCACCAGCTGAGGAAGAGACGCAGCCGTACCGGCGGCGGTGTGGACTTACCCTATCTGGTTCAGGCGGGACAGCCCTTCCTGGCGCGGGTCGGCTCCCCCCGGGTAGGGCACCGCGCCACACATGACCATCCATCGACACAGCATGATCATGAGCCCGGCAGGACCAACGGGAGACACGACTCACACCAGATGTCCGTGAGTGGACACCCAGCACTGGCGATACTATCCACACCCCGTAGCGACCGGCATCAACTCCAGGCCGGCGAAGGCCTGTTCGCTCCCTTGTTTATCCGAAAGTAACCTACCAGTTCGTTTTTGTCATCTATGTCTCACGCTGAGAATTCGAATGAAGACGTTAAGCAACCATCGTGGCCGCCTAGAAACGCCGCGTAGCGCGACTGATCACGAGATAGAGCGAAGCCGCCATACCCACAAGGACGCCGACCGGCAGGAAGACGGTGCCGAGACCGACGAGCCGATCGATCCCGTAGCCGACCAGCCCCCAGAACCCGATTCCGGCCAACAGGGTACCGACCGCCGTCCAGGCCTCGTCAGAGATCAGGCCCGGCCGGTACGGGCGGCGTGGCGGTCCGTCACCGGCAGGCCGATCGGGGTCCCCGGCCGGGCGAGCAGTACTGTGATCACCTTGCCCTCCGCCACCGGGCTCCTGCCCGCTCTCCTCCGGATTCGGCTCGGCTTTGTTCACGTGTTCAGAGTGTCACGACGGGAGTCTTCCCGCGCCCGGAAGAGCGCGGGATCGTAAAACGGGACCCGGGTATGCGTGGCCACCCACAGCTCAGCCCCGAGCCAGCCGAAAACTCCCACAAAGATGGCCCAGGCGAAGGCGGTGAGGTCGATGGTGCTCGACCCTTCAAGGCTCACGAGCAGAGCACCCAGAATTACGATCTTCATAAGGTAGGTGCCGAGCGCAGCAGGTAGCACCATCGCCCTCGCGCGCCGGGCGACGACACTCACCACCACCTTGCTCGCTGTGAAGAAAAACCCGACCAGGCACAGGCCGAGCGCAACAGCGACAATCCCGGCCGTACCCCGGGCGACACCCGCGGCCACCAGGCCGGGCAGCGCAATGATGGCAAGCACGCCCAAACCAAGCCTGATCGTCCGCCCGGCAGAAACGATCATGCTCGCCGCACCGATCGCTGGCCACTCAGCAACAGCGCCAGGAGCCCGATCAGACCGAGGCCGACCACGGAGGCGAGAATGGGCAGCGGCTGCCGCGAGAAGGAGGCGGCCACCCCGCCAAAGCCGAGCAAAGCTGCCCAGAAGTACATGATGAGAACCGCGCGGACATGGGATTTCCCGATTTCCAGCATCCGGTGGTGCAGATGCATCTTGTCCGCGGCGAACGGCGACCGGCCGGCACGGGTCCGGCGGACCACGGCCAGCCCGAGGTCAATGAACGGCACCGCCAGCACGGCCAGTGGAACAGCCAGCGGAATCAGTGACGGCAGAGATCGGGACGGCCCGGCGTATCCGCCATAGGCGACCTGGCCGGTTACCGAGATCATGGAAGCGGCTGAGAGCAGACCGACCAACATCGAGCCGGAGTCCCCCATGAACAGCCTGGCCGGGTTGAAATTGTGCGGCAGGAAGCCGAGGCACACCCCGGCGGTGACGGCGGCCAGTAACGCCGCCGGCGCCGCCCGGGAGAAGTGATTGATCACAGCAACCTCGTAGGCGAAGTAGAACGTGGCTCCCGCGGCAATTGCCGCAACCCCCGCGGCAAGACCGTCCAACCCGTCGATGAAGTTCATGGCGTTGACAAGAACGATCGTGGCGAGAATTGACAGCGGCACGGCTGTCTCCGGTCCGAGGCTGACGGTGGTGTCGCTGTCCGGATTGACAGCGAACGACCACTGGACGCCCAGCAGAACCATCACCCCGGCGGCCGCGACCTGACCCGCGAGCTTCGTCAGCGGATCCAGCGGCCACCGGTCGTCCACGACTCCGAGCAGGCAGATCACAATGGCCGCGGCACCCACCGCGTGTGGTTCGGCCCAGTCCCGCGAGACCGAGGACAGGAACGGCAGGTTATCGGCGACTTCCAGACCGGCCACGAGCCCCGCGAGCATGGCGAGCCCACCGAGACGCGGGGTCGGCACCGCATGTACGTCACGGTCACGGACGCCAGCGACGGCGCCGATCCAGATGGCGAAGCCCCGTGCGACCGGCGTGCACAGGAATGTGACCGCTGCCGACACCGCGAATACGAGCAGATACTCCCGCAACAGCCCGCAACCTTCGCTGATCTACCGCGCCGCCACCACGGCGTGCCTGATGGATGTTGGTCGATGTGGGCATTGATCCGTACGATCGAAGAAGACACGCCCTAGCGCTGGTAGACAGGATGCCGGCCGACCAGGACAGAGACCGCTCTGGCCACATCGGGGGCGGCGAGCGGGTCACGGACCGCTCGGGCGATCAGAGCCGCGATCTCCTTCATCTCGTCCTCCCGCATGCCCTGGGTGGTAACCGCCGGGGTGCCAACCCGGATACCGGAGGAAACCGCGGGCGGCTGCGGGTCATACGGGATGGCGTTCTTGTTCAGTGTGATCCGCGCGGCATCACACCGGGCTTCCGCGTCCTTACCGGTCACGCCAAGAGCGCGAAGATCGAATAGGGCGAGATGCGTGTCGGTGCCGCCGGCAACCGGCCGCACACCCTCCGCGGCGAGCCCGTCCGCGAGAGTCTGGGCGTTAGCGATGACCTGACGTGCGTAGTCAGCGTAGGCGGGGGTGGCGGCCTCCCGCAACGCCACCGCCTTGGCCGCGACCGCGTGCATGAGCGGGCCGCCCTGGCTGAACGGGAACACCGCCTTGTCGATCCGCTGGGCCAGCTCCTCGCGGCAGAGGATCATTCCACCCCGCGGCCCACGCAGGACCTTGTGAGTAGTGAAACTGACCACGTCGGCATAGGGCACCGGGCTGGGGATGGCCCCGCCCGCCACCAGACCGATGAAGTGCGCGGCATCGACCACCAGCCATGCCCCGACCTCGTCGGCGACCGAGCGGAAGGCGGCGAAGTCAATCAGCCGGGGATACGCGGTGGCGCCACAGATAATCATTTTAGGTCGATGCTGACGCGCGAGGTCGCGAACCTCGTCATAGTCGATCATTTCGGTGTCTTCGCGCACCCCGTAGGCGACGACATCGAACCACTTCCCGCTGAAGTTGACCCGACTACCATGAGTAAGATGACCGCCGTGCGGCAGCGACATCGCCAGCACGGTGTCACCGGGCGCGAGTAGCGCGGCGTACACTGCGAAGTTGGCCTGCGCTCCGGAGTGTGGCTGCACGTTCGCGTGCTCGGCGCCGAAGAGCTTCTTCGCTCGAGCGATGCCGATCTCCTCCGCGCGGTCAACGACCTGGCAGCCACCGTAGTAGCGACGGCCCGGGTAGCCCTCGGCGTATTTGTTCGACAACGTTGACCCGAGGGCCGCCAGCACCGCCGGCGAGGTGAAGTTCTCGCTCGCGATGAGCTGAAGACCCCCACGGAGCCGGTCCAGTTCGGCTAGGACGACGTCCGCGATCTCGTGGTCCTCGGCCTGGAGCTGATCGAAGTCCGGGCCCCAGAACGGGGTGCTCATAAGCTGCCTCTCCTCGTGCGCGCCGCGCGCCTGGCCCTGGCCGCGCGATTGCGCCGTCCGCGCGAAGGCCGCCGGGCCGGAAGCGGCCAGACAGGGGAGTGTCCCGATCGCAACGCCCCGTCCTCGGCTGGTCCAACCCCCGCCCCGACAGCTTACGGCGTGGGGCCGCGACCGGCCGAGGGTGTCATGCGGTCGCGGCGGGTTCCTGCACGGAGGACAGCACCTCGCGCAGCGCCGCCATACCGATCGCGCCCGTCCGCAGCACCCGCGGGACCTCACCGGTACAGTCAACGATCGTCGACGCGATGCCGGCCGAGCACGGACCGCCGTCAAGGTACACCTCAACAGAATCACCGAGCTGCGCCATTGCGTCATCCACCGTGGTCGCGGGTGGCTGGCCGCTGATGTTCGCGCTGGACACGGCCATCGGCCCGGTACGGCCAAGCAGTTCAATCGCGACCGGGTGCAGCGGCATCCGCACCGCCACAGTGCCACGGGCGTCACCGAGATCCCAGCTCAACGACGGCGCGTATGGCACGACCAAGGTCAGCCCACCCGGCCAGAATGCCCGGACCAGGTCCCTGACCGGCTCGGTAACCCGCTCGACAAGCCCGTCCAGGGTGCGCCACGAGCCAACAAGCACCGGCACCGGCATGTCCCGGCCACGGCCTTTGGCCGCGAGCAGCGCGCGGACCGCGACCTGATCGAAGGCGTCCGCACCCACGCCGTACAGGGTGTCAGTGGGCAACACGACGAGCCGGCCGTGGCGCACCGAGCGGACGGCTGCCTCCAGCCCGGCCGCACGCTGTCCGGGGTCCGTGCAGTCATACCGTTCGCTTGCCGACTCCCTTGGCCTCACTGGCTCCCCCATTACTTCAGCGATCCTTCATCACAGTCCGGCAGCACAGCACATCACCAGTGCGCGTCTACCGCTCCCGCGACCGGCGTGACGCCGAGACGAACCGGTCCCGCCCCGCCAGGTCGAGATGGTCCTGGACATCCTCCCAGCAGCCGGAGTCACGCAGCAGCGCAGGGACTGCCGAGCCGTGGCGGTCGGAATGTTCGATCACCAGCTTCCCGCCGTCCCGCAGCAGGTCACTCGCCACCCGTACGACCGCGCGGACCCCCGCCAGACCATCCGGCCCGGCCCACAGGGCAGCGGGCGGATCATGTATGCCGACCTCGGGATCAACCTTGTCCCGTTCGTCGTCCCACAGGTACGGCGGGTTGCTCACCACGAGATCGACTCGACCTACCAGGTCTGCCAACTGCTGGACAACCGCCGTAGCTGGCTCGCGACCGTCGTTGCGGCCATGCCCAGCCGGGTCGATCCCGACATCGGCGCGATGCAGCGTCACCCGGCTGTCGGTACCGACAAAACCATGATCGACGATGTTGCGACCTGCCCACACCAAGGCTTCCGGATCAACGTCGACGGCGTGTACGCACGCGCCGGGCAGTTCCTCCGCGAGCGCGAGGGCGATCGCGCCGGAACCAGTACAAAGATCCACACAGATCGGCCGCGCCCAGCCAGCCGCTCGAACCGCGTCGAGGGCCCATCCGACCACGACTTCGGTCTCCGGCCGGGGTATGAACACCCCGGGGCCCACCGCCAGGGTGAGATAACGGAACCCGACGCTGCCGACCAGGTGCTGGAGGGGCACCCGCGAGGCCCGACGGGCGACCAGATCCTGAAACCGGTCCTGAAACCGGTCCTGATCCGCCAGCGTGATGGCCGTCGTCCGCCGCAGCCGCCACCGGGGCTCGCCGGTGACATACGCGGCGAGCTGTTCAGCGTCCGACCGGGGGCTTGGCACCCCGGCCGCGGCGAGAGTGGTGACCGCGCTGTCCAGCACATGCGCGGCCAGCCCGGCGCTGGGCTCACCGGACGTCATGACCCGGCCCCGGCCGAAAGCCTCGCCGCCAGGTCCGCCGCGACAAGAGCGTCCAGTACCTCGTCAAGCTCACCGTCGAGTACCTGATCGAGATTGTGCGCCTTGAAACCGACCCGATGATCGCTGATCCGGTTCTCCGCGAAGTTGTAGGTACGGATCCGCTCGGAGCGGTCCACCGTGCGAACCTGGCTGGCCCGTGCCGCCGATGCCTCCGCCTGCGCCCGCTCGCGGGCCGCCGCGAGGAGCCGTGCGCGCAGGATCCGCAGCGCCGACTCCTTGTTCTGCAACTGGCTTTTCTCGTTCTGGCAGGACACCACCAGACCGCTGGGAAGATGGGTGATACGCACTGCCGAGTCCGTCGTGTTGACGCTCTGTCCACCGGGGCCCGAGGAGCGGTACACGTCGATGCGCAGCTCGTTGGGGTCGATATCGACCTCGACATCCTCAGCTTCGGGAAGTACCAGCACTCCGGCCGCCGAGGTGTGGATGCGACCGGCCGACTCGGTGACCGGAACCCGCTGGACCCGGTGGACACCGCCCTCGAACCGCAGCCGCCCGAACACGCCGCCGGTGGTCATCCGGCCAGCCTTCACCGCCACGCTCACGTCCCGGTAGCCGCCGAGATCGCTGGGATTCGCGTCCAGGATCTCGGTCCGCCAGCCGCGTCGCTCAGCGTAGCGCAGGTACATCCGCAGCAGGTCGCCAGCGAACAGCGCCGACTCCTCACCGCCCGCGCCCGCCTTGATTTCCATAATCGCATCACGGGCGTCGTCGGGATCGGTGGGCACCAGATGGGTGTGCAGCCGGTCCCGCAACACCGCGTGCGTGGCCTCAAGCTCCGCGACCTCGGCGCGGAACGAGGCATCCTCGGCGGCGAACTCCCGGGCGGTCGCGAGGTCCGCATCGACCCGGTCCAGCTCACGCGCGGTCTCCACGACCGGGGCCAGCTCCGCGTACCTGCGGCCGAGGCTGCGTGCCAGAATCGGGTCAGCGTGCACAGACGGATCGGCGAGACGGTCCTCCAGCTCGGCGTGCTCGGCAAGCAGACCGTCGAGTGGAGTGGTCATTTCGGGAATCTCCTGGTCTAGAGAGCCAACGGCGGTATGATCATTGTTTCATCGCGTCGCCGGAGGCCCGCCTGACCCCCCAAAGGACTTCCAGCGCCGACCGCTAAGCGAGCCGATGAAAACATCGATCATGACTCTAACCCGCGCCAGCGGCGGCCCCGTGGGCCACTGGGACCCAAACCGCTGACAGACGCCACGCAGCGCCCGCGCCACTGTCACACCGGGCACGGGCGCTGCGGGCGCGTTACCTCACTTCGTCCCAGGCCCAGGCTTGTCACCCGGACGACGGCGGCCGAAGCGCCGCTCGAACTTCTCGACCCGACCGCCGACATCCAGGATCTTCTGCTTGCCAGTGTAGAACGGGTGGCACTGTGAGCACACTTCGGCGTTGATCACGCCGTCCGACTTGGTGCTACGGGTGGTGAAGGTCGAACCGCAGGTGCAGACAACCGTGGTCTCACGGTACGCCGGATGAATATCAGCCTTCATGATCCTTCTTCCCGAAGTGGCCGCCGGGTCGCCCTGTCGCGGACGCGAGGACGTGAACCGGTGCCGGGTCTCAGCGTTCCAGTCTGCCAGAAGCTTCCGGCCATCCAGGGACAGCACCGTGTGGACGCTGCCCAGGGGGTCCGCACAACGGGCTCTCAGTCCTGGCCCGGAGTGGCAGTCGCGATCTGCATCAGGAACTCGTAGTTCGTCCGCGTCTTCTTCAGCCGCTCCAGCAGAAGGTCAAGCGCCTGCTGCGACTCCAGCGTGTGCAGAACCCGCCGCAGCTTGTGCATGATCACAAGTTCGTCCGGCGCAAGCAGGATGTCCTCCTTACGGGTTCCGGAGGGGTCGACATCGATCGCGGGGAAGATCCTCTTATCGGCAATCTTGCGATCGAGCTTGAGCTCGGCGTTGCCGGTCCCCTTGAACTCCTCGAAGATCACAGTATCCATCGTGGAGCCCGTCTCCACCAGGGCCGTGGCGATGATCGTCAACGACCCGCCGTTCTCGATGTTCCTGGCCGCGCCGAGGAAACGCTTCGGCGGGTAGAGCGCCGTGGAGTCCACGCCACCCGACAGGATCCGACCGGACGCGGGTGCGGCCAGGTTGTAGGCCCGCCCGAGCCGAGTGATCGAGTCGAGCAGCACGACGACGTCCTCACCCAGTTCCACCAGGCGCTTGGCCCGCTCGATGGACAGTTCGGCGACGCTGGTGTGGTCCGACGGCGGTCGGTCGAACGTCGAGGCGATGACCTCGCCCTTGACCGACCGTTGCATGTCGGTCACCTCCTCCGGACGTTCATCGACGAGAACGACCATGAGGTGGCATTCCGGGTTGTTCGTGGTGATCGCGTTCGCGATGGCCTGCAGCACCATCGTCTTACCCGCCTTGGGCGGGCTGACAATCAGCGCGCGCTGCCCCTTACCGAGCGGCATCACCAGGTCGATCACCCGGGTGGTCAGCAGCTGCGGCTCGGTCTCCAACCGCAGCCGCTCCTGCGGGTAGAGCGGGGTGAGCTTGGTGAACTCGGGACGGTTTCGCGCTTCGTCGGGCTCCAGCCCGTTCACCGTGTCGAGCCGGACCAATGCGTTGTACTTGTCCCGCCGCTGCTCGCCCTCCTGCGGCGCCCGGACGACGCCGGTGATCGCGTCACCGCGGCGCAGGCCATGGCGACGGACCTGGGCCAAGCTCACATAGACGTCGGTCGGGCCCGTCAGGTAACCGCTCGTGCGCACAAACGCGTAGTTGTCGAGAACGTCAAGAATACCCGCGACCGGGACCAGAACGTCGTCCTCGCGGACAATCGGCTCCGACTCGCTGAAACCGCCACCCTGGCGGCCACGGTTACGGCCCCGCTCCCGGAACCGGCCGCGGTTACGCCGATTCCCGCCACCGAATTCGTCGTCACGATCGGCCTGGCCACGATCGGCCTGACCGCGATCGGCTTGGCCGCGATCAGCCTGGCCACGATCGGCCTGGCCACGATCGCCTTGGCCGCGATCAGCCGAGCCCCGTCCCCGGTCGCCCTGCTGGCGCCCCTGGCGCTCAGCGGCGACGGGACGGTCAACCGAGGCACGCTCCCCGTCGACCTGCTGACGCTCACGCCTGTCGTCTCGGCCACGCCCGCTGCCGTTCTCCGACACGCGAGGAACACTGGCCGGCTCGGCCACCGACGTGACGGGCACGCCGGCCACCGACGGTTCCGCTGGAGTGGTGGACGGCGCTGTGGCTGGGGTGGTGACCACCGGCGACGCGGCACCCGGCGCGGCTTCTTCCGTGCTGGCGGCCCGCACATTCTCGGATCCGCTCTCCGGACCGGGCGCGCTCGCCCCACCACGGGTCTCCCGCGAGCCAGACAGCGCGTCGGTCAGTGTCGTCTGCTCACCACCGGCTGTGGACGGGCTGCCCGATGCCCGAGAAGCCCCACGGCGGGTCCGGACACGCATAGCGCCCTCGGCCGGGGCCGCTGCCTCGGTTGAGGGCGCGGAGAGCGGAGGATTGGAGGAGACCGGAGGATTGACAGCGTCCCCTGCCTTTGTGGACGGAGTTGAGGTACTCCGGGCCGGCTGCGGGGCCGGCTGCGCCTCAGCGGCGGCCGCGGCCGGCCGGGCGGCGGTGGCAGCCGCACCTGCGGCGGCGCCGGCGGGAGTCTGAACGTTCTGGATGGCCGCGATGAGCTGCCCCTTTCGCAGGCGTCCCACGCCCTGAATACCCAACGAACTTGCCATGGCCTGCAGCTCCGGCAGGAGCATGGCTGAAAGGCCGGTGCCTGACCGCCGGCGTCGCGGAGAACCAGCGTCCACGGACGACGTCGGTGTCTGGGGCTCCGCGGACTCACGTGCGCTGTCAGGCAGCACGTCGGTGGTGTCGCTCAAGATGTTCCTTCCCTGAAGGGACCGGCTCAAGGGAGCCGGGTGACGCTTGTTGACCTTCTTCGCCCGGGCATCCCATGTGGAAACGATGTTCAGCGCCAGGTAGGCAAGCAGAGCGCCCGTGGACGGCGCTAACGGCTGAGCGCCGCGTGCGAACTCGTCAATCCCGCTGAGGACTTGTCGGTGCTGGCCGAGGCTTCGATGACGAGGCTGAGGCACCAAGTTCCGGCACCATGATCCGGCTACGATGAACCGGTAGCACCGGCGGGCGAGCACGCGCCGCGGCGGCAGCGAGTGCAGTCATCAGACTATCCAGACGGAGTCATCTGGGCAACAACCTTCGAGGGGCATTGCTTCGGAGTCCTCCGTTTCCAACCCGAGCCGCGACCATTTCGGCTGGATGTCGCCCTCAACGAGGATCTGGCCCGCGGTGCGGATGGGGGTTTCGGACACCGGGCCGGGTGGAACCCGAACCGACGGCGTCAGCCCGCGACGAGCTCGACCCGTGCTCCGTTCCTGTCCACAGGCAGATTGAACACGGTGAAGCTGTCCCCGCCACATGCGCGGGCAGCCTCGGCCTGCTCCGCCCCCACGGCCAGCGCCAGCACCGTCGGTCCAGAACCCGACAGCACGGCCGCCAGGCCCGCCGCTCGCAGCCGTCCGAGCAGATCGCGGGTCTCAGGCATGGACGGCAGGCGGTAAGGCTGGTGCAGCCGGTCGTCGGTAGCCGCCACCAACGCGTCCAGCCAGGACGCTGTACCCAACCGGCTGGCGCCGGGCTGACCGCCAGGAAGATGGCTCTCGCCAGGCCGGCCTGCCCACTCCTGACCGCCAGCCTGGATCCCCAACGTCTGTGCAGGCAACGTCTCCGGAGACAGGGTTCCTGACATCGCCACTGCTAACAAAGCCGCACGCCCCGCATTAACCGCGGCGTCGACATGCGGCACGTTAGCCGGCAATACCGCCCGCGCCACAGACGTCAACTGGCGGTGGGCGGGAATGAAGACTACAGGCTGTAGATCATCTGGCGGATCGATTCGAACTGCCTGCGGGCGACCGCCATTATCGTACCAAGCCACGGTGAATCCACCGTAGAGGACAGGGGCGATGTTGTCCGGATGACCCTCGATCTGACAGGCGAGCGCGAAGACGTCCGCGGTGCTCAGATGGCCCCCGCCCAACGCGCTCGCGGCAAGGAGGCCCGCCACGATGGCCGCGGCCGACGAACCGAGTCCACGGCCATGCGGGATGCGGTTGATACAGGTCAGGCTCAGCCCGGTCGGCCCGAGGCCGAGCGCGTCCAGCCCAGCCCGCAACGCGCGCGCGACCAAGTGGCTCTCGTCTCTGGTGCCATCGTCCTCGCCGGTCACGTCAATCGACAGGCCCGACTCCGTCACAACGACCGTCAGATCGTCGTAAAGGCCCAGCGCAAGCCCACAGGCGTCAAAACCCGGCCCAAGGTTCGCGCTGGTCGCCGGCACCCGCACGCTGACTCTGGCCGGCACCGGAGCCCGGGGCGCACGGCTCATGACCGCCGCAGATCAAGAGCCACGGCCGCGGCGGCAGCCGTCGCCGGTATGGTCACCGGCTTGGCCGCTCCGCTGATCGCCCAGTCCGGGTCCTTGAGCCCGTTGCCGGTCACCGTGCACACGACCCGTTCGCCGGCCTGGATGAGGCCGGCGGCACGCGCCTGGAGAAGCCCCGCCACGCTCGCCGCGCTGGACGGTTCGACGAACACGCCTTCCTTGTGCGCGAGCAGCCGGTAGGCCGAGAGGATCTGACGGTCGTCGACCGCGTCGATGGCGCCACCCGAGGCATCCCGGGCATCCAGCGCGAAAGCCCATGACGCGGGGTTGCCGATCCGGATCGCGGTAGCGATCGTCTGCGGTGTGGTGACCACACTGCCACGCACGATGGGCGCGGCGCCGGCCGCCTGGAAACCATGCATGCGGGGCCGGCCGGAACCGTGGAGTGTGTCGTCCTCGACATAGCCGCGCCAGTAAGCGGTGATGTTCCCGGCGTTCCCGACCGGCAGGCAGTGGGCATCGGGCGCCGCGCCCAGATCCTCGACGATCTCGAAGGCAGCGGTCTTCTGCCCTTCCAGGCGGAACGGGTTGACCGAATTGACGAGGGTGACCGGAAAGGTTTCGGCAAGGTCCCTGGCGACCCGCAGGCAGTCGTCGAAGGAGCCGTCAAGTTGCAGGAGCCGTGCCCCATGCACCAGCGCCTGCGCCAGCTTCCCTAACGCGATCTTTCCGCTGGGTACGAGCACGGCGCAGGTCAGCCCGGCACGAGCCGCGTACGCGGCGGCGCTCGCGCTGGTGTTACCGGTCGACGCGCAGATCACCGCCTGCGAGCCCGCCTCGACCGCGCGGCTGATCGCCATGGTCATCCCACGGTCTTTGAACGAGCCGGTCGGATTGGAACCCTCGACCTTGAGATGGACCTCACACCCGGTCACCGCGGAGAGATGCTCCGCCGGCAGCAGCGGGGTTCCGCCTTCCCGGAGGGTCACCACCGGGGTGTCCGCGGAGACCGGCAGGCGGTCCCGATATTCCTCGATCACGCCGCGCCACACCCGCCGGCTGCGGTTGACCGAGCCCGGAGCTCCTCCAGCCGCGGCCGCGGCCGCGGGCATGCCCGTCATCCGCGGCTGCGGCTGCGATGCCGCCACTGGCGATGTCGTCACAGCTCACCTCCCTCTACCCGCATCACACCCGCGACCGCCCGGACGACGTCCAGTTCCCGCAGCTCCTCGACTGTCGCGGACAGTGCCGCGTCACTGGCGCTGTGCGTGATCAGAACAAGACTCGCGTCGTCGCCATGGCCGTCTTGGCGGACACTCTGTATGGAAACGTCCCGATGGGCGAATGCGGCGGCGACCGAGGCGAGCACTCCGGTCTTGTCCGTCACATCCAGGTTGATGTGGTAACGGGTCACGGTGGCGCCTATTGGCAGCACAGGCAGCTCGGCGTAGGCCGACTCGCCCGGACCCCGGCGGCCGGCCAGCCGGTTGCGCGCCACCGCCACCAGATCGCCCAACACCGCGGAGGCGGTCGGTGAACCGCCCGCCCCGCGACCGTAGAACATCAGTTGCCCAGCCGCATCCGCCTCGACGAACACGGCGTTGAACGCCTCCCGGACTCCGGCGAGCGGATGGGAACGGGGAATCATCGCCGGATGCACCCGCACACTCACGCCCGGCGTCTGCGGTGACCGTTCGGCAATGGCCAGCGCCTTGACCGTGCACCCCATCGCGCGGGCGCTGGCGATGTCCGCGGCGGTGACGCCGCCGATGCCCTCCCGATAGACGTCGGCCAGCGTGACCCGGGTATGAAAGGCGAGCTGCGCAAGGATCGAGGCCTTGGCGGCGGCGTCGAATCCATCGATGTCCGCGCTCGGGTCGGCCTCCGCATATCCGAGGGTGGTCGCCTCGTCGAGCGCCTCGGCAAACCCGGCACCGGTTTCGTCCATCCGGGTGAGGATGAAGTTGGTGGTGCCGTTGACGATGCCGAGCACCCGTCGGACGCGATCACCGGCGAGGCTCTCCCGCAGCGGGCGCAGCAGCGGGATCGCACCGGCGACCGCGGCCTCGTCGTAGAGGTCCACGCCGTGTTCGGCCGCCGCGCCGTACAGCGCGGCACCGTGGGTGGCCAGCAGCGCCTTGTTCGCGGTCACCACCGATTTTCCCGCGCCGAGCGCCGCGTGCAGCCAGGTGCGGGCCGGCTCGATGCCGCCCACCACCTCGACGACAATGTCGATGTCCTCCCGGGTCGCGAGCCCTTCCGCATCCGTGGTGAAGATCCTTGGATCGACCGGCAGGTCGCGGACCACCGACAGGCGGCGGACCGCGATACCGGCGAGGTCCAGGGGCGCGCCCACCCGAGCGGCGAGGTCCTCGGCGTGGGTGTGCAGGAGCCGGACGACCTCACCCCCGACCACACCGCACCCGAGCAGGGCAATCCTCATCCCGCGTTCCTCACCATGTGGTTCTCGTCATGGATTCCTCATCGTGCGTTCGCCCCGCCGTCGCCCGGACGCGCGCCGCCCCGGACAGCCACACCGACGCCGGTCCGGGCATCCCCGCGCTCGACCCCGTCGATCTCGGGGTCGGGCTCGGGGATGCCCGCTTCGTCGATGTCAAGACGCAGCATGTCCATCTCGGTCTCCCTGCGGACGATCATGCGAGCCCGGCCGGCGCCGACCGCGACAACAGGTGGCCGCGGAACATGGTTGTAGTTGCTTGCCATGGACCGGTGGTACGCCCCGCTCGCCGGCACAGCGACAAGATCGCCAGGCCGGATGTCGGCAGGCAGCGCCACATCGTGGGCGATGACGTCGCCGGACTCGCAATGCTTGCCCACCAGCGTCACCACGCGGGGTGCAGCCATGCTGCGCCGAGAGACAAGGCGGGCCGTGTAGCGTGCATCATACAGCGCGGTACGGATGTTGTCGCTCATCCCGCCGTCGACGCTGACATAGGTACGCAGCCCCGGCAGTTCCTTGACCGTCCCGACCTCGTACAGCGTGATCGCGGTCGGGCCACTGATGGCCCGGCCCGGTTCGACCGCCAGCCGCGGGACGGCGAGTCCGGCCGCGGCGCACTCCTTGCCGACGATCGCGCGGAGCCGGTCCGCGACTTCCGCGACCTCCAGTGGCGCGTCCTCGCCGGTGTAGGCGATCCCCAGGCCACCGCCGAGATCGAGCTCAGGCAGTTCGGCCCCGTGGGCATCGCGAACGGCGGCCAGCAGCCCCACCATCCGATGGGCGGCCAGCCCGAAACCGGCGGTGTCGAAAATCTGCGAGCCGATGTGCGCGTGGGTCCCGACGAGCTCAAGGTGCTCGGGCGCGGCCAGCACCTGACTGATCGCCTCGGCCGCGGCACCGCTGGCCAGGGAGAAGCCGAACTTCTGGTCCTCCTGCCCGGTGGCCACGTAGTGGTGGGTGTGAGCCTCCACTCCGGGTGTGACCCGGACGAACACCCGCTGGCGCACGCCGGCCCGCGCGGCCACCGCCGCCAGCCGAGAGATCTCCACGAACGAGTCGACGACGATCCGCCCTACGCCGTAGGCGACCGCCCGCCGCAGCTCAGCGGTGGACTTGTTGTTGCCGTGGAAGAGCAGCCGCTCGGGCGGAAAGCCCACCGCTTCCGCGATGCCCAGCTCACCACCTGTGCAGACATCCAGCGAGAGCCCTTCGGCGAGCACCCATCGGGCGATGGAACGCGACAGCAACGCCTTGCCCGCGTAGTAGACGTCCCCGTCTGCGAAAGCGGAGCGCCACGCCCGGCAACGCGCCCGGAAGTCCTCCGTGTCCAGGATGTAGGCGGGCGTGGCGAACTCGGCGGCGAGCGCGTCAACCCGCAGCCCGCCGACCCGCAGCACACCGTCCGTGTCCAGAACGGCGGACGCCGGCCACAGCCCTTCCTCCAGCTGCGTCTGATGCTGGGCGAGATAGATCACATCACGCACAAACAGTCACATCCTCATCACGCGTATCCGCGTCGCGCACGAACAGTCACATCCTCGTCAGGGCCGGCACTCCCAGCAGCCGCAGGCCACTCGCAAGCACGGTCCTGGTCGCCTCAGCCAGGAGCAGCCGCGCTCCGCCCAGCGCACCCGCCCGCTCGTCCCCCTGCGGCAGTACCCGGCAGACGCCGTGAAAACGGCGGTACGTGCCGGCGAGTTCCTCGAGGTAACGCGCCACCCGGTACGGCGCCCGGCGATCGGCCGCGGTCCGCACGACCCTCGGCAGCTCACCCAACGCCCGCAGCAGGTCGCCTTCGCGCGGATGGGTCAGCAACAGCACATCGGCGCCCTCCGCATCCAGGGACAGTCCCAGCTCTCCGGCACTGCGCAGCAGCGCGCGGATCCGGGCATGGGCGTGCTGGACACAGAAAAACGGGTTGTCATCCGTCTGGCCGGCGATGACGTCCAAGTCGAGCACGAGGGCGCTGTCCAGCGGAACACGGACGAGCCAGTAACGGGCGGCGTCGGCGCCGACGGCATCCACCAGATCATCGATCAGGGGCGGTCCCCCGGCCCATGCCAGCGTCCGCACCGGCGCACCGCCGCGGGTCAGCGTCACCCGCTGCCCGATGGGCCCGCGGTCACGACGGACGCCGCCAGGCCGCCCCGGCTGAGCCTCGCCCGCCGCCGCGGTGACCGCACCGATCCCGGCAAGACCGCCGCCCTGACCGCCGGCCGCGTCGAGCAGCCGAGCCGATGCGTCCGCCACGGCTGCTCGGCGCGCGGCGGCAAGGGTGACCGGGCCGGCCGGGTGTGCGTACCCGGTCTCGGCGTTCGCCCGGGTGGCGCAGGCCTCGGGCGGACCGCGCCAGCCCTTCACAGCCGGGCCGCATCCGTAACTGCCGCCCGCGTGCACGACCGTACGTGCGATCTCGCCGAGAGCCCCGCCAGCCAGCCGGATGTTGAGGAAACCGGGACCGGCCACCGCCACCGCGGCCACCGCCTGATCCTGGCGCAACCGGCCCGCGACCGCCTCGGCGACCTCGCGCGGTGATCGCCGGGCCGAGCGGGCGAGGCGCAGCGCGATCGGCGTGGCGTAATCACCACGATCAAAAAATCTGAGGCGCTCGACCGGCACCACCGTGGGGATCACCACATCAAGCGCGCCGTCCGCGACCAGCTGCCCGATGATGGCCCGCAGAACTTCCGCGAGGCCGTCGGGAGTCATGGCGTGATGTTATCGGCGGTGGGCGGCGGTAGTGGCACGGGACAGCGGAACCGATCGCCACCGATCATCACGCTGTCGACGGCAGGCAGCCCGCGCTCCAGCGGCCCGCGTGTCAGACGGTCTGGCCGTGGCCGGCCAGCCTGCGCACAACCCCGATCAGCTCATCCGGGTCGAACGGCTTCGTGAGGTAGTAGTCGACGCCAAGACGCTTCCCGCGCCTGAGATCGGCGGCCTGGGCACGGGCGGACAGCAGGATCACCCGGATGTCCGATGTCTCAGGGTCGTCGCGCAGCCGAGCGATCACGTCCCAGCCGTCCAGGTGAGGCATCATGACATCCAATGTGATCACCTGTGGCGCGATGTCCCGCACCCGCTCGAGGCAGTCCAGCCCGTCGATCGCGGTGTGCACCTCGAAGCCCTCCAGCTCAAGGTTGACCACCACGAGCTGACGGATCACCGCGTCATCATCGACAACGAGGACACGTGGGGGGGCGCAATACACATCGGGAGCTTACGGCGACCCGTCTACACGGCCACCGTCGCGGTCCTGGTACGGTATACCCGCTTGCCCTGAAGCCCCCGTAGCTCAGGGGATAGAGCACCGCCCTCCGGAGGCGGGTGCGCAGGTTCGAATCCTGCCGGGGGCACCCAGGTATGTCCTGGTCATGGGGCTAATCGTAGCCGCTGTGGTCTGCCCATTCCAGATCTTGGCCACGGTTTACCCACACAGGTGGGTACATGTCGGATGTGTCGGGCGGCTGGCCAGTCAGGCCGCCGGGACGATCGCTGGTGATGATGGTCCGACATCGGGAGGAGCGTTCGCCGCCGTCTGGAGTTCGGCCCGCCACCGGATCCGGTCCGCTATCCCCCGCATGATCAGGTATTCGCGGCGCGGGACGCCGGGATCACCGGGATGGGCGGGCAGCCAGATCAACCGGGACGGGTCAGGCATGGTCCGGCCGAGCACGGCGAGCTGAGCCGCGATCCACTCTCGCCGGTCGACACGGTGGTCGCTGAGCGACTTTCCCGACCACCGACGAGAGACAAGAACCCGGCGCCCTCCGAACCCGAGTGTGGCTTGCCTGTGGGCCTTGCCCTTGCAGTAGCCTGGCGTCAGTCTGGGCCGGGGGTTGCGTGGTTGGATGCCGTAGCGTAGCCAGTTCGCGCAGGTCGGCGCACACGCCTCGAACCGCAGCGCCTCAGCGAGTCGATCGACGTGGCGACGCTGGGCGTCGGTGGTCACCTCGTGGCAGACGTCCAGCGCCTTTGTCAGGTACTTGGTGAGATAACCGATCATTCGGCCAACCTGCGCCGAGTTCGCCGTCACGCCGTCGGCGCGCAGCTGAGGCCCGAAACGGACGACGTGCGACGGCGGGTCATCGTCCCCGATTGCCTCCAACGCCTCATCCCACGTCGGCAGCGGTTCGGCCGTGGCCGGATCGACATAGCCGCCCTGGCGCTCGTCCCACTCGGGCAACCGGCCAGCGATCGTACACATCGGCTGGTCGCAGGCTGGCCACCACACCTGGTGATATGTTGCCGCCGCCACCTGACGCAGCACTGTCCGATGGTCGTGTGCTTGCCCGACTACAGCTCGCGCTCACCCTCCCAGGACCAACACGGCCCCAGGCTCTCGTCGAGCAGGCGGACCCGACCTTTGATCGAATTCCTCACGTTCCGTCACAGGCAGCCAGACAGGCACCGTACTGCATGTGTACTGCAACGGGGGCGGACGCCGGTGGACGTTCCCGAAGCCATGACCTGCCCTGATGGATATCGGTGGACATCCATGGACGTATCGCTGAGGACTACGGATCAAGAGGTTGGGGGTTCGAGTCCCTCCAAGCGCGCCGCATCTCCGCAAGCCAGAGCCCCACAACCGATCACAGCTACGGGACTCTAGATCATTTTTACCTCTGGATCCCGCCTTATGGGCCTGACAGCCAAACTGACAGCCGAGCCGGCAGACGTCCACTCTCGGCTTGACAGACGTCCGCCCTGGTTGCCTGATGAGATAATTCGGAGCAGGGAGGTGCCACGTGAAGCTCGATCGGGACACGCGCAAGGTCACGGCCTGGCTGGACCGTGCCCTTGCCGACAGCGGCCTGACCCAGGCCGAGTTCGCCGCCGCGCTCGGGACCTCGCCTTCCCGGTTCTCCACCTACCGCTCCGGCAGGACGAAGCCGACCGCCGCGTTCTGTTTCCGCGCACAGCGCATAGCCCAGGGCCTCGCCGCCACACGTCGTGCGCGGGTAATGTCCGCGCCGGTCACCGCTAAGATCATCCGCGACACCGACGACGAGGACTGGGCATGGCGGATGCTTCTTCAGGGCCGCGACCACCTGCGCATGCTCCTCGAGGATGGTGGTGACACGGTCTGCGCATGGGAGGCGGCCCCGCCGTCGACGGGGAGCGCCGGTTTCGACACCCTGCTGGCCGTTTTGACACGCCGCGAGTTCGACCAGGTCGGTGTCGAACCACCCGCGTGGTGCGAGCCCAGGTGCCTGCCCGAGCCGTGGATTCCCGATCATCCGTTTCTCACTCGCGAACAGGTCATCGCCAAAACCCCGGAGTTCCTGAAGGAACTCAACGTCTTCGTCCCCGCCCGCGACCTGGTCACCGCGTGACCGAAGGCTACGAGTTCACGGCAGACGAGATAACCGCTCTGCTCGCCAAGCTCGACGAGCGCCTCCGCTCGCGAGGCGCGTCTGCATCGGTCTTCATCGTAGGTGGTGCCGCTATCGCCGTCGGCTCGAGCAAGTACCTGCGACAGACAGAGGACATCGACGCGATCACCCGCGATGAAATCGTCATGGACGAGGCTCGCGCGCTGGCTGCCGAGATCGGCCTTCCGCGGAACTGGCTCAACACCCGCGCGAGCATGTGGATGCCACCAGTGCCCGAAGACGCGCCGACGTCGGTAGCCGGGCCAGGGCTTCGCGTCACATACGCCTCGGACGAGTTCCTCCTCGCCACGAAACTGGTCGCTCAGCGTCGCAAGGACTCGCGAGACATCCTGGAGCTCGCCGCGCGTACAGGAATGACCCATGCGACGGCGGAGGATTTCGAGATGTTGATCTACCGCTACTACACAGATCCGGGCATCTTCGAGTTCATCATCGACGGGACGGACGTCCAGACCGAGGTCCGGTTGCTGGCCGAACGCGCGGTCCAGCTCCTTGCGCACGCCCAGTAGGCCAACAGCCAGCCGGTGATGGCACGGCGGTCGCGGATTGGGTAGGTCTTGTGAGTCTCACCGATCGTGCGGGGTCTACCCTCCCGCCCCTCGTTACCTGTTTTCT
>NZ_CAKJTL010000172.1:0-631 GCF_917627385.1 Protofrankia sp. CiT1
CTAGCGACAGCGAACGCTGACGGCAGCGTGAGCGGACAGGCGCGAACACCCGGGTCAGGTGAGTGTCTGTGGGGAATATGTGGAGACGTTGTACACGGTCGTGGTCCCATGGGGGCGAACGTTCAGGTGAACGGCATGATCCCCGGATAGCCAAGATGGTCTTGAAAACCGCTTCACGACGGCACGGCATCCGCACCACGGTCCAACGGTGTACCCGAGTCGGCGGACGTCGGTGGACAGGCACGGAGGCTGGCGAACGCGCACCACAGGTCACCGGACGTCCACGTACGTCGGCGAACGGTCTGCCTTGCTCTCTTAATCCGAAGTTACGTGATCATGAGCGCACCGTAGGCCGGTGACCTGGACATTTGTTCTGATCAAGGATTCACCTACTGGCTACACATCACTCTGCCGAGCGAAATAGACACTGATAGTGCGGTGGTGCACGACGTTTCCGCAGGTCACAGCTTTGCAAGTATGTCCGGCGACGAGCACACCGGCCCGGGATCTCACATGCAGCCGACACTCGATGGCCACACGAAAAAATCATAAGAATACTGGCTACAGTTTGCCCAACGGAAGCAAAATCTGCAGGTAGATGCCGTCAGATCCAATCAAGATCACGCAACTT
>NZ_CAKJTL010000172.1:959-61330 GCF_917627385.1 Protofrankia sp. CiT1
TCCGCGGGTCGGCACCCGATCGTCATGGCATGCCGCCGGGCTGTCGCGCCGTTTCCGCTTCTCGGCGCTGACGCGCCTGCGGCGCGAAAGGACAGCAACCGGCGGACACCGAGGCTGATGCCTCCCCGACGAACTCACCACTCACCCGCACACATGACCTGCGTGTCAGGTCATGCTGAGCACCTCGGCGTTCACGCCCGCCAGCCCGGTGAAGTCGGCGGACGCATCGGTCGTCAGCAGTATGCGTCCCTCGGCCACAGCCGTGGCAACAATGATCATGTCATGCGCTGGCCGCGGCCTGCCGCGGTGCATGGCGTGGACAGCGAGTCGGGCGTGTGCCCGAGCGACGTCGAGCGTGTAGTCCACAACCGGCACGCTGGCAAGCACTGCCTCCACATGCAGTGCACGACGCTGCTTGTGGGCCTCGGTCGCGCGCTCAACGCCCACGAGGAGCTCCATTGCGGTGATCGAGGCGATCGCCGCGTCGTCCGCCCCCAGGACCGCATCAATGTCGAGCGTGCCTCGCTCGAACGCGATGATGACCCCGGTATCGAGAATCACACGTCTGGCCACGTGCGGACCTGATCGGTGAAGGAGGCCCGCAGGTCGGCCCGTATGGCCTCAAGATCGTCGGCAAAGGCGGGATCTGGCGTGTGCTCCCGCAGCGCGTCTTTGAGCCGGTCGGCCGTGGTGCGCCGTTCGGGGACGAACCGGCCGACCGTGACGCCATCCCGCGTGATCACCACAACTTGTCCGTGCTCGACCGCGTCGAGCACACTGGCGAAGTTGCGGGCCGCCTGAGTGGCCGTCATGCTCTTCATGCGTTACACACTATCAGATTTACTTTGCGTATACATAACTACCATATTTCCATGGAAGCCCCTCCATGGACAGCGACCAGCGACCCAGAGCAGCGCTCTGATCACATGCGCCGCACTGTAGCAACCGGTGTAGCAACGGCTGCGGATGTGGGCGGATGTCAGCGAACGGCGGCGGACGGATGACCCGTACGCCTACCAGGCGCACACTCGAAGCATGACGATGGTCAAGAGCTCCCGCATCGCCGTCCGCCTACCCGAGGAACAGGACGCGCTGATCCGCGCGGCTGCCGAGGCCGAAGGCTCCACCGTCACCGAGTTCACCGTGAACGCCGCCGTGGCCAGAGCCAAGGACGTCCTGGCTGACCAGCGCCTGTTCACCCTGGGTAACGAGGCGTGGGCGGAATTCCTCACCGTCCTCGATCGTCCGGTGACCCGCAAGCCGCGGCTGGAGCGCCTGTTCGCCGAAGAATCGCTCTTTGAGTGAGCGGCTACTCGGCCCCCCGGCCGATCATCGCCTCCGACGACCTGTCGGCCTTCGACAGCGGCGAGCTCTCGCTCGACGACTGGCTGCGCCGACGCGCGCTGGGCAACCAGGCGGCAGGAGCATCCCGCTGCTTCGTCACTATCCGCAACGGACGCGTCGTCGGCTACTACGCCCTGGCCACCGGGGCAGTCCAGCGACTGGACAGCAGTCGGCGCGTCGGGCAGGGCATGCCCGACCCCGTCTCGGTCATTCTGCTCGGCCGCCTCGCCGCCGACGCCAAGGAACAAGGCCGGGGCCTGGGTGCCCATCTGCTCCGGGACGCGATCACCCGCATCGTCTCCGCAGCGGAGATCGTCGGCGTACGAGCACTGCTCGTCCATGCGCTGCACGACCAGGCCCGGCAGTTCTACCTGCACTTCGGGTTCGAGCCCTCCCCGACCCACCCACTTCGCCTATTCCTTCTGATGAAGGATGCTAGAGCGCTGACCAGAGAGAGCACATCCGTATAGCCAGCTTGTTACGGGCACTGCCATCGCCATTGCTTGGGGTGATAGACGCAGGTAGACGGGCTGATACGACAAGGCTGGCCATCGCCGCGGTTTGCGTAGATGCTGTATAAGCCCCCGGGGGCACACGACTGAGGGTTCTGCGTGTTACTCGGCAACGCCTGGTCGCCGCGTCATGCCTGTTGGGATAAGTTTTGTCTTAGAGCGACCGGCAATAGGGGCGCGGCGTCGCGGGGCTGGGGCACGCACCTCGCCGCATCGCTCCCCATCCATCGCTGCGCGATGCACGGGTACCCCGGCTCGTCGGTCGCCACCCAACACCTCCGGTGACTCCCTCCACTGCCTCGCGATGCACGCACCCAGTCCCGCTCCTTGATCCACACCCCTATTGCCGGGCGCTCTTACGCGGCATCAAATGTTGGATCTTCAACGCCGAACGGGATGTTCTTCTCCTGCGGGTGCCCGCATGGGTGGGCGAGCACGAAGCGCTCTGGCAGCCGATCACCAGCGGCATCGAAGCCAAGGAGACCACCCTGCGGAAAGATCTGGCCGCGATGGGCATCCAGGCCCACATCTCGACAGCGGCCCCCGGACCTAACTGACCATCACCATCGGACGCTGTAACGTCCTACCGGGTTGTGAAGGGCGCCGGCCGGGTCGAGATACCCGAAGCTGTTGCCCAGGCACACGACCGCGTCGACTTCAACACCGGTGTCTTCGGGCCTGGAGGCGGCTGCCACCGGCACGCGGCGGGCACCGTAGGGCCGCCCCCGCACCCGCCACACACGCCCGGCCGGCGTTCCGGTCGAACTACGCGATTTTCGTGGCGTTGCCTTCTCCCAGACCCCCAGATTCAGGCCTTCGCAAAGCTTGAATTCAAGCTTAAAATGGTGCCCATGCAGACGCTACCGATCTCGAAGGTCAAGGACAGGCTCAACGAACTGGTCGACGCCGCCGCGATCACTCACGAGCAAGTGACCATCACCAAGAACGGCTCGCCGGCGGCCGTCCTGATCGGCGTCGACGAGTGGGAGTCGATCCAGGAGACCCTGTACTGGCTGTCGCAGCCGAGCATCCGCGAATCTCTCGCCGAGGCCACGGCCGACGTGACGGCCGGGCGGGTCTTCGACGAAGCGCAGATCCGCGCCGAGTTCAGCGTGCCCAGGCGCGACCGGTAACGCGCCCGGTGAGCTATGAGGTGGTCTTCACGGCCACGGCACGGCGAGACCTCCAGCACATCCCACCGCGCATCGTGCCAGCGATCATCGAGTTCGTCTTCGGCGACCTCGCGGTCGCACCGCAGCGGGTCGGCAAACCTCTCGAACGGGAACTGGCAGGCACCTTCAGTGCCCGTCGCGGGCCGTACCGGGTGCTGTACGTGGTCGACGAGGAAGCGAAGCTCGTGACGCTTCTGCGGATCGCTCACCGAGCCGATGTCTACCGCCCCGGCGGTAGGTAGAAGGAGGTCTGGCCCCGGCTGGGCACCGCGAGTTCGACGACGCTTCGATAGCCACCGTCATCGCGTGCAGCCCCAGCCTGAAGCTGCACGCGATGACAAGCCGGCCGGTTCGAGAACCGCTGGTCGCGCCCGCAACCTTCTGCGTGCCGTCTTGCCGGGGGCACGCAAGAACGATCTTTGTCGCGCTGTTTGTGCTGGTCAAACAGGATGAGCAATATCGGAACCAACCTTGGGTCGCTCGGGTCCAAAGCGCGCGGCGGGAGCACCGCTGCCGATCGTCGCGTCCCAGATGGAACGGTCGGCCTTCCTTTGGCCTGTGCCGTGCCAGGGCCGGCGAATCAGCGCGGACGTGCTACCGTGCGCAAATAGATCACCTCATAAAATGCCGCCCCCGACGGGCCGCGGAGCCGCGCTGACGGGGCATTCCTGGTCAGGCTGATGAGGGGGCGATGTGCCTGGCACGAGGCGCTCGGGGGATGGTGCCCCCAGCGGGACCACGGACGCGGAGACCGGCGCGGCCGGCCACTGCGACTTCTTCCTTACCCATGCCCGCGCCGATGCCGAATGGGCGAAATGGATCGCCTGGCAACTCGAGGAGCACGTACGTTTCGACGGTCGGAAGGCGCAGGTTTTTCTCGAAGCCTAGGATATCGTGCCCGGATCGGATCTGGTAGCCAACATCAGCCGCATGCTCGACCGCTCCGACCGGGTCGTGCCCATCCTCTCGCCACACTATTTCGCCGATCCCGGCAATCATGTGTGGCCGGCGGCCTGGACGGGCGACCAGGACCGGCTTCGGCGCATCGTGCCGGTGCGGGTCGAGGCCTGCGTACCTACCGGCCTGCTCCGGACGATCCATTACATCGACCTGGTCGGCATGGACGCCGAGGCGGCCGCAGCGGCCCTGCGCACCAGGATGTCCGACGCCATCAAGGGTCGACTGACATGCCGACGCCGACGGTCAGAACGGCCTGCCGCCTCGCGTCTGCCGCGCTGCTGGCCTGTCTCGTCTACGCGCTGGGAGTCAGCGGTTGTTCGTCGCGGGAATCCGGCGACGACGGCGTCGGGCCGATCACCTTCTCCGGGATCGCCGACCTCACCTACGGCCACCAGGTCACCAACGCCGTCGGCCGCTGGAACCGGGAACACCCGGACCAGCACGTCCGATACATCGAGCAGACCGACTCCGCCGACGAGCAGCGCGCCCAGCTCATCGCGACCGCGCAGGGCTCGCACGAGTGTTATGACGTGCATTCGCTCGATGTGGTGTGGACGGCGGAGTTCGCCCGCGGCCACCTTGTCGTACCGCTGGATGCGCACGAGTCGCGCGCGTACGGGATCAGAAAGGATCTCTTCGTCCCCGCGGCGTGGGCGAGCGGGCGTTACCGCAACCAGCAGTGGGCCGTGCCGTTCCTCGTCAACACCCCGCTGCTGCTCTACCGCAAGGACATTCTCGACGCGGAGCGGCTGCTCCCGCCCACCAGCCTGAACGAGATGATCTCGCAGATCAAGTTGATCAACAAGCGGCGCGCCACCGCCGGCCAGCCGCCGGTCGGCGGCTTCGGCGGTCAGTTCGCCCGCTACGAGGGCCTCACCGTAAACGCCCTGGAAATCATCCGCAGCCTCGGCGGCGACCTCGCCGCGGGCCCCGACACGCCGCTCTCCGAACCCGACGACATCGGCGCGGCCCTGCGCCTGCTCGCGGCCGGCACCGAGGCCGGCACCGAGGCCGGCGGCTGGCTGCCGCAGGAAACGCTGACCGATCGCGAGCAGGGCAGCCGAGACGCCTTCACCCAGGGCCAGCTGCTATTCCTGCGCAACTGGCCCTATGCCTACAAACTGGTCACGGCCGCGGGCTCACCGCTCGCCGGAAAGGTGGGTGTGGTGCCGCTGCCCTGGAGCGGCGTCCTCGGCGGCCACAACCTCGCCGTGTCGACCTGCTCCCGGCACCGCGCCACCGCCTGGTCGTTCATCAGCTACATGACGACCAACCGCGACATCCAGTCGGCCATGTTCCGCGACGGCGGCTACCCGGCCGCTCTGCTCGCCGTCTACAGCGACCACGAGGACGAGTTCGGCCGAGCGGTCGTCAGCAGCCTGAAGGGCGCCGGCACCCGTCCGATCAGCCCGTACTACGCTGCCGTGAGCGGAACCATCCAGGATGCCGTCCACAGCGTGCTGACCCACGAGCGCACCCCCGCCGAGGCCGTCGCCTTCCTCCAGCAGCAGCTGCCCGATGCCCTCCATGGCGGATAGCCGGTCGCGCCCCTGCTTGCGAATGATGGATGCCGCGGACGGCCGGGCCGGGTAACGGATTCGAGGCGTGCGGGAGTCAGCGGTCGGCTGGGAGGCCGAAGAGCTGGGTCCAGTAGACGCCGTAGCTGCCGCCGCGGGCACAGCCGACCCCGATCTGGGTGAAGTCCCCGGTAAGGATGTTCTTCCGGTGCCCGGGGCTGTTCATCCAGCCGGCCATCACCTCGGCCGGGCCCGGCTGTCCCGCGGCGACGTTCTCACCCAGCATGCGGTAGCGATAGCCGGCCGCGGCGGCGCGGTCGGACATCGTCCGCCCGTCCAGGCTGACGTGGTCCATATAGCTGTTGGCCGCCATGTCCTCGCTGTGCCGCTGCGCGGCCAGGGCCAGGCGGGGCTCGGACGCCAGCGGTCCAGCGCCGGTCCTGGCGCGCTCGGCGTTCACCAGCACGACCACCTCCGCCAGCGGGCCGGCCAGCGGCGCGGTGTCGTCGTCCACCTGGACGCCGAAATCACGGACAAGCCCGGCAAGACCGTCAGAGTAGCCCTGGCCAAGCGCACGGATCTTCCAGGCGCCGCCACGCCGGTAGATCTCGGCGAGGAGAAACACGGTCTCAGCGCGTGGCCGGGGCGGTGTGAAGCGCACCAGCGTGGAGCCTTCACCACCGCGGATATCCAGCACCGGCACTGGCAGCTGCCCGAGTGACAGCGCGCTGTCAGCGGGGCTCACGACCACCACCACCCGGCTCGCCCCTGGCCGCAACCGGCCCGGATCGATGGTCACGTTGTCACCGTTCACCGTGGCGCCAGGCGCGGACGGCTGGTTATAGAAGACGAAGTCCTGATCTGCCGCGACCTTCCCGTCGTCACCGGTGATGAGAAGCGAGAGGTCGAAGGGGCCGGGCACACGGACCGACAGGACGCCACCGGGTAACGGCCGGTTGGCACCGGCAACCAGCTCGATCATGACAGCTCCCGAACACGTTGCCGGCCTGTGTTGTGTGCTGCCGGTAGGCGGCATCGCCACGGCGCGGATAGGCTAGGTCACGGAAAGGACGTAAAGTCACATTTTGGCCCTGCCACCAGATGTTATTGTGCCCGGCATGGCCGAGCCGGCGTCCCCCTCGCTGGGATCTTCTTCCTCCTCCAATACTCCCACCGCGCTCGACGGGGCAACGTCACAAACCTCGTGCCCAGAGCCGCCACCCACTCCACCGATGCCGGTGGCCAGCACCTCAGTCAAACGATCGATCAAGCTGTTCCAGGCCTGCCGCCGCGAGCAGGTCGATCCCGCAGGCTTCTACTCGTTGCTCGCCGCGGACTCGGTACACCAGCTCAGCCAGTTCACCTCGCTGGCGGGGTCGGTCGTGCTGGACGTCGGCGGCGGCCCCGGCTATTTCCGCGCCGCGTTCGGGCGAGCCGGAGCCCGGTACTTCTGGGTTGAGCCGGATATCTCGGAGATGAGCGCGGGAGGGATCGTGGAGCCGGGACGGGTGCTCGGCAGTGCCCTGGACATGCCGTTCGCCACCGCCTCGGTGGACGTCTGCTATTCCTCAAACGTCCTTGAGCACGTCCCCGACCCGTGGCGGATGTGTGCCGAAATGGTGCGGGTGACCCGCCCCGGCGGTGTGATCTTCCTGAGTTTCACCAACTGGCTGTCACCGTGGGGTGGCCACGAAACCTCACCATGGCATTATCTGGGCGGCCACCGGGCGGCGCTGCGATACAAGCGCCGCAGCGGTGTCGCGCCCAAGAACCTCTACGGCACCAGTCTGTTCCCGGTGTCGGTCGCCGACGCCCTGGCCTGGGCACGCGGCCGAGCCGACATCCAGATCCTCGAGGCCATGCCGAGGTACCTGCCTACCTGGACAAAACCAGTCCTGCGGGTTCGGGGCCTGCGGGAGGTCGTCACCTGGAACCTCGCGATGGTCTTCCGCAAACGTTGACAAAAAGCTGTCATCGAATGCATCCCGACATACGATCCGGCCACGTCGACGACATTGTTCCCGACGGTGTCGTCGACGCGGCCATCGTCACCAGGATTATCGCCATCAGGAGCCAGCCGCACCCTGAACCCCGAGTGTGCACAGGATCGAAAAATGCGCTGGAATCGCACATGGCCGCAGTTCAGACCAGCCGTAGCTGGTGGCCCTGGTTCGCCCGTTGCGGGCGGGTACCCGCCGGGCCCGAACGGCGCTGGAGCAGTGGCTCACCAAGGACGTCCAGAAATGGTGACGGCCGTGTCTCGATGACCGCCCCACCCCGGCCGCGGCGGGCCGCCTGGGTGAGCACGAGCCGCCCCTTGGCCCGGGTCATGCCGACGAACAACAGCCGGCGCTCCTCGGCGTCCTCGCCGCCCTCTCCAGCGCTGGGACCCGCCGCGTTGACAGCTACTGGCGAGGAGGCACCCGCCCAGCTCAACGGCAACAAACCAGCCTCGCAGCCAATAATGATCACAAGGCCGAACTCCAGGCCCTTGGATGCGTGCAACGTCAGCAACGAGATCCGATCCGCACGCGGATCAAGAGTGTCGACCTCCGCGCCGAGCGCGATCTCGGACCGGAACCGCTCCAGATCATCCCCGCACTCGGTGGCGAGAGAGGTCAGGATGTCAAGCGCGTAGCGGATCTCGATCTCGCCAAGAACCGGCTGGCCGGAGGCTGGCAGGCCGGTGGTGACGGCCGGCGCGGGAAAAGCGTCGATCATTTCTTGTGCGGCGGCACGCAGCCTCGCGAGGACGGACCGCCGCTCCGCGGAGCCGCCCTCGCGCTCGTCGATGAGCTCCAGCAGACGCCCGACGCCCGCGGCGTCGGCAAACCGGTTGTGGGAGCGCCGCTGGAAGGGAAAACCGTGGCGGTCCAGCGCGTCCATCACCGGCCGGGCCTGGCGAGCCGTGCGGTAGAGCACCGCGATGTCGGCGAAGGAGAACCTGTCCTCGCCGGTCCCGTCCACACCGAGGTCGAGCGCGTGAAAAGAGGTGCCGCCCAGCGCCTGTTCGATGGTGCTCACGACGACCGCGGCCTCCTCGGCCTCGTTCGAGGCTCGATGCAACAGCGGCCGCGGGCTTTCTGGGTGGGTGCCGACCGCCGCGAGCGTCCGGCCGGGAACGAGCGTCGCCGGTTCGATCAGGCGGACGGCGGCATCCACGATGGCCGGCGTGGAACGGTAGTTACGGGTGAGCGAAACCACCTGGGCGTCGGGAAAGTCCTCTCGAAAACGCAGGAAGAATCCCACATCGGCGCCGCGGAAGGAGTAGATGGCCTGGTCCGGGTCGCCGATCGCGCACAGGTTCGCGGCAGGCCGGTCAACCGCCGCGCCAGCTGGTCCCGTACCGGCGGAACGACCTGTCAGCATCGTCAGTAGCACGTACTGCAGCTCGTCGACATCCTGGTACTCGTCGACCCAGACATGCCGCCAGCGCGCCTGGTAGGAGGCGGCCAGGTCCGGCCGCGCCCGCATGGCGACCACCGGCAGCCCGACCAGGTCGTCGAGGTCCACCAGGCCACGCGCGCGCAGTGCCTCGTCGTACCGCCGGGCCGGGCCCGCCAGCTCATGGCCGGCCAGCGCATCGCCCGCCAGCGCATGGCCGCTCGGCGGAGCACCGAGCGCGCACGCCCGGCGGAACCCGGCCAGCTCGCGCCGGACCCGTTCCAGGCTGCGCACGCCCGTGACCGTCCCGGCCAGCGCCTCCCGCAGGATGTGGGTGCACGTCGCGTCGTCGGCGATACGGACGTCCGCGCCGAGGCCGAACAGCTCGTGGCAGTCCTGGACGATCCGCAGGCCCAGGCCGTGGAAGGTGGTGGCGAGGATGCGGGGCGCCGCCTCGCCGGCGAGCGCGTCGAGCCGCTCCCGCAGCTCGGTCGCGGCCCGCCGGGTGAAGGTCACCGCCAGGCACTGTTCGGCGGGCACGCCCTGCTCCCGGACCCGGTGCGCAATCGAGTGGACCAGGGTCCGGGTCTTGCCGGTGCCGGGTCCAGCAATGATCAATAATGGTCCCCGGATGACCGCGGCCGCCGCGCGTTGTTCGGCATCGAGACCGGCCAGGATCGACGATCCGGCCGGGCCGGCGCTCGCCCCCACGCCGGTCGGGGCGGGGGCCGCCGGAGCCGCGGCTGTGGCCGCGCTCGTGGCCGCGCTCGTGGCCGCGCTCGTGGCCGCGGTCTTGGGCACAGTCCTGCCCGCGGTCCTGCCCGCGGCCGGTAGGACCGACGGCGCCAGCGCGCTCCGCTCCGCACGCCGGGTGTTACCTCGCGCGCTACGGGTAGCGCCGGCCGGGCCACCGGCGTCCTTCGTCGCCTCCGGCCTGCCGCCCTCCGCGGTGGGTGTGCTGGGTGCAAGGTCGAACAGCGTGCCCGCGCGGGAGGCCAGTTCCTTCGGGTCGAACAGCCGGATGACCCCGTACTCGCCGTCATAGCCGGCGTCGCGGATCACCTCCTCCCGGCGCAGCCGCCGGATCGCCTCGACCAGCACGGACGAACCGACCTCGGCGATGGCGTCCAGCGGGACCTCACCAAGGATTGCCAGTTCCGGGCCGAGGCGGGCGGTAAGCGTGGTGACCTGCGCGGCTACCGCCTTGCTCTTCGGGCCGACCCCAAGGATCTCCCCGACGACCTCGGGCAACGCGACCAACGAGCGCACCTCTCCCGCGGTCGCCGGGCGCACCCCATCGCCGCGGTCGGCCAGCGCGTCCACGCGGTGCAGCACCCCGACGGTCAGTGGGCGCCCACACTGCGGGCAGCGGCCGTCGACCTCCCGGGTCTGGCTCGGTTCGAAACGCACTCCGCAGTTGCGGTGACCGTCAAGGTGGTACTTGCCCTCTTCCGGGAAGAACTCGATGGTGCCGGCGAACCCCTCCCCGCCACGCAGCGCCGCGCGGATCGCGAAGTAGTCGACATCGCAGGTGAACGCGGTCGCCTCCCGGCCGAGCATGGGCGGCGAGTGCGCGTCGGAATTGCTGACCAGCCGGAACCGGTCGAGCCCGGACACCCGCCAGAACATCGGCGGGTCCGCCGACAGGCCCGTCTCCAACGCGAAGATGTTGTCCGCGAGGTCGAGATAGCAGTCCTCGATCGCGTCGAAGCCGGATTTCGACCCGAGAACGGCGAACCAGGGGGTCCACACATGCGCCGGCACGAGGTAACAGCCCTCCCCCGCACCGAGCGTGATCTCCAGGAGGTCACGGGAGTCCAGCCCCAGGATGGGACGCCCGTCCGCGGCCAGATTGCCGATCTTCGCAAGACTCGCGGTGATCCGGCCAGCGGCGTCGGTGTCCGGGGCGTAGAGGAGATGGTGGACCTTGCGGGTCCGCTCCCCCCGCTTGTAGATCGTGGAGATTTCCGTGGACAGCATGAACCGGGTCACCTGCTGGCAGGACGCGGGCAGCGTCCGCAGGACATCCGCCTCGAGGTCCGGACGCAGCCGGAACAGGCCGGGCTCGGCCGGCACGAGCTTGGTGGCGATCTCCTGCGACCATGCGGGATGGGTGAAATCGCCCGTACCGACCACAGCGATCCCCTTGCGTGCCGCCCACCAGGCCAGATGCTCCAGGTCGCAGTCCCGGCTGCATGCCCTGGAGTACTTGGAATGGATATGCAGATCTGCAAGAAACCGTGAGTTCACAGAAATGTATGTTGTCGCATCGCCGCACCCGCACAGGCGGCTACCCCGCTGCACCGGCGGCGGGGCACGGATGGGACGCCACCCGTCCGGTAGCTCCGGGACCGCCGGGCCAGCCCCAGGTCGCGCAGATGGGCACTTTCATGATCCTACAATCAAAAAAACGGACCATGCGGCCCGAGCGCGGGAGCAGGCCAGCCACGAACCCCGCCGGCACGACACGGCGAGCCATCCACCCGCACCCAACAGTGACCGACAGTAATCTTCATCAGGTGCCTCTGACTCGCGAACGCCTGCGCACGGCACCTTCCGTCCTGCTGCTCGTTTCCCTGGTGACGGGGCTGACAGCCATGCTCCCGACCGCGGCGGGAGCCACCGCGGCACCGAGGCCAACCAGCACGAACCTCCTCGGCGGTCCGGAGCTGGCGAGCGATGCCGTCGTGGTCGGTCCGCAGGCCTCGTCGCAGCCTCCTGAAACCACCGCCGCGAGCTGGCTGATCGCCGACGCCGATAGCGGCGCGGTCCTGGCGGCTCGAGACGCCCACGGTCCCCACCTACCGGCGAGCACGCTCAAAATCCTCACGGCGCTCGCGATACTGCCGCGGCTGTCACCAGCCCAGGAAGTGAAGATCAGCAGTGCCGCCGCGTCGGTCGACGGAACTCGGGTGGGTCTCGTCCCAGGTATGACCTATACGGTCGCGGAGCTCGCCACGGAAATGATCATCGCTAGCGGCAACGACGCCGCTGTCGCGCTCGCCGAAGCCGCTGGCGGCGCCGCCACCACGATCGCCCTGATGAACCGCACCGCGGCCGAACTGAACGCGCGCGACACGCAGGCCGGAGATCCCAGTGGCCTGGACGCACCCGGACAGCGGACATCAGCCTACGATCTTGCATTGCTGGGCCGGGCCGCGCTTGCCAGTCCCATAGTCAGCCGGTTCCTGACGATCCCGCGGGCGACCGTCCGCGGGCGGAGCGGCACATCGTTCCAGATCCAGAACCATAATGAGCTCCTCACCTCATATTCAGGAACCATCGGCGTCAAGAACGGCTACACCGCCGCGGCGGGAGCGACCTACATAGGCGCTGTCCGGCGAGGTGGCCACACCCTCATCCTCACGATGATGCGGGCAGCCCCCGCATATGCCGCGGAGGCCAAGGCGCTGCTCGACTGGGGATTCGCGAACGTCGATACAATCACCCCGATTGGGTATCTTGTCACGGAAAGCGATGAAATTCGCAATGTCGAAATGTTTCCAGCCGGGTCAATCGTGGACGGCTCGCGGCCACTGATCGCTTCCAGCGCTGCCCCAGGCATCCGAAGCCGCAACGCTGTTGGGGACCGGAATTACCCAGGAAATCAGCCATGGCGGCGGGACAGCCACGACCGCGGGATAGGGACGGTGACGTGGATCGCCATCGCAATCACCTGCGCGGTGGGGCTGCTCACCCTACGGCGGCGGCTTGCCCGCCATCGCCTTTTCTCGGGCATCGGCACGTTCCCCGTCGGCACACCGCCCGGCATCGCGATCCGGCCGCCCCTGCCCTCCTCCGGCCCGGAAAACATCTCCGGATCCCGTGTCCGGCTGCTGCCTCCTCGACGAGGCGGGGACGAAAGCGGAAGCCCAGCAGCCGCTCGAGGCGTCGAGCCCGATGGCGGCCCAGCGCCATCCACCTCTCCGCCGGGAACGTTCCCGGCAGGAGCATCCGTACCGGGAACGGCTACGCCGCCGGGGACATCCCTGCCGGCGGTATCCGTGCCGGCGGCAACCGCGGTACCCGACGGCGCGACATCGGAGGAATAAGGCGCGGTGACCGTCCACGCCGCGACCAGCAGCGTCCAGCGCATCATGATATTGATCCAAATCAACAAACCGACAATCACCGCGAACGTCCCGTAGACGGGGTTTCTGGTCGTCATGCCCACCAGCCAGGTCGCGAGGACCTTGAGGCCCTCCACCCCGATCGCGCCACACAGCGCCCCCCGCAACGCGCGGTCACGATCGGTGCTCAACGGCAACCAGAGAAACAGACAGAGGAAAAGCGCCACGTCCAGAGCCAGCGCGACGGCAACGGCGAGCAGCGAGGTCACCACCGCGGCCATGGTGCTGCCAGACAGCCCGATCCAGCTCAGGAACGTCCCTGACACCGATGTGGCAACGCTGGTCACCGCGATCGACACGAACCCGATAAGACCGAGCCCGGCCAGGACGCCGATATCTTTCAATCTGCGCGTCACCACATTGCCGACGTCTACCGGCTGGTGCCACATGATCCTGATCGCGTCCCGCAACGCGTCGATCCATGCCAGCCCGGCCAGCAGGAGACCGAACAGACCGAGCAGACCGGCGCCGACCTTCGCGTTGCCGATGCTGGCGATGTCCAGCTTGTCCGCAAGTCCCGGCAGATAGTTGTTGATCTGTTTGGTCATCTCCCGCTGGACGTCCGGATAGGCATCAACCACGAAGCCCGCGATCGAGAAGGCCAGGGCGACCAACGGAAAGAACGACAGGAACGCGAAGTACGTCGCGGCGGCCGACAGGCGGTCGCCACCGTCAGCGGTATACCGGCCGTAGGCGCGGACAGCGTGGTCGACGCAGGGCCGATGCCGGCGCACGGCTCCTGCCGCGCTGGACGCTTTTCGGGCACCGAAACGGACCGCTCTGATCGGATTGGCCACTGCTGCTCAGTACCCGCTCACGCCGCGGCTGTCACGCCGGGGCCTGCCCGGAGTTGACCCGCGGCCTCCTCTCAGCAGGCCTCAGCAGGCCCAATCGGTCCTGATCAAAGTCTAACCAAGGCCCAACCAGGCCTAAGCGGGCTGGTCGGACGCAGTGCCAGCCGGCGAACCGGGATGCTGCCCCGCGGCGCCGGCGTAGGCGGCCTGCTGGGCCAGTTCCCATCCCTCGGGGAACTGGATCGCGACCCGTCCCAGCGTGCCGCCATCCGTGCTCGGGAAGCAGACCCCGGACATGTAAGCGGACTCGTCGCTGGCCAGATAGAGCGCGGCGTAGGCGTTGTCGAGCAGGTTCGGTGGACGGCGCAGCTTCAGCGGCATCGGGGCGTGGTCCGGGTTCCAGGGTCCCATGACTTCCTCATAGGACTTGCCGAGCACCTCGGCGTCCGGAGGCAGACCGAAGTTGACGGACATGCCGTGGGTCGGGCAGATGGCGTTGACCCGGATGCCGTAGGCGCCTAGATCGAACGCGGCGCCCCGGACGAGCGCGTTCACCCCGCCCTTACTCGCGGTGTAGATCGTGAACCGCGGGTAGGCAGCCAGCGAGGACGCCGATGACGTGACCACGATCGTCCCACCGCCGCCCTGCGCCTTCATCGCCCTCGCGGCGTGCTTGATAGCGAAAAAGACACCCTTGAGGTTCGTGTCATGGACATGTGTCCAGCTCTCCTCGGTGGTGTCCTCCAGCGCGACCGTTCCCTGGCCAGGCACCGTGACCCCGGCGTTGGCGAACATGACGTCCAGCCGGCCGAACTGCTCCACCGCGGCGGCCACCGCCGCGGCGACCTCGGTTTCCACCGTGACGTCGGTTCTGATGGCCAGCGCCTGGCCGCCCCGCTCACCGATCAGGTTCGCGACGTCCTTCGCCCGCCGTTCGATGATGTCGGTGACGACAACCGTGGCACCTTCACGGGAGAACAACAGCGCGCTCTCCCGGCCCAGACCCGACCCGGCGCCGGTGATGACGACAACTTTGTCTTCCAGTCGCACCTGAACTCCTCGGAAAAACGAAAGAGATTATTCGGATAATGAGATCGCGCGTTCAGGACAGGCCGCCGCCCCATCCCGCGCCTGCCGCTCAAGGCCCACGGACACCACCGCGTTCGCGATAGTGCAGTAGCCGGAATCGTCGAGCTGGTAGACATCCGGCCCGTCGGCGTTGCAGCGGCCGTGCCCGACACACAGCGAAGGATCAACCTGGACCCGCATACGGTCCTCCTCGGTGCAGGTGAGGCGTGCGGAGACGAGACAGCGGTGCCCGGCCGAACGCGCCGCCATCCGCCGGGAGCCCGGATCGCGCGTCATCGGCCTGCCACCGGCGCCGCGCCGGGCAGGGACGCGCGGTGCTCCCGGGGCCGTGGACAGCGATCAGATTCGGCAACGGCACCACCGGATCGGCGATCACACACCGCTCCCGGGCAACTGCCATACCCCGTGCCTCTTCTCATCCGGATGGCATATCCCGCCATCGAACTGTCGCACACCTCACAGTGGACAAATGATCATCAACTGTCAAGATATCGATGCTATCCAGAAGTGCCGGAAACGCCGCGGCCCAGGACGCCCAAAATGATCATCAACGCGGTCGGTCCGAGACGTTTTCCCGGCCGCCGGAGACCGTGCCGCCGGCTTGTTGATCGACCTGACGGACGGCCAGCCCGGCACGCGGGCACTGGTCGGTCATCATGGTTGAGTGACCCCGGATCCCCGCTCCCGACGCAGCTCGGCGACTGTCCGCTCGCTGGTCCTGGGCGCGGCTCGGGAGCTGTTCGATATGTACGGCTACGAACAGGTGAGCACCCGGGAGATTGCCGCCCGCGCTGGCGTGACCCAGGCGCTGGTGTTCCGGCACTTTGACACGAAGGCCAACCTGTTCGTCGAGGCCGTCTACCGGCCCTTCTATGACTTTGTCGCCGAGTATGTACGGCAATGGATCGAACGCGGGCATGGCACAAGGAGCGCCGAACAGACCACGCTGGACTTCGTCGGCGGACTTTACGGGTTACTTGTCAACAACCACAAACTGCTGCTGGCGCTCCCCGGGGGGCCGAACGGAGGCTCGCCCGAACTGCGCAACCGCGCCAGCGCGTTTCTCCAAGAGGTCTTCGACGAGCTGGAACGGGAGATCGAGACCGAGGTGACCATGCTCGGCGCCCCTGTGATCGACGTGGCGTTGGCCGTCCGGTTCACCGTAGCGCTCGTCTATGGCACCGCTGTGTTGGACGACGTGCTGTTTCCCGCCGGCCAGCGGCACCTGGGCAGCCAGCGCCTCGTCGAGGAGCTGGCCGGATTCGTGATCCGCGGTGCCGGCGGCGTGGGCCCACCGCACGATCATGCCGGTTACAGCGGCCTGGCCACCGGCTCCTCGGCACCAGCACCAGCACCGAGCGCCGCCACCACATCGTCGGACAACGTGGGCCAGGCATCCACCGCCCAGGAGCCGAACTCACGGTCGGTCAGACAAGCACAGGCGGCATTCAACGCCGGATCAACCCAGAGAAAAGTTCCGCTCCGACCGAAATGACCGAAGGTCCCGGGCGAATTTGCGCCCCCCGTCCAGTGGGGCTGTTTTCCGCCGCGGATCTCGAAACCGAGCCCCCAGTCGTTCGGGTCGCGCACACCGAAGCCGGGCAGTACCCCGGCGAGCCCCGGAAACGCCACCGAGGTCGCGGCCGCGAATGTCGGCGGCGCAAGCAGGCGTGGAGCCAGCAGCTCACCGGCAAAAACAACAAGATCGGATAGCGTGGACGACACCCCGTAGGCCGGCGAGCCCCGCAGCTCGGACGCTGTCATGCCCAACGGCCCGAACACGGCTTCGGCGAGGTACTCACCGAACGCGATTCCGGACGCCTTTTCCAGCGTTTCACCGAGAACCTCGATGCCCGTGTTCGAATACACCCGCCGTGTCCCAGGGCGGGTCACCGTCCGGGTGCCGGAGAAGCCCAGGCCCGAGGCATGGGCGAGGAGATGGGCGACGGTCGAGCCCGGGGGGCCGGCCGGATCGCCCAGGCCGAGGGCTCCCTCCTCCACCCCGATCAGGACGGCATACGCGGCGAGCAGCTTCGATACCGATGCCAACCGGAAGGATCTGTCCATGGCGCCGACCGATCCACGTACCGTGACGCGGCCGGAGGCGTCGCGTACCAGGACGGCAACGGCCGCGTTCTCGACCGGCCAGGAATCCACCTGCGCGAGGGCATCCACGTGCCGAACTGTACGAACCCGGGCTGTCTGGTGCGCGCCCGGCTCGCTGAGACACTGGGCGGATGTGGCAACACCGACACCTCCCGATGCCATGACCACGCACGCACGCGGCGTCCCCGCGGTGGCCGATCCAGGTATTCCGGCCGGGCGCTCCGCCATTGTGGACCTGCTCGTCCTCGGCGCTGGACCAGCGGGCTGCGCCGCGGCGCTGCGCGCGCTGCAACTCCGTCCGGATGCCCGTGTGGTGCTGTTGGATGCCGCGGCCTTCCCCCGGGACAAGGCCTGCGGTGACGGCATCGCCCCACACGGCCTGGACGTCCTGCGTGCCCTCGGCGTGCCCGATGCCGTCGCGGGGTACTCGCCAGTGGATCGCATGCGGTTGCGGACGCCTGGGGGCGCGGAAGTGGCCACCCCGTCCCAACGAGCGAACTACGTGGTTCCCCGCAAGATCTTTGACGCACGGCTCGTCGCCGCCGCCCGTGCTCGGGGTGCGGTGCTCCTGCGCCAGCGCGCGCGGTCCGTCGTGACCGGTGGCACCGCGGACGAGCCAGTGGTGATCGTCAACGGTAACCTGAGAGCACGGGTGGTGATCGGTGCAGATGGCGCGAATTCGATCACTAGGCGGTCACTCGGCATCGGGCCAAACCCACCGGAGGCACTTGCCATCGCGGTCCGGGGGTACGCCGACGCGCCGCATACCCCCGGACCGCCGGAACAGCTCATCGAGATGACCGACGAGGGCTGGCCGGCATATGCCTGGTCGTTCCCGATCGGCGACGGCCGCGCCAACATCGGCTATGGGATGTTGCGATCCAAACTCGCCGCGCTGCCCGGCGACACGGGCGGCCGCACCGTTCTGCACGGCACCCTCGCCCGGATGCTGCCCGAGCAGCCAGCGCATCCGGGAACGCTGCGCGCCCACCATCTGCCCATGTCGACCTGGCGGCCCCGCCAGCCCGATGGCCCGGTGCTGCTCGCCGGTGACGCCGCATCATTGATCAATCCGCTGACCGGGGAGGGGATCTACTACGCGCTGCTGTCCGGCTCCCTGGCTGGTGCGGCCGCCACGACCGCCACCCCAGCCCAGGCCGGCGCGGTCTACCGCCGGGCGCTCGACCGGGAGCTCGGCCGGCATCTACGCCACACCGCCCTGCTGGCCGGGCTCGCCGGCCGCCGTCGAACCCTCATGGACTCAGCCGTGCGAGCCGCCGGCCACCGCACCGAACTGTACGACAACCTGATCGAGATCGGCCTTGGACGGGGGACGATCCCGACCGCCTCCGTCGCACGTCTCGCCCTGCGCAGGATCATCTCAACACGGCCGTGACGCACCGCGGAGAATCCATCCAGCAGCGCGATCGCTGCCCCTTTCGCGCCGCTGGAGGCCAAAAATATCAAAACCGAAATATCAGAACCGGATGCTACAGACTGGCCACATCCGCCTGCTTGACCCGCACAGCCTCGGCCGCGGTGACGAGCGCGGCTTTCTCCGCTGCCGAGAGGTCAATTTCCACGACCTTCTTCACACCCCCGCGGCCTATCTGGGCAGGCACGCCGAGATAAACACCGGAAATACCGAACTCACCGTTCACCCAGGCGCACACCGGCATGACCGCGCCGGAGTCCTCTGCCACAGCCTTCACCATCCGAGCGGCGGCGGCGGACGGCGCGTAGTAGGCCGACCCGGTCTTGAGGAGGGCGACCACCTCGGCACCACCGTTACGGGTCCGCGTGACCAGATCATCGATCTTGTCGGCGGGCAGCAATTCCGCGAGCGGCCTGCCGTCCACCGTGCACTGGGACGGAACCGGCACCATGGTGTCGCCGTGCGAGCCCAGGGTAAGGGTCTGTACCGACCTCACCGGCACTCCCAGTTCCACCGCGACGAAGTTGCTGAAACGAGCGGTGTCGAGCATGCCGGCCTGACCGATGACCCGGTTACGGGGAAACCCAAGGACATTCGCGGCGAGCGCGGTCATCTCGTCCAGCGGGTTGGAAACCACTACGACGACCGCGTCGGGTGAAGATTTCGCGATGTTCTCCGAAACCTGCCGGACAATCTTCGCGTTGACCTCAATGAGGTCCATCCGGCTCATGCCGGGCTTGCGGGGCAGGCCGGCGGTGACGACCACGACGGCCGAACCCTCGGTATCGCCATAGTCGTTTGTTCCGATCACCGTGGTCTCGAAATTCTCGACTGGGCGCGACTGATTCAGATCGAGAGCGATGCCCTGGGGCTTGCCCTCGATAATGTCGGTCAGGACAACCGTGTCGAAAATATCGTACTCGGCGAGGCGCTGCGCGGTCGTGGAACCATAGAAACCGGCTCCGACCACAGTCACTTTCCCAGCCATCGGCTGTCAGCTCCCCAGCTTCTCGATGATAGCGTCGGCGCGCTCCGCCGTCCCCACCGCGGTGGAGCCGCACGGGTCGGCTTCAGGTCGTAAGCGACACTACGCCCTTCCGCAATGACCAGCCCGCCCGCAATGGCCGGCGCGACGGCCTGATCCAGCTTCCCCGCCGCTCAGCCGCTCAGCTCCCGGGTGGCACCGTGAGCGTCACAACAATGATCATCAATCCGAACACGCCAAGTGTGGTGACATCGAACGCCCTGCTCCGCGCCGCAAGTAGCCCCACCCGCCGAGTCGGCAGCACCATCCGCAGAAACGCACCGGCAAGCAGCACCGCTCCGAGGCCGACCAGGCCCTGCCGCCAGTGACCAGCCACGACGAACAGCAGGGCGAGACCGACAGCGCCGAACATACCGGCGAAGACCGGCTCCCGCCGCAGCCATGACCGCCATCGCGACACGGACTGGCGGTGCCGCAGACTCATGACAGCGTGGCCAGCACACGCCCGATCAGCCGTCCGATGCTCGCTCGCCTCCCACCCGTACGCGGGAGCCGACCCGCTCACCCCCGACCATAGACGCAGGTGGGAAACGGCGCGAAAAATCGCGATCACACGCTGATCGACTTCCCAGCCCACGGCGAGAAGCCACTGTCCGGCTACCGGCCCGCGTGCGACGCATCGAGAAGAATGTGCCTGGCGGGCGCGGAAGTGGCCTACGCACAGCGTAGAAACCCCACCAGGCATCCTCAACCTCACGATCGCCGCACCGGATTCACAATCGTACGGACCCCCCGGGCGCGGACACCGTGTGCAACTAGGGCAGACTTCCGCCGCAAGTCCCCGGAGTGGGAGGGAGCGGGCCGTGGCAGACGAAACGCCACACAGCAAGAAACTGCAGGAGCTGATGTTCCGGGCTTGGGAGACCTTCGGAGATGCCCGACATCTCGACAGCGACGACCGGGTGTTCGTCCAGGCTCTCGCACGGCAGACGGCAGACAGGATCTCGGTCCTGTATGGCGCCAGCTGGCGGGATGCACTGGACTGGGTTGCGCAGCGTTACGTACCCAACGACGACGCACCCGGTGGTTCCATCCTGGCGTCATCGAACGGCAGCATGTCATCGAATGGCACCACGTCGTCGAATGGCACCATGTCGTCGAACGGCACCACGTCGTCGAACGGCACCACGGCGAGCGCGCGACGAAGCGTGGCAGCGGCGGAGTCCACCTCCATCTTGTGAAACGTTGGTGTCGTCCGGCCAGTCACAGCTGACCCGGACGGCGCCAACGAACAGGCACACAGCAGCTCCATCACCACGGTGTGGCCGGGCTTCACGGGCTTCGGACGCCGACATTAGAGCGACCGGCAACAGGGGGACGCGGCGTCGCGGAGCTGGGGCACACGCCCCAGCCCGCTCCTTGATCCGCACCTCTGTTGCCAGGTGCTCCAGATGAACAACGATCATCCGAATAACGCCTGAATAACGCCCGGATGACGTCAGTGCGCGAAGTGGCGGACGCCGGTGAAGTAGAGCGTTATCCCCGCTTCCCGCGCGGCGGCTATTACCTGCTCGTCACGCACGGATCCACCCGGTTCGACAACCGCGCGGACACCGGCGTTGATGAGCACCTGCAAACCGTCCGGGAAGGGGAAATAGGCGTCACTCGCGGCCACAGCTCCCTTCACCCTGTCACCGCCACGGCTCACCGCGAGCATCGCGGCATCGACCCGGTTCACCTGCCCCATACCCACGCCGATCGTTGCGCCGCCCAGGGCGATCAGAATCGCGTTCGACTTGACGGAACGGGCTGCCTTCCAGGCAAAAACAAGATCATTTAGTGTTGCCTCATCGGCAGGCGCGCCAGCCTTCAGCGTCCACCCCGACGACCCGTCGCCAGCCGTGTCCAGCACGTCACGGGACTGCAGCAACAGCCCACCGGAGATCTGCCGCATTTCGACCCCGTGCGGATCCATCGGCAGCGGGCACTCCAGCAGCCGGATCGAGGGCTTGCGGGAAAGGATCTCCTCGGCGCCTTCGGCATAGCCAGGCGCCACAACGACTTCGGTGAATATCTCCGCGATCTGTTCGGCCAGGGCGACGCTGACGGGCCGGTTCGTCGCGATAACCCCGCCGAAAGCGGACACCGGATCACATGCGTGCGCCTTGCGATGAGCATCGGCAACGTCGCTGCCGATGGCCAGGCCGCATGGGTTCGCGTGCTTGACGATGGCCACGCATGGCTCGTGGAAATCACCCGCGGCGCGCCGGGCCGCCTCCGCGTCGGTGTAGTTGTTGAACGACATCGGCTTGCCGTGCAGTTGCCGGGCACCCGCGAGCCCGGGCCCGCCGTCATCCGCCACATACAGCGCGGCCCGCTGGTGGGGGTTCTCGCCGTAGCGCAGGACCTCCGCCCGCCGCCAGAGCGCCGCTACCGTGTCCGGCCAGCCCGACTCCCGGGCGATCTCATCGGGCGCCAGAACGCCGGCGAACCACGACGCGACCGCGACGTCGTACGCGGCGGTGTGCGCGAAGGCGCGGGCGGCAAGCCGGCGCCGCGCCGCGAGCTCGAAACCACCAGCCCGGATCGCGGCGATCAGCTCCGGATAGTCCGCCGGGGAGACGACCACGGCCACGGAGTGATGGTTCTTCGCCGCGGCGCGAATCATCGCCGGCCCGCCGATATCGATCTGTTCGATCGCCTCGTCCTCGGACGCGCCGCCCGCGACCGTTTCCCGGAACGGATAGAGGTTCGACACAACGAGGTCGAACGGCTCAATGTCGAGTTCCGCGAGCGTCTTGGCGTGCTCGACGTCGCGCAGATCAGCGAGGAGGCCGGCATGCACGCGTGGATGCAGTGTCTTGACCCGTCCGCCGAGAACCTCGGGGAAACCGGTGAGGGTGCTTACGGGCGTCACAGCCAGGCCATGGCGAGCGAGCACCTGTGCGGTGGATCCGGTGGAGACGACCTCCACCCCGGCATCGATGAACGCGTCCGCGAGGTCCGGCAGGCCGGCCTTGTCGTAGACGCTGACCAGAACACGGTGGATGGGACGCCGGCCGGTGGTGACCAGCGCCCCGCCGGCTGATGGTGCCGGGCCGGTGTGCGGGAAGGCCCGTGCCCCAGCCGTCGAGTCACCGGCGGTGGAGGCCTGCTGATCCTGTGTGGACGTCATGTCCCCTCCTCCGACCGGATGATCCGGCCGATTGTCGCCACGTACAGGACACGTTCCACCGCCTGGATACGGGTACGCAGAGTTTCCTCAGTGTCGGACTCCTCCACCGCTACGACCGCCTGCGCAAGGATCTGCCCGGTGTCGACGCCCTCATCCACCCAGTGGACCGTCACTCCGCTGACCTTGACGCCGTACGCAAGCGCGTCGGCGACGGCGTGCGCTCCCGGGAACGCGGGCAACAGAGACGGATGCGTGTTGATCGTCCGAAATCGGGCGATCACCTGTTTGTCCAGAATTTTCATGTAACCAGCGAGCACCAACAGATCCGGAGCGTATAGGGAGATCCTCGCCGCGGTGGCCGCGTTGAAAGCCGCTCTGTCCAGCGCGTCCTCCAGGCGGACGACGAACGACGGGACGCCGGCCGCCGCCGCCCGGTCCTGTGCTCCGGTGCCGTAGCGGTCCGCGCCCACGGCAACAACTTCCGCGCCGAAATCTGGATCTCTGCACGCGTCCAGTACAGCCTGCAAGGTGGTACCCACCCCGGAGGCGAGAACAACCAGTCGTGCGGGCACGGAACTCTCCGGTACGACAGGTCGGCGGTGGCTCGCCGGTGGACGTATGACCGTTCCGACTGTACTGAGGTCTACCGGCCCGCGCGCATCAACCAGCCGCCCGGTCACAGGACGGCTTCGGTCGCCCCCCTCATCGTCGGTATCTCCGGCTCCGGACACGGATCCTCCCGTTCAACGCGGTAGCCCGCGGAACCGGGCTCGCGAGCCGGCTCGCCCACAGCATCGTCACAACCAGTGTCGAGACGGCCGAAATCCTCCCCGTCAAGAAGGTCGCCGGGCCGGCAGAGATACAGCTCGGCGAGCCGCACGAGCGTCTGGGTCGACGGCGCCCGCCCACCTCGACCGGGCCAGACCTCCCAGTAGGAGAAGGATTTTCCCGTCTTCGGGAGACCTTCCCCGGACCACCGTGCGTTCCATCGGCAGGCTGCCTCCTCCTGCGTCCAGCCGTGCGCGAGCCGGAAGGCGACTCGCGCGTTCAGGCGATAGCGATGCTGCCACTCCAGGGCGATGCGCCGATAGGACCAGCCGAGTGCCCGCAGGCGCCCCGACTCAGCCCGCAGCCCAGCGACGCTGACAGCCATGGCGACCTCCCCATAGACGAACAGATGTTCGTACATTAGCGAGCAGGTCGGACATTTCCTGACGCTATGAGCCCTGGCCGGCTCGCGCCGCGAAAACTCCCCCGCTGGCGGGGTGCCGCACCGGTGGGGGGACGGATGAGCACGCATACCCGCGGGCGCCGTGACCCGTTATGATGCCCGTTGCCGCAGCTGGGAGGGCCTGCCATGGTAGTGCCGAAGGAACCACGGCCGGGCGCCGCCCCCAGCGACGACTCGCGGCCTACCGAGTATCGGCATACGCATGTTGATCATCCGGGCGGATCCCGGAACAACTTTGGCGGTCTGGCCCTGGCACTGGGCCTGCTCGGTGTCGCGACCTGTTGGATCGGCATCGGCGGCCTGGCCGGAATCGCCGCTGTGGTCGTTGGCATGTTCGGTCGTTCCCGCGCGCGGCGGATGGGCGGTGCGGGCGGCGGTGTCGCAACAGCTGGACTGGCGCTGGGCGTGCTCTCCACTCTCATCGCGCTGCTTCTTGTCGGCGGCACCTGGACCTTCTACGAGCGGCATGGCGATGACCTGCGCCGGTATCAGGACTGTCGGAGGGACACGAGCCAGGACCCCGCGGTCTGCCAACAACGCTTCGACGAAGTGCTCAAAAACCCACCCGCCTCAAGCCGGTGAGGTGCGTGCGCACGCTGCACGCCCATGAACAGCGGCACGCCCATGAACAGCGGCACGCCCTGAACAGCCGCCGCACGGGCGGCCAGCCCCACTCGACCACCGGAACCGACCACCGGCGCCCCGCCCGGAAGGCTACCGCGAGCGGCCTGTCTACTGGTCCCGCTGACCGTAGGGCGGCTGGCCGTAGGGTGGCTGCTGGCCGTAAGGCGGCTGGCCGTAGGAGGGTGGCTGGCCGTAAGGCGGGTGGCCATGCGGACCAGGTTGTCCGTAGCCGCTCTGCGGAGGCTGCCCGTAGGTGCCTGGTTCGCCATACCCGCCCGGCAAGGGGCGGCCCGAGGAGTCGTACCGGGTACCTGGCGCGGGCGGGAACCGCGCCCGGCCACGGCCGCCCTGCCCGGGCAGCGTGTACCCGCTCGCCAACACGCTGAGAACCGCGAAGGCCGTGATCGCGGCGGACGCGATGAGCCCCAGCCACAGCCCAGCGGCACGGTGGCTGTTCCCAAACCCCAACAGCACTTTAAGAAAGATCATAATTGTGCCGAGCGCCGCCGTCCCGGCAATGACCAGAATCCAGTCCGCGCCCACTGCCGGCAGCTGGACACGGGCGAAGGCACGCAGCGCCACCAGCCCGGTCGCGAGCAGCCCCAGCTCCACGCCGCTATAGGCGAAAAAGCCCACTCCCCACGCGTTCTCCGCGAGCCTGCCGAACGAAAACCAGTTGAATAACGAGACGATGAGCAAGACGGCACCGGCGACGAGAACGCCGAGATCATTATTGGATACGTCACGACCGGCGAGACGTGGCACGGAATGACCTCACTTCATACGATCAACGGTGGCCTGACGGAGCCACCCCTGCCACGGTAGCCGCTGTGTCCCGAGACGTCATGATCCCATCCGTGATTCAGGTCCGATACTGAGAATTTCCCCCGATGGACCTGACACGACGTGGAGCACCGTAACCGGGTGTGAACCGCCACCGAAACAGCGAGGACACACCCGGTTACGAGATGCTTCAAGATTTCAGAACGAACGCATGACGTCAGCCATGAGACGGGCGGTCTCCGAAGGAGTCTTGCCCACCCGTACACCCGCCTTCTCAAGAGCTTCTTTCTTGGCCTGCGCCGTGCCTGACGATCCGGAGACGATCGCCCCCGCATGGCCCATCGTCTTGCCCTCCGGCGCGGTGAAGCCCGCGACGTAGCCGATAACCGGCTTGGTGATGTGCGCCTCGATGTACGCGGCGGCACGCTCCTCGGCGTCACCGCCGATCTCACCGATCATCACAATCGCGTCGGTGCCGTCATCGGCCTGGAACGCGTTGAGAGCGTCGATGTGAGTCGTGCCGATGACGGGGTCACCCCCGATACCGACCGCGGTGGAGAAGCCGAAGTCCCGCAGCTCGTACATCATCTGGTAGGTCAACGTACCGCTCTTGCTGACCAGACCGATACGGCCGGGCGGGGTGATGTCCGCCGGAATGATGCCGGCATTCGACCTGCCGGGGCTGATGATGCCCGGGCAGTTCGGGCCAATGATCCGCGTCGTGTTGCCCTTGGCCTGCGCGTACGCCCAGAAGTCAGTGGTGTCATGCACCGGGACGCCTTCGGTGATGACCACGACGAGCGGCATGCCCGCGTCGATGGCCTCGATCACGGCGGCCTTCGTCCCCGCTGGTGGGACGTAGACCACGGAGACGTTCGCGCCGGTCTTCTCAATCGTCTCGGCCACGGTCGCGAAGACCGGGACACCCTCGACCTCGCTGCCCGCCTTCTTGGGGTTGGTACCGCCGACGATCGATGACCCCGCGCGCAGCATCCGGGCGGTGTGCTTGCGTCCCTCGGAACCGGTGATGCCCTGAACCAGGATCTTGGACGTCTCGTCCAGCCAGATTGCCATTGTCGGAAGCCTCTTCCCGTCCGCTCAGGCCGCGGCCGCGGCGAGCTGGGCGGCGAGCTTCGCCGCACCGTCCATGGTGTCCACCGACCTGACCGCATCGAGGTTCGCCTCGGTGAGGATGCGCCGGCCCTCGTCCGCGTTGTTGCCGTCCAGCCTCACGACCAGCGGCGTGGCGACGTCGCCGACGATCTTGAGGGCCTGCACGATACCGTTCGCGACCGCGTCGCAGGCGGTGATACCACCAAAGATGTTCACAAAAACACTCTTGACCGCGGGGTCGGAAAGAATGATCGACAGGCCGTCCGCCATCACCTGCGCGGATGCGCCACCGCCGATGTCGAGGAAGTTCGCCGGCCGCTGGCCGCCGAACTCCTCACCAGCGTAGGTGACGACGTCCAGCGTGGACATGACCAGGCCGGCACCGTTACCGATGATCCCGACCTGTCCGGACAGCTTGACGTAGTTGAGGTCCTTCTCCTTGGCCCGCCGCTCAAGGGGGTCCACCGCCGCGACATCGACGAAGCCCGCGTGGTCCGGGTGGCGGAAGGAGGCGTTCTCATCCAGGCTGACCTTGCCGTCCAGGGCCACCACACGGCCATCGGCGGTCAGGATCAGCGGATTGACCTCCACCAACGTGGCGTCGGACTTGACGAAGACATCCCATAGCTTCACCAGGAGTTCGGTGGCGCCGTCGAGAGCGGCCGCGGGCAGCTTCGCGGCAACCGCGATCTGGCGGGCAACGGTCGCGTCAACCCCGGTCAGCGGATCTATCGGGATGCGGGCGAGGGCTTCGGGCTTGGTCGCCGCGACCTCCTCGATCTCCATCCCACCCTCGCGGGAGCACATGGCAAGGAATGTCCGGTTTGCCCGATCGAGCAAGAAGGAGGCGTAGTACTCCTCGGCGATGTCACTCGCCTGTTCCACCAGTACCGAGTGGACGGTATGGCCCTTGATATCCATCCCCAGGATGGCGGTGGCTTTGGCGGTGGCGTCAGCCGGACCGTCGGCGACCTTTACTCCGCCGGCCTTGCCCCGGCCGCCGGTCTTGACCTGCGCTTTGACGACAACGCGGCCGCCGAGATCGGTGGCGATGGCGTGCGCCTCGCCGGGGGTCGTGGCGACCTTGCCGGAAGGCACGGGAACGCCGTGATCGGCGAACAGCTTCTTCGCCTGATATTCGAAAAGATCCACAGTCCGTCCAGTCGGATACGAGATCGGTGGTCAGGATCGAACGTTTGAAAGTTCACGAAGATGAGAAGCATCCCGAGCCTACTGAGTTGCCCGTCGCGGTAGCCGCGCTGGCTGTCGCGACAGACGGTCACGCATGTCCGGGACAGCACCATCATCACCCGTACCCGCCACCGGGCGCCCTACTTTGTGGCAGCCGACACCGCGATCACACCGAGCAGGCGACCCTCATCACGAAGATCCTAAGAGCGCCCGGCAAGAGGGTCAACGAGGCTGGCGTGATCCCGACAACCGCGGGACCGCCGCCCGAGCCAGCACCGCGCGCGGCTCCGGCGATGTCCAGCTGCATCCCCACTACCAGGGTGAACGGGCCACCGGGAGCGCCTGATCGGGTCAGGTCAAAAATCACAGGCCCGAGCGGGAGGCCGCCCTGCCCCGCTAGCTCAGCCAGAACCGGCGCCCGCCTGACCGACCAGGCCCGCCTGGTACGTACAGGGAAGATCTAAAACAAACCGACAACTCGGTCAAGAGCCAATCCGCACGTGATCCAAAATGATCAAACCAGTCAGAGCGCGTGCACCGTAGCTACCCGCGAACGGATCCAGTCGACGATCTCGCTGGTCGTCGCACCCGGAGTGAATATCTCGGCCACCCCGAGCGCCTTCAGCTCGGGGATATCGGCAGCTGGGATAATACCGCCGCCGGTCACCACGATGTCGTCGGCGCCACGCTCCCGCAGCAGCTCCATCAGGCGCGCGAACAGGGTCATGTGCGCGCCTGAGAGCACCGAGAGACCGATGCAGTCGGCATCCTCCTGGATGGCGGTCTCGACGATCTGCTCGGGTGTCTGATGCAAGCCGGTGTAGACGACCTCCATGCCCGCGTCCCGCAACGCACGCGCGATCACCTTGGCACCGCGATCATGACCGTCGAGACCCGGCTTGGCAACCACAACCCGGATCCGCTCACCGTTTCCGCTCACGCCGCCTCCTTGCGATCCGTGACATCGACTTCCGTAACAGGGTGCTGGGAAACAGCATCTCTCGGTGGGCCGCCCAGCCCCCGGCCGCACGGTCACAGCTCCTCAGCCGCGGTCGCGGGCTCGCGGAATCCAGTAGGCCAGCAGCCACGCGATCATCGTCCTCCCCCGCGACCGGAGACCCCGAGCAGGCTAGCGGCGCACGTCCGGAGAAGCACGCCGTTGCTGACCGGGCTGACCGGGCCGGCCGGGCTGACCAGCGGAGAAACAGTCGACAGCTATCAGGTCCGTTTGTACTCTCGGTCACAGTGGGCGTGACGATGATCCGCGGAACCTCTAGCAACACGAAGAGTCACCACGAGAGTAGCCGACAGCTCGGTTCGCGATCCAACGGCCCTCGATCATCGCACTGCTCCGGTTGGCCGGTTCTTCCGACGGCTATCCACGCACGGACGGGAGAAGGGGTAATCGACAAACGTCAACTAGGCCGGAGCGACACGGTGGTGGGCAAAATCGCCAGATCCTTCGGTGCGACCACTGCTCGCCACGGCGCAAAAGTGACACGCGGGCTGCTCGACGTGCCCGCGACGGTCCGCGGGATGGTCCTGGAAGCCACCTGGGTGGCGACCCATGTCGCCTTTTATCCGGTCGGGGTCGTCTCGGAGAAACTGCGTGAGCCCGTCCAGCGCTACACCCTCGAGGGGCTGTCACCGCTGAGGCGCGGCCTGCTCATCGGCGACATAGAAGCCGCGGGCACGCCGATCCTGCTGGTGCACGGCCTGATCGACAACAGGTCCATCTTCACCCGGCTGCACCGGTCACTGCGCCGGCGCGGTTTTGAACACGTCGCCACGGTGAACCTGCCCTTGTTCACCTCGGACATACCCACAGCGGCCAGCAGGCTTGCCAAGATGGTCGAAACCACGTGCGAGCAGACCGGGCACGGGCGCATACACATCGTCGCCCATTCGCTCGGCGGCCTTGTCGCACGCTACTACGTCCAGAAACTGGGCGGCGACGAACGCGTCCACACACTGGTGACCCTGGGAACTCCGCACGAAGGTACCCGCCTCGCCCGGATGCTCCCGCCAATGGTGGCCTACACCCTGCTGCGCCAGTTACGCCCAGATTCGGACGTAATCCGGGAACTGGCCGAGCCCGCACCAGCCTGCCGGACGCGCTTCCTGGCGTTTTCCGGCGATCTGGACACGGTGATCCGCCCGACCGAATCAGCGCTTCTTCACCACCCGGACCTCAGCGTCCGCAATGTTCGGCTGCCTGGTGTCGGTCATCATTCGCTGCCGTTCAATCTTGACGTTGTCCACCAGATTGCGAACGTGCTGGCCCACCTCGATGGTGACGCGGAACGTCCCAGCGCCGGCAGGGAACGACCGGAGGAACAGCGGCCGAAGGCGGGAGCACGGTCCGAAGCTCGGTAGGAGCCTGTTCCAGCCCCTGTTCCCGATCCTGGCGGCCGCTCCCGGCACCGGGATCCGTCCAACATGATCCGATCACCTTGGACCCGCGGCTGCGAAAAGCGACCTATGTTACGCTCACCGTCACTACGCCCCCTTGGCGTGGGGTGGCGACAAAGTCATGATTTGGCCGGTGTAGCGTCTTCATCGGTTTACGGGATCCCCCCTCCTGCCGCACGGTGCCGTGGCTGGAGCCTTGTCGACCAACAGGAGCGTGAGTCCGGGTTGTCGCAGCCCCCTGCCCGCAGCTCCGCGCGACACCGTGAGCACGGTGCGCCCGCGAGACGCGGGATACCGTTCGGTCGCGGCCGGCGAACGGTGCCCCTGGCCCAACTGCGTCGCACCGGAGTTGCCTCGGCTGTTGTGTCGACGCTTGGCATCGCCATGGTCAACACAACCGGCATCGCACACTCCGAACCGCCATCTCTCACCCGACTTGGGACCGTCGGGGCGGCTTCGGCCTCCGGCCAGGCCGAGAGCGCGACCGATGGCCTGAGTGACCCGGCCCTGGTCGCACAGCTCGACAACGACGGCGCGGCTATGCGGCTCCGGGTCCAGGCTGACCGGGCTGACCGCGATGAGGCGCTGGCCCAGCTGTCCATCCTCCTCGTGCAACGACGGAATGCGGCCGAGCGGACCGCACGCGATCAGGATGACGCGCTGCGCTGGGTGCGGCCTATCGAGGCCCGTCTCACCCAGCGGTTTGGCGGTGCCAACGGCCACCCCGGAATTGACCTTGGAGCCGCGCTGGGCACCCGGATCGCCGCCGCCCACGGCGGCACAATCATCTATGCGGGATGGGAGTCCGGCTACGGCAACTTCGTACAAATCATGCACGAAAACAAAATTGTCACCTGCTACGGCCACCTGTCACGCATCGATGTCCGGGTCGGCCAGGTGGTCGCCACCGGCCAGCAGATCGGCCTAGAAGGCTCAACCGGTTATTCGACCGGCCCGCACCTGCACTTCGAGGTCCGGCTCAACGGCCAGGACGGGATGAAGATCGACCCGCTGGCCTGGCTCGCCGAACACGGCGTGACCTACTAATACGTGCCTGACGGCTCTCTACAGGCGCTAAGAGGCTCCGATAATAGGGCGCGAGCCGGCCAGTCCTATTGCCGGAGCCGCTAAGAGCGTGTTTGAGATCGTCATTCCGGCTCACCGCGTCCAGGCGCGCCCTTGGCCGCGCTGTCGGCCACACCGATACAACTCATCCGGTGTCGCTTCGGCCTGCCGCCTTGCCAGGGGGCGCCTGGACACGGCTCACTGATCGAAAGCCCGATCTCACACACGCTCTAAAAGCCGCCTGCGTTACACGACACCAGCGCCACAGCCGGTCAGAGTTTTTCAACGGGTGCGAAACGCAGGAGCAACCGTTTGGTTCCCGTTCCATCCCCAAAATCAATACTCGCTTCCAGATTGTCACCGGATCCCGCCATGGCGACAACCTGGCCCAGCCCAAACGTGTCGTGGTTGACCCGGTCGCCCGTGGTCAGATCGGGAATGGGACGTGGGACCGGCGAGGGCCGGCGGCCGGGTAGTCCGCCGGCCCTCGCGGGCGACGGCCCAGCGGACGCCGAGCCCCACCCCGACACCCGCGGCGCGGACACGGGCGACGGTGGTCGAGTGCTCTCCTGCCAGGTAACCAGCTCTGTCGGCACCTCATTGAGGAAACGCGACGGCGGGTTGTACGCCGGCTGACCCCAGGCATTGCGGACATGCGCCCGGGTCAGGTAGAGCCGGGCCCGAGCGCGGGTGATGCCGACATAGGCGAGGCGACGTTCCTCCTCAAGCTCGATCGGGCTGCCGAGCGTGCGGATATGCGGGAACATGCCGTCCTCCAGCCCGGTCAGGAAAACAACCGGGAACTCCAGCCCCTTTGCACTGTGCAGGGTCATCAACGTGACGACCCCGGCTCCGCCGTCAGCAGGGTCGGGTATCTGGTCGGCATCGGCCACCAGGGAGACCTGTGCCAGAAAGTCCGCCAGTGAACCCTGCGGAAAGCGTTCGGTGAACTCCCGGGCCACGCTGACGAGTTCCTGTAGGTTCTCCACTCGTCCGGCGGCCTCGATATTTTCCTGCGCGGTCAGTTCGGCGAGGTATCCGGTTCGTTCCAGGGCCGCCTCCAGCGCCGTTACCGGACCGGCTTCCCCGACCGCCCGCAGCTCGGCGAGAAGGTCCACGAAACCACGGACCGCGGTCGCGGAACGGGTAGGCAGGCCCGGGATCTCCCCCGCCTGGCGCAGGGCGTCAGCGAACGGAATCCGCTCTTTTTCGGCAAAGACGGCGAGCATCGTCTCGGCACGCTCGCCGATGCCCCGCTTGGGCACGTTGAGAATACGCCGCAGACTCACCGTATCCGCCGGATTGGCCAGCACCCGCAGATAGGCGAGGAGATCCCGGACCTCACGCCGATCGTAGAAACGCACTCCGCCGACCACCCGGTAGGGCAGCCCGACCCGCATGAACAGTTCCTCGAAGACACGGCTCTGGGCATTGGTCCGGTAGAAGACAGCGACGTCACCCGGCCTGGCTGTGCCGGCGTCGGTGAGCCGATCGACCTCGGCGGCGACAAACGCGGCCTCATCGTGCTCACTGTCGGAGACATAACCGACAATCTTCTCGCCGTCGCCCGCGTCCGACCACAGCCGTTTGGGCTTACGCTGCCCGTTACGGGCGATCACCGCGTTGGCCGCCAGCAGGATCGTCTGCGTGGAACGGTAGTTCTGTTCCAGCAGAACCACGGTCGAGTCAGGATAGTCCTGTTCGAACTCAACGATGTTGCGGATGTTCGCGCCCCGGAAGGCATAAATCGACTGATCGGCATCACCGACCACACAAAGCTCGGCCGGTTCCACACCATGGCCCCCCGCGCCTGGGCGGACCGGCTCGCCGTCCACGGTCAGCGGGGATACGCGCCCGACCAGCTCCCGTACGAGCACGTACTGAGCGTGATTGGTATCCTGGTACTCGTCGATGAGAATGTGCCGGAACCGGCGCCGGTAATGCTCGGCGACCTCCGGGAATGCCTGCAGCAGGTTCACGACAGCCATGATCAAATCGTCAAAATCGAACGCGTTCGCTTCCGCGAGCCGGCGCTGATAAATGCCGTAAGCCTCGGCGGTGGCCCGTTCGACATGATTCGCCGCCCGGTCGCGGGCGGTCTCCCAGTCGATCAGCTCGTTCTTGAGATTGCTGATCCCGACAGCGAGCGCGCGGGGAGGGTAGCGCTTGGGATCAAGGTCCAGATCGCGAGCGACCAACGCCAGCAGCCGCTGCGCGTCGGCCGCATCGTAGATTGAGAAACTGCTGGTGAACCCAAGTCGCGCCGCTTCCGACCGCAGGATACGCACGCAGGCGGAATGGAAGGTGCTGACCCACATCGCCCGCGTCCGGGCGCCGACCAGCGCGGTGACCCGCTCCTTCATCTCGTTCGCGGCCTTGTTGGTGAACGTGATCGCGAGGATCTCGCCAGCGCGGGCCCCGCGCACGGCCAACAGATAGGCGATCCGGTTCGCGAGGACCCGCGTCTTGCCCGATCCCGCGCCCGCGACCACGAGCAGTGGCGAACCGGCATGGACGACCGCGGCCCGCTGCTGCGGGTTCAGCCCCCCCAGCAGGACATCGGGACCGAGTCGCGGAGCGGGACGACCAGCCTGCTCGCCCGGGTCGACACCAGCGTCAGCACCGGCATCATCGAAGTCGGCGTACGGACCGCCGGAAAGAGTACTCATAGCAAATCGATCATATGTTCGACGTCCGACAGTTCTGGCAGCGATGCACACTCGACACCCTACGAGGCACCGGTAGGCCTCACGACAGGGCGTAGCGCCGGATCGGCATCCGGGCCACTCCGATCACGCGGACCACTCCGATCACGCGGGCCATACCGGGATCGATCAGCTGGCCGAGCGGGCGGCCCGCCGGCACAGTCAGGAGGATCTCGGGCATCCGGTTTGACGACCATCGGCACGAGCGAGCATCCTGAGCGGGTGGCGCAGCATCTTATGATTATTTCTTGGGCGCGCGAACCCGCCTGACGAGCCAGCGCTCCGGGTCCGTGCGCCTTGCCCTCCTGCCATGCCGGCGGGGGGCTTTTTTGTTGCCGCGGCCATGCAGCAAGCTGGTCGCCGAGCCATCGGGAGAGCAGCGATGAGCCGACCAGCCGCCACCCAGGCGCCGACCAGCAGTGATGGCGCCGCTGCCGAGACTCCGTCAAGACCCGGCCCGCCCCCAAGCGGCCGCCGTGCCGACCAGCCAGCCGCGGAGGTCCCCGATGCCGACATCAACGCCACCGACATCGACGTCGCTGGCATCGACGTCGCTGGCATCGACGTCGACCGGGCCGCGGCTGTGCTCACCGGAGTGGCCCAGCGCACCCGGGTCGTGCGCAGCGCGCACCTGTCCCGCCTGACCGGCGTGCCGGTGTGGTTCAAATGCGAGAACGAACAGCGCACCGCCTCGTTCAAGCTGCGCGGCGCCTTCACCCGGATCGCCCTCGCGGACCCCGAGGTGCGTGCGCGTGGCGTGGTCGCCGCCAGCGCTGGTAACCACGCCCAGGGCGTGGCCTACGCGGCGGCCCGCTTCGGCGTCCCAGCGACGATCTTCGTTCCAGCCGGGGCAAATCCTACAAAAATCGCTCGAACCAGGCGATTCGGTGCTCATGTCGAACTCGTGTCAGGCGACGTCGACGCCGCCCTGCTTGCCGCCGAGTCCGCCGCGCACGACCTCGGTGGGCTGCTCGTACACCCCTTCGACGACCCGATAGTGATCGCCGGTCAGGGCACGATCGGGCTCGAGCTGATCGAGCAGATACCGGGGCTGCGTACCGTGCTGGTCGGCGTTGGCGGCGGCGGGCTGATCGCGGGTATCGCGACAGCGCTCAGACAGCGCCGCGCCGATGTGCGGGTAATCGGTGTCCAGGCAGCGGGCGCGCCCGCTTTCGTCCGCTCCTGGCGCCGCGGGCACCGGCTGTGGGTACCGGCCACGACGATCGCGGACGGCATGGCCGTGCGAAGTCCGGGCAAGCTGCCGCTGGCTCTCGCCGCGGACCTGGTGGATGACATGGTCACGGTTGATGAGGAGGCGTTCTGGGAAGCGATGGTGATGTTGGCCCAGGCCGATGGCCAGACGGTCGAACCGGCTGGTGCCGCCGGGGCCGCGGCGCTGCTGCGCCATCCGGGCTGCGCGCAGGGCCCGACCGCGGTGGTCCTGTCCGGCGGGAACATCGACCAGGCGACCGCTGGCCGCGTACGGGCGCTGGTGGCCGAGTCGCTGCGCACACCCGCGGCCTGAACCGGCCACATCGCCACCCGGGCCGCTCCCACACCACCCGGGGCTACTCCCACTCGATGGTGCCAGGGGGTTTCGAGGTGATGTCGTAGACCACCCGATTCACCTGGGCGACCTCGTTGACCACCCGATTGGAGATGCGTTCAAGCAGCTCATAGGGCAGCCGAGCCCAATCGGCAGTCATCGCGTCCTCGCTGGTGACCGCACGCAGGACAACCGGGTGCCCGTACGTGCGCTCGTCCCCCTGCACCCCGACCGAGCGGACGCCGGCCAACAGCACCGCGAACACCTGCCAGATCTCCCGGTCCAACCCGGCACGACGGATCTCCGCGCGCACAATCGCATCCGCGGCCCGCAAGGCCTCAAGACGCTCAACAGTGACCTCACCGATGATCCGGACAGCAAGGCCAGGCCCTGGGAAGGGCTGCCTCCAGACAATCTCCTCGGGCAGCCCGAGCTCCTCGCCGAGCCTGCGCACCTCGTCCTTGAACAGCGTGCGCAACGGCTCCACCAGGTTGAAACGCAGATCGTCGGGAAGACCACCCACATTGTGGTGCGACTTGATCTTCGCCGCGGTCGCTGAGCCGGACTCGATGACGTCGGGATACAGCGTCCCCTGTACGAGGAACTCAATCTGGGTTCCCTCGCTCTCGGCCCGTGTCTCGAGCTCGCGGGCCGCGGCCTCGAAGACCCGGATGAATTCCCGGCCGATGATCTTACGTTTGCGCTCGGGATCGGTGACACCGGCAAGCGCGGCGGCAAACCGGTCGGCCGCCTTCACCTGGAGCAGCTCAACGCCGGTCGAGGCAACGAAGTCCTTCTCGACCTGTTCGGCCTCGCCAGCGCGCAACAATCCATGATCGACGAATACGCACGTCAACTGATCACCCACGGCTCTGTGCACGACGGCCGCCGCCACCGCCGAATCCACCCCACCGGACAGCCCGCAGATGACCCGGCCGCCACCGACCTGAGCACGCACCGCCGCCACCGCCTCATCCGCGATGTTGAGCGTGGTCCAGTCCGGCCGGCACCCGGCACCGGCGAACAGGAAGTGCCGCAGGATGTCCAGCCCCCAGTCGGTGTGCGCGACCTCGGGATGAAACTGGACGCCGAACAGCCGGCGTTCGGTGTTCTCGAAGGCCGCGACCGGGGTTGACCGGGTCGCCGCGGTGACCACGAAGCCAGGTGGTGGTGCCGTCACCGAGTCGCCGTGAGACATCCACACCTGCTGGGCGACGGGCAGATCCGCGAACAGGACGCCCGCCGCCATGACCGCGAGCGGGGTAGCTCCGTACTCCGCGACACCCGTGCGCGCGACCGTCCCGGCCAGCGCGTGCGCCATCACCTGATGGCCGTAGCAGATGCCCAGGACCGGGATACCGGCACCGAACAGCGCCGGATCCACCGCCAGCGCGCCCGGTGAGTACACCGACTTCGGCCCGCCCGAAAGGATAATCGCGGCGGGACGCCGAGCGATGATCTCCTCGACCGGAAGATCCCACGGCACGATCTCCGAATACACATGGCACTCGCGTACCCGCCTGGCGATGAGCTGAGCGTACTGGGCACCGAAGTCCACGACCAGAACCCGGTCATGGACGGGGCGAAACCCCGGATCGGTACCGGTCGGACGTCCGGCGGGCTGCGAGGCTGCGGTGTTCACGGCGTCAGCCTACGAAGCGGCAGGGGCCCGCGGCCGCGCGGACATTGATCCTTTCCCGCGGACATTGATCCTTTCCCGCGGCCGTGCCGTGACGGGTGTCCGCACGAGTCCCGGCCGGGGCACCGCCTGGATCACCAGACAGCAGCCGCGCGCGCTGGCCGATCGTAACGATTCCGGCATTCACGACTACCATCAACTAGTATCAGCCCATGCCCGTCCGGCCGCTCCTGGGTTCGGCGGGAACCACTCCTGGGTCCGGCGGGAACACAGCCACCGCATCGAGCGGGAAGTGGACAACACTTCCCACACTTCCGGCTGTGCCGAGAAAACCATGATCCTATAGCCTTTGGGTGGCTACCCTAGGGTAGGCGTCTTTCGGGTCGCCTGTCCGTACCGCTAAGGTGCCTGTCGAGGGACATCCGGGCCCGATACCGAGCCATCCTGGTACGACGTGTTCCGGGAGGCTGGCGGAGAGGTTGCGAAGGTACGTGCGCAGACAACCGATAGCCAGCAGGGGCGTCGACGCGCCCGCGGCATCCCCAATGACGCCGGAGGAGCCCGCCGACGACGGTGGGCATCGCGTCGGTGCGCCTACGATTACCCCGGCGGCCCCCGGCGGCCTGCGGCGGATAGCGGCGAACGTCGCTACCCCGGCGAACTGGCGGGTCCGGACCAAACTGATCGCGATTCTCGCCGTTCCAATGATCGCCATCCTGGTCAATGCCTCCCAGGGGGCCAACACGGTCCTCAGCAGCACTCAGCAGATCAACAGAGTCCGTAACATGATCCAAATCAGTCGCGCCGCCACCACCCTCACGTTCGAACTGGAACGGGAACGCACCTACACGATCGGCTATGTCGCGAGCGCGGGGCAACAGCGTTCCCTCGACGCGGTCAAGGCAGCACAGGCCCGGGTCGATCAGGCCGCCCGTGACTACGAGGACACCGCCAAGGGCCGCCAGAACGGCTTCAGTGAGCAGACCCGGGCGGCAATCCAAGCAGCCGCCGACCGGCTGTCCCGCCGACAGAACGTACGCGCGACAGCGCTGACTGTAGTTGACCCAGGCACTGTCACCGTGGCCTATACAACTATTATCAACAGTCTTGTCAACCTGGTTGCCCTCATTCCGCAGGGTCAGGACGACGGGTCGCTGCTGGCGGACGTGGTGAGCGCGGACTCGATTGCCCGCTCCGGGGAATTGCTGGCCGCTCAGCAGGCGCTGGTCTACGGCATTCTACAGAAGCAGCAGTTCGACAACAGCGACTATCGCGCGTTCGTCGGATTCCACACTGAGCGCGAAAGCCAGATTTCCCGCTTCGAGGGCGCGGCAACCGGCCCGCAGCGCGATTCGTACGGGACGACTGTTACCGGTCAGGACGTGTCGCAGGCCAACGACAACTCGCAGACCGTGCTGACAGGACGAGTTGGGCAGCCCCTCGACCTGGACGCCCAGAAATGGCTGAGGTCGACCCAACAGACGATGGACCTCAACCACAAGGTCCTGACCTCCCTTTTCAGCGACACCGACAGCCGGGTTCAAACGCTTCGTTCGACTATTCAGCGCAAGGCGCTGGTGGCCGGTCTGCTCATCGTTTTCATCCTGGCCGCCGCCCTCCTCATGACAATGGTCGTGGCCCGCTCCCTGGTGCGGCCACTGCTCGGACTGCGCGCGGCGGCGCTCGACATCGCCGGCAGCCGCCTGCCTGAAGCCGTCCGTCGCCTGCGTGACTCCACTGACCAGGACATCGACACCAACATCCAGCCGGTCGGTATCGACACCGAGGAAGAGATCGGTGAAGTCGCCCGTGCGTTCGACGAGGTACACCGGGAAGCCGTCCGCCTCGCCTCCGAGCAGGCGGTCCTGCGAAACAACGTCAACGCGATGTTCGTCAACCTGTCCCGACGAAGCCAGGGCCTGGTCGAACGGCAGCTACGGCTGATCGACGATCTGGAGAACCGGGAGCAGGACCCCGACCAGCTCTCCAACCTGTTCAAACTCGACCACCTCGCCACCCGTATGCGGCGGAACAACGAGAGCCTGCTGGTCCTCGCCGGTACCGACACCGCTCGCCGCTGGACCCACCCCGTCCCGCTCAACGAGGTCGTCCTCGCCGCCATCTCCGAGGTGGAGCAGTACACGAGGGTGAAGCAGTCGGCCGCGGCCCCGGTATCGATCGCCGGACACGCGGTGAGTGACGTCGTGCACCTCATCGCCGAACTGCTGGAGAACGCGACATCGTTCTCGCCACCGGCAACAGAGGTGCTGGTCACCAGCCATTCGCTCGGTCCCGGCGCAGGGGCAATGATCGAAATTGAGGATCGTGGCATCGGCATGCCGGCCAAGGATCTCGAGCGTGTCAACGAGCGCCTTGCCAACCCGCCGGTCGTCGACGTGTCGGTATCCCGGACGATGGGCCTGTTCGCGGTAGGCAGGCTGGCCACCCGGCACGGCATTCGCGTCCAGCTTCGGGAATCAACGTCCGGCGGCATAACCGCCGTGGTGCGGCTACCAGCCAAAGTTGTCGCCGGTGATCCGTCCTCAAGCGCCCCCGCACGGCCGGCGAGTACCGTCGGTGGCGGTCGCCCATCTGTTGGCAGCCGGCCAGCGGCCGACAACGCTTTCCCCGCGGCCATGCCCAATGGCACCTTCACGGCCAACGGCAGGACGCTGGCCAAGGACAGCGCATTCTCCAACGGCGCTGCCCAGCTCAACGGGCATGCCCCGTTGAATGGCAGCGATCCGAGATCCGTCGAGCCGCAGTTGGGATTCCCGCCTCTTCCGTCCCCGGCGCCGCACATGGCGTCCCACGACGACCAAGACCGGGGACGTCGTCCCGGAGCGGACGGGATGCCGGCCGACAGCGGATTCCGCCAGGCGGGAAGCGGCGGATTGGACGTGGGCTCCACCCGTTTCGGAGGTACGAAGCCAGGGCCGGACGCTCTGTCCAGCGCTACCGGCCCGCAGAACATCATCGCCGGCGACCGGTCGGGAACCGATTTCCCAGCCGCGACCGGACCTTCCAGCGACGGCTATGAGATCCCCCGCGGGCCAACTGTGTCGCCTTGGCCGGCCGCATCGGACACCGGGCCGATCAGCACCGGGCCGATAAACACCGGGCCGATCGGTAACAGACAGCCCGCAATGGGCCCCACCGGCTTCGGGATGTCAGAACCCACGGATCACGTCGCCCCGGACACGGTGTGGGGTACTCCGAAGGCCAACGCCGATCCCGCCTTCGGCCGGGCCGCCGTGACCCACGAGGCATACGAGGCATACGAGGCATACGAGGGCGGACGCTCGCCCGGCACCATGCCGACGGCCAGCAACCAGCCTGACGATTTCAGTCCAGATCAGGCCGACGCCCCCTTGGATGATTCGTCCTTCGTCCAGGCAAGCGCTAAAGACGATCAAGGTGCTGAACACGAGCTGGACGATGCCGACACAACTCCTATCTTCGACTCGGTATCGGCCTGGTTCCAGCGGCGCTCCCCCGCACCGGCGCTCCCGACCCGGCGGGCTGTGCCACCGCCGTCCCCGCTGCGCCGTCCAGGCCCGGCAATCAACCGTGGCCCGGCGGTACAGCGTGCTGACTCACGCCCGGCAGAACCGCTGAGCCGTCTCGGTGGCCGTGCTAACACGATTGCGGGCGGCGAGAGCACCCGCCCCGGTTCCTCCTTCCCGCCCCCAGGCCGGCTCGCGAACCCTGCCCCGGCAACCAGCCAGGATGCGGCGTCCCCTGAGCTCCCGGTACGCGCCGGTGCGGGGATGGGTCTCCCCCCGGCCTACTCACCAGAGGCGATGTCGAGCGCGATGGTCACCGGTGTCGGCGACGCCACGGCGGCTTCCGCCGCCCCCGGGGCGATCTCCTGGTCCTCCGCCGGTGATGCGGGCTGGCAGGCTGCCGAGGCGGCCCGCCAGCCCGCATCCAGCGGAACGACTCGGGCCGGCCTGCCGTTGCGGGTCCCGATGACCCACCTCGTGCCGGGTAGCGCCGAACCCGGGCCACGGCGCCGTCCACCGGACACGCCCCCTCGGTCTCCGGAAGCAGTCGGTGGCCGGCTCGCCAGCTTCTATCAAGGTGTTCGGCAAGGGCGCGACGTCACCAGGGACGCCGCCCCTCGCCGGGATGCCCAGGAGGACATGTGACGCCCATGAGCTCAGACGCACAGAACCTCAACTGGTTGATCAATAACTTCGTCGAGAGGGTGCCCGGTGTCGCGCACACCGTGGTGGTCTCCGCGGATGGTCTGCTTCTGGCCGTATCGGACGGATTCCCCCGCGACCGCGCGGACCAGCTGGCGGCCGTCGCCTCGGGCCTGGTGAGCCTGACCCAGGGCGCTGCCCGGGTCTTCGAAGCGGGCAACGTGACGCAGACTGTTGTCGAGATGGAGCACGGCTTCCTGTTCATCATGGCGATCAGCGACGGCGCCAGCATGGCGGTCCTCGCGGCGCCGTCGTGCGACATCGGGCTTGTGGGGTATGAGATGGCGCTGCTGGTAACCCGGGCGATGGACGTTCTGACGCCGGCACTACGGGCCGAGCTGCAGGGGATCCTTCCGCGGTGAACCGACGGGAACACAGGGGGTCAGGGTGAGCATTGATCCCGAGAACGCCCCCGGGCCGGTTGTCCGTCCCTACGCGATGACCGGTGGAAGAACGCGCTCACGGTACGAACTTGCCATCGAGGCGTTGGTCTTCACGACAACCCTCGGCGAGGAACGGGCAATTGACCTTGCCCTGGAGCAACAGACAATTGCCGCCATGTGCCAGCATGTGCGATCGATCGCGGAGATCGCCGCTGGCCTGCGGGTTCCCCTCGGCGTCGCAAGGGTGCTGGTAGGCGACATGGCGGACGAAGGTTACGTCCGGGTACACCAGCAACCGGACCGCGACGAGGCGCCAGACCTCGCGCTGCTCGAAAGGGTTCTCAGTGGCCTTCGAAAACTCTGACCACCGACGGGTCAATTCATCCGTCGCCACGACATCAGTCAAGATTGTTGTTGCTGGCGGTTTCGGTGCCGGCAAGACGACCTTCGTGGGTTCGGTGTCGGAGATTGTGCCCCTGCGCACTGAGGCTGTGATGACCGAAGCCGGGGCGCACGTCGACGACCTGACCCACCTGACCGACAAGACGACAACCACCGTCGCCATGGACTTCGGGCGGGTCTCCCTGGATGAGGATCTGATCCTGTATCTGTTCGGTACGCCAGGACAGTACCGTTTCTGGTTTATGTGGGACGACATCGTCCGCGGCGCGATCGGTGCCATCGTGCTGGCCGATACGCGGCGGTTGGCCGACTGTTTCGCCGCAGTCGACTATTTCGAGCAGCGACAGCTGCCGTTCGTCGTAGGCGTGAACTGCTTCGACGGTATCCTGCGGCATTCCATCGACGATGTTCGGGAGGCCTTGCAGATCAACCAGGCCGTACCGATCATCACCTGCGACGCGCGGAACCGTGACTCCACGAAAAGCGCGCTCATCTCGGTGGTCGAACACACCATGTCCCGAGCGGTAGCGCGGACCTGAACCCGGGCCCGCAGCCGGCCGAGGGCGACCCCAAAGAATACTGATCAACTCGCCCTCGGCCGTACGGGACGTTACGGCCGCAGGCGGCTGGGATATTGTCGGCCCCACTCCTTTATCGCATCAGCCGTACTGCTGCACCCGGTCCGACTGCGAAACAATGCTGCTGTCCGAATCTTCACCGACGATCACAAGCTTGTATCCCTTGTTCTCTTCCGAGCGCCACTGACCGCCGACCAAAGGTGTCTTCGCGACGTTCTTGGGGATGTTCGCCAAACCGCCGAAGGCGAGCGGCCCCACTATCGTGTTGATACGCAGTTTACCGATGGCATCCGCGAGTGCCGCCCGGTCACCGGGGGAGCCGACCTGGGCCAGCGCTTCGGTGGCAACCTCGTACAGCGCGTGCACGAAGCCAAGGGTCTGCAGCCATGGCTTCCCGGTCTTCGCGGTGAAGTCGTCGGCGAGCGCTTGGGGGGTGGCCCCCGTCAACGAGCTCCGAAAACGGTGCACAGGTGACCACCAGACCTCGGTGCCAAGGTTGCTGGCATTCGTTCCGAGCTCCAGGACCGACGCCGGGAACAGCAAGGCCTTCGCCACCGTCACGATCTTTGGCTTGAAATCCTGCCGGACTGCTTCCCGCCAGAACAAGGCAAAGTCGGCCGCTGTCATCACCCCGGTCAGGATATCCACTCCCTTGCTCTTGAACTGGCTCACCAACGGGCTGAAATCTGTTGTGCCAGCCGGGATCGCGGGTTGCGCCGCCAAGGAGTAGCCATGCCCGGCAATCGCCTGCGGGAAGGCCCCGGCGAACGCCCTGCCATCGGGGTCATCTGGCCACAGCGCCCCGACTTTCTTGTTGGTGCCGAGCTGCGCCCACATTCCCAGGTAAACCTGGATCACGTCCTCCAGGCCCCAGAAGAAGTGATAGGTCCATTTAAACGGCTTCGTGAGGTCGCCACCGCGCCCGGAGAACCACGACTGCCACGGAGCCGCGGTGGAGATGCATGGCACCTCATTCGCCTCGCACTGGTCCGCAACCGGGTTGACCGTGTCCAGCGTCGACCCGACCAGCACGACGTCCACGCCATCGATGAAAATCAGGTCGCTGGCTGCCTGAGCCGCCCTGGTCCGGTCGGACTGGCTGTCCCGAAAAACGATGTCCACCGGGTAGGTCCGAGTGCCTATGGTCAGGCCACGCCGGTAGAAGGAACGCATCGAGTCGGTGACGTACCTGTCCGCGACGCCGAATGCGGCCAACGACCCGGTCTGCGGGCTCACATAACCGATCCGGATGGATCTCGACGCTTGCGATCCGTCGGAGCCCCCGCCGCACGCGGCAAGCGGCAGGGCTGCGGCGGTCATTCCAGCCAGGCTCAGCAGCTTCCGGCGGTCCAGAGAGCCACCGCCCCAACCGTCCGGTCGGGCCATGATCGGACGATACGAGCTGGTCGTGGCGCAGACGCCGGAGTCCGAAAGGCTGCCAGGTCGTACCGGGTCAGCGCCGGTCACACAGTCAGATCGGAGCATGGGACCTGATCCTGCCGCACCCCGGTTGAAACCTGGGCACTGGGTCCTGGTCAACACGTATCCAGGAGATCAAAAAAGGGAGTTTTGTTCCCTGCATCGTGCATTGTCACCCGTTGTTCTGACGCTCGGCACGGCCACCGGAGCAGGCGATCACCGAGACCGGCCAGGACGCCCTCGGCCGGGCTGCCTGGATCCGCCGGGACGGCCCAGCGAACCATGAGCGCACGCATCCCAGCCCCGCTCCTTGATCCACGCCTCTCTTGCCAGTCGCGCTAATTGATCGCGCACCACCGGTTGGTCCCGTCCTCGAATGTCAGACCACCCACGTCCTTGCCCGCGTCGCCCTGTCGCACGCGGTTGAAAAACAACGCCTTGACGTCCTTGAGCGGCCCAGCGGTGAACTGCACATCGGCGAAGATCTCGGTCTCGGTGCTCAGGCTGTTCTTGGCGATCGTGTAGGTACCCTGCTGAGCGTTCCAGCTGTAGGCCCCTCGCCCCATCGGGATCACGAGCTTGTCCGGAAGTGCCGCCAGCGGCTTGAGGTCCGCGCTGTCCGCCTGGTAGCAACGGTAGGCGCCATCGATCAGTGCCAGCCCCGCAGCCGCGTCCGGATTACTCGTCGTCGATGTCTGCGACCCCGCGGACCGCGAGGCGGACGCCACCGACGTCGGCGCCGCCTCCGAGGCGCTCTTTCCACCGGTCACCATGACATACACGCCGATCGCGACGAGTGATACCAGTACCGCGATGGCGAGCGGGCCCACCCAGCCGTGTCGATAGCGCGCGAAGATTCCGGACGGGTAGTCATCCTCGTCGTCAATATCAATATCGTCGGTCAGGTCGGTGTCGCCGGTGAGATCAGGGTCGAAGTCGGTCCGGCTCGCCACGCCACGCCGATTACCGGGGGCGTTGCCGCCACGCCTCGCGGAGACCGCTGTCCGCCCGCTCAGTGCCCGGCGGCGTTCCTTCGCCCCCTTCGTCGCCATGTCTGAGATCGCGTCGGCGGACGACGCCCGCGCGGACGATACTCGCGGGGGTGCCGCACCACCGCGGTCCGTCTTCTTCCGGACGGTGGTGGACGGCTTCCAACCGTCGTCCTCAACGCTCTCCGGCGCGGGCTCCAGCCGCAAAGCCTCGGTCATCGCGGCTTCCACCGGCGGTTGAGGCGGCAGCGCGGCAAGTGGCACGCCCTGGGACAGCGGACCGCTGTCCCAGGCGGGAGCCCGCACGGGGTGATGACTGTCCCGGTCCAGCTCAGGCGTGCCGCCAGCCGCCGTGCCAGCCGCATGGCTCCCCGACGATGGCGGAGCCGGCGGCAGGGCGGGCAGCGGCAGGGCGGTCGCCGGCCCCAGGGGTGTTCGCGGCGCGGTGAGCGGATCAACGCGAGGTCCGGCCGGGTCCCGGTGAAGCGGGGGGGGGATCGTGGCACGGCCGCTGGCATCCGCTCGTCTCGCGGCCGTCCGCGCGGGCCCGTCCGGTGGCGCGAAGGCCCGGTCGTCCGTACCGGAGCGGCGAGGAACCGGCCTGCCTGGCGGATAGCCGGAGTATCCGCCCGCGCTGGGCTCGGCCGGGCTGGGAGGCTCCGGTAACAGGACTGTCCGGCTCACGGCCTCCGGGCGGCGCCTCGCGTCATCGCGCTCCATCCGCCCGGACTCCGCTGTCTGATCGAACGCCCTGTTGCCGGAGCCTCTTTGGCTGCCGGCGTCAACGGGCCGGCCGGAGCGGGCGATGGCATCACGCCCACCGGCAGCGCCGCGCGCGGATCCCGGGTAATCGGGAGGCTGGTGACCGCTGATCGCATAGCTGTCACCCTGCGGAACGCCATAACCGTCCGGCTGCTGGCCACCGGGGTAGCCATTCGCGCCGCCAGTAGGCCCGCCTCTCGGCGGACCATCGGCGCCGGTAGGCGTATATCCGCTGCTCCCATGGTCCGCGGGGCGCCCGGTAGCGCCCGCGAACCCTCGAGGGGGCGGCGAGCTGGCCGTCGAGCCGCCGGCCGGCCGATCCGCGGCCGCGCCGGTGGCGTTCCCCGGCGGCTGGAACGCCTGCGCACCAGATGCGGCCTGACCAGCGGCGGGGAAGGCCGTTAGCCGGTCGTCGGCTGGCGGCCAGTTGCGCCTGGCCTCAGCGGAGCCGACAGCCTCTGAACGGTTGGGCCCGAAGCCGCGGGGAACTTCGGGCTGGCGGTCGCGCACGCCGGGATCCCGGCCCGTGCCTGGGCCCGCGGGCGAGGACTGCCAGGCCAGACCAGCGCCGCGCGCGGAGTGCCCGTCGTCGGCGCTGCCCACTGACAGGTCCCAGCGCCCGCTCCCATGCCCAGGCCCGTGCCCGGCCGGCGTTCCTGGCAGGCCTGGCACGCCTCGCCCAGGATCAACCTGGTTCGGCAAACCATCCGTCCACGGTTCATGACGGACCGGATACGGCGGGTGCTCAACGGAGGGGTATGCGGGAGGAAGCGGTCGGTCATGGGTGGAGGAGACGTCAAAGGGGTCGACCGCGGCAGCCGCCGGCCGTGCGGGCGAGCCCGAGCCGGAGCGCCGGCCAGGGTCACGCTCCGAGGGCTGGTATGCCGGAGCGGTGACATCCCAGGATGATTCTCGGTCCGACGGCTGATACGGACGGTCGTCGGTCTCGCCGACCCGTTCCACCGCAAAGAAGTCATCCGCGCGTCGCGCCGGTGAACCGGATCGCTCCGATGGCCCCGTCACAGGCCCACCCGCGTCACCGGAATCACCGGCCGTCACCCGCGGACGCCACATCTTGGCCGCGCTGTCCCACACCCACGCGCCATCGTCGCTCAACCAGCGCCCGAAGTCGTCGGTGGGCATGTCCTGCCCCCCAGGTAAAGGGCGTATATGCCCAGGAAACGCGAAAAAACGGATAGCCCGAGCATACACTAGTGCTCATCATCCGGCGCTCACACACTGGTCCGCGATCTCACGAACGACCTTGGTCGAGTCGGAAGAATTAACATTGTTGTTGAAGGCGACGTACTGGTCCTCCGGGTAGGTGGCTTCCAGCTTCTCCAGCGTGCATGCGCAGTAGGCCCGCAGCCCCCCGCTGACTTGGACGCACTCATCCAGATAGGCCGTGCGTACCGGCCCGGAGTACTGCCGCGGGTATCCCGCCGAAACACTCGCCGCGACCTTGGCTGGTCCGTGGCTCACGGTGTGCCCACCGGCGTGGCCGAAAAGCAGCCACCCACCGAAGCCGAGCAGAAGCGCCAAAACCGCCGCTCCACCGATAAGCGCGGAACGCGGCAGCGGTGAGATACCTCGCGGGAACCCGCGGGTCTCCCCGTCGGCGGGCCCGGTCAACGGGCCGGACCGGGTCGCTCGGGCACTCGCCGTAGCGCGTCGCCGACGCCCATGGGTACGCGCACCGCTGGAGCCGGCGCGGCTGCGCGCCCCCGCCTCCAGCGCAGCAGCAGGGACGCGGTCACCACGGTCACGTTCAGCCGGGTCCCACCCCGGGGCGGACGCTACGCGATCATCCTGGGCATGCTGGCTCAGGCCTGGTGACATCTTCTCGGCGCCCGGCACCCGGCCACCGAGGACATCAGCCCCGGCAAGATCACCGGAACCAGCCGGGATGTCACCCTCCCCCACAGCCCCCGCGAGCCAGGCCCCGGCGATCGGGTCAGATACCGGGGCGGGATCCCCGGATGCCCTGCCCGCCGCGGGGACACCGGTGCCGATCAGGTCAGTGCCGATCAGGTCAGTACCGAGCAGATCAGTACCAAGCAGGTCAGCGCCGAGCAGGGTGCCGTCGGGCCGGTCCCACCCACCAGGGCTGGCCGGTTCCCCCCCGACGGCCGGCTGGATGCCCGGCCCGACGCCGGGACCCCCCGTATCGTCATGGATCGACCGCGGCCAGTCCACACCCGCCACCGAAAGATCGTCCGCCACGGGTAGGGCCGCTGTGCTCCGCGGGAGGGAAAGCAACGAGAAAGCGCCGGTGGACTCGACCACGATGCCATCCGTGGCAGGGTCGGCGGTAGCGGGGGCAGCCGTGGATCCCGCCGATCCGGTGGGACGCGGCGCCGACGGCTGCCACGCCTGGGCGGCCTCATCCCAGACGTAAGCGCCGTCATCGCTGACCCAGCGACCGTGCTCGTCGATGCGCATGTGTCATCCTTCGGACCGAAACAGACGGTTCCAGGGTGCCATGCCGCCTGAAGGCGACGTCACCCCGGCATCTGAACCAGACCGGAAACGCCCGTTATGCCTGTATCGCCGGAAATTACCTGTCGCGTAGCCGACTACGAGCGCCCGGCGGCAAGGCTGTCCGGCTCGCGCGGCCCGGTCGGGACGCGACAGAAAACGAGGCAGCCGGCAGGGGATGCCGGACAGTCAACAGAGCGTAGAGGTGATCAGAACTTCCGCCTTCTGCAGCTCCTTCACGGTCGCATAACCGGTGGTGGCCATGGCGGTCCGCAGAGCACCCGCAAGATTCAGGGTGCCGGGATTAACCGCAGCCGGGCCCAACAGGATCTCGCGCAGCGTCCCGGTGACAGGTACGCGCTCCCAGACACCGCGGGGCAGCCGTGAATGCAGGACATCCATGGACCAGTACCCGCCGTGGCCAGGCGCCTCGGCCGCGGCGGCCAGCGGCGCGTCGAGCATCACCGCGTCAGCGCCACAGGCAATGGCCTTGGCAATGTCACCGCCCGTCCGCATACCGCCATGGGCGATCACATGGACATAACGACCGCCGGACTCATCCAGGTAGCGCATGCGCGCCCCGGCCGCATCCGCGATGGCGGTCGCCATCGGAACCCCGACCCCGAGCACCGCGCGGGTGGTGTCCGCCCCGCCCGGTCCGACACCCACGATCACACCAGCCGCCCCGGTCCGCATCAGATGGAGGGCCGTCGAGAAGGACGCGCACCCGCCCACCAGGACCGGCACATCGAGCTCACCGATGAACCGCTTGAGGTTCAACGGTTCACCCGCCCGCGACTGGTGCTCGGCGGACACGGCTGGCGCATGGATGACAAGCAGGTCTATACCACCGGCCTCGAGGAGGAACGGGTATAGCGCCCCGACCCGTTGGGGACGCAGCGCGGCAGCGGTGACGACGCCGGATTCGCGTATCTCCGCCAGCCGCTTGACCACCAGCTCCGGTCGGATCGGCGCGGCATAGAGCTCGCGCAGCCGCCGGGTGGCCGCCTCGGCGTCGAGGGTGGCGAGCTCCGCCAGCAGCGCATCGGGCTCCTCATGCCGGCTCCACACGCCCTCCACGTGAACGACGCCCAGACCACCGAGCCCACCGACGCTCACGGCGCTCACCGGCGAGGTCACCGCGTCCGCCGGAGCGGTGACAACCGGCAGGTCGAAACGATAGGCGTCGATCTCCCAGGCCAGCGAGACGTCCGCGGGGTCACGGGTCCGCCGCGATGGCACGATGCCCAGGGCGTCCAGCCCGAAGGCAACGCGGCCGCTCTTCCCGATCCCGATCTCGACCTCAGTCACTGTGTCCTCTCACCGGGGATGTCTCACCGGGCGCCTGTCACCAGATGCCTGTCACCGGGGACCGGGCCGACGGAAGCCGGCCGGCCGCGCGCGGGCCGGCCACGGCACAGATACTGATCATCGAGTGTTGTAGTTCGGCGCCTCAACGGTCATCTGAATGTCGTGCGCATGGCTCTCCTTGAGCCCGGCCGAGGTGATACGCACCAGCCGGCCATCTTGCTGGAGGGCGCCGACCGTCGCCGAACCGGTGTATCCCATAGCCGCGCGCAAGCCTCCGACCAGCTGGTGCGCGACCGCGGCCAATGCCCCCCGGTAGGGCACCTGCCCCTCCACACCTTGCGGAACAAGCTTGTCGTCGGAGAGAACATCATCCTGAAAGTAGCGGTCCTTTGAATAGGAGCGAGCCGTGCCCCGGCCGCGCATCGCGCCCAACGACCCCATCCCGCGGTATGCCTTGTACTGTTTGCCGTTGATGAAGATCAGTTCGCCTGGGCTCTCGTCAACTCCGGCAAGAAGACTGCCAAGCATCACCGAGTCAGCACCAACGGCAATCGCCTTGGCGATATCGCCGGAGTACTGCATCCCGCCGTCACCAATCACGGGGACGGCCGCCTGCCGCGCGATGCGCGCGCATTCGTAGATCGCGGTGACCTGCGGGACCCCGACCCCGGCCACGACCCGGGTCGTGCAGATCGAGCCGGGCCCCACCCCCACCTTGATGGCGTCGGCACCGGCGTCGACCAACGCGCGTGCGCCGTCCGCGGTCGCGACATTGCCCGCGATCACGTCAAGAGGGCCACCGTCCAGGCGGGTCGACAGGTCGGACTTGATACGCCGCACCATGTCCAGCACAGCCCGCGCATGGCCATGCGCGGTGTCCACCACCAGGAAGTCGACGGCCGCCGCTACAAGCATCTGCGCGCGCTTGTAGGCGTCATCCCCCACCCCGATGGCGGCGCCGACCACCAGCCGTCCATCCGCGTCCTTGGTTGCCCGCGGATACTGCTCACGCTTGGTGAAGTCCTTGACCGTGATCAGTCCACGCAGGCGGTCACCGTCGTCCACCAGAGGAAGCTTCTCAATCTTGTGCTGGCGCAACAGCAACAGCGCGTCGTCCGCGGACACCCCGACCCGCGCCGTAACGAGCGGCATCGGTGTCATGACCGCACGCACCAGCCGGGAATAGTCCCGCTCAAATCGAATATCACGATTCGTGACAATTCCCACGAGCCGGCCATCCGGTTCGGTCACCGGAACCCCGGAAATGCGGTAGCGGGCCATGAGCTCGTTGGCGTCCTCGATGGTGGCATCCGGGCCGCAGGTAACAGGCGTTGTGATCATCCCTGATTCGGAACGCTTCACCACGTCGACCTGCTGCGCCTGGTCCTCGATGGAGAGGTTGCGATGCAGCACGCCCACGCCGCCCTGCCGGGCCATCGCGATCGCCATCCGCGCCTCGGTGACGGTGTCCATCGCCGAGGACAGCAACGGAACAGCCAGCCGGATGTGCCTGGACAACCGGGTGGACGTGTCGGCATCCGCCGGCATGACGTCCGATTCCGCTGGCAGCAGCAGTACGTCGTCGAAGGTCAGCCCCAGCATGGCCAGCTTCGCCGACGGCATCGACCCTGGCTCGGACCCGATCGACTGGACAACGGGACTGTTCATGACACCTTCCATCCGCACCTCGCCACTCCCCATAACGATCAAAACCATATCCCCACGCTTTGCCCAGAACACCCACGGCCCCATGGCGGGGAACGCCGTCCTGGCGCCGGCTGCGGCCATGAGCCGCCGGGCATGCGAATCAGGCACCGGCACAAGAGCCCTACCGGCCCATCCTAGGACTCCCAAGGCCGCCGGCAAGACCGCCGGCGAGAGCGCTCGGGCGCGCGGAAGAGGGCATCATCGCGCACCCGCGCGGCGAGAAGCGCCAAAAAACGATCAGCTTGGTCTCCGCCTACCGGCATCGGCGCACAGGCAGCAGGCGGGACCAGAGAACCGGAACCACCAATCCAGTGCCGGATATGTCGTACTACGCAGTAATCCAGCGCCGCCAACCGTATGAGATGCGTAAAACGGTCTCGCGGACAGGTTGAAACACGCGATCCGAAACCGGCCAACCCCCTGGAGTCGCCCATCGGGACCACTAAGGGGCTTGCTCCGGCGTAGCGTGGGCGGCGTGAGCGACGAGCCTCTCGACCCGTTCGCGGGCGACCCCGAGGACCCGACAGCAGAGCTCGCGCGCCTCGACCCGGTTGAGGACACCGAACTGCTGGAGCCTCTTTCGCCGCACGAGCGCGAGGAGATACTTGCCGAGCTCGGGGACCTCGACGTCTTCCGGACCTTGCTGGAGCCCCGCGGCTACCGCGGCCTCATCGTCGACTGCGAGGGATGCGCGGAACCGCATTTCTTCGACTGGGACCTGCTCGCCGGCAACCTCCGCTACCTCCTTGACGAGGGCCGGGCCCGGGTCCACGAACCCGCGTACGCTCCGGACCCATCGTCCTACGCCAGCTGGGACTATGCGCGTGGTTACGCCGACGGGGTCTACGAGACAAGTGAAGCCTCGGAAGCTGATTCCCGCTAGCCAAAGATCACCAATCCGCGTCGGATCATGCCTTTGCCCTGGTCCGGGCGGCACGTGCTAACCCTGGAGCGGGGCTCCGGTGAGAAGGTCGAGGGCTTCGCGCAGGGATCCCGCATGACGGACGCGCCCCGGAAGAGTCGCTCGCTGCCAGCCTGAGCCGCCGACAACGATCGATGTCGGCGGCCGGGTCACCGGTAAGCCAGTCAACACCTGCACATCCGCGGACGTCCGACGCTGCGACCACAGGAAGACAGCTACCGGCCCAACGCGGACGATCGCATTGCGCAACGCGGCGATCGGCACCGCGGCGCCGAGTACGCGAACGCTCGCCCCCCGCTCAGCAAGGCCCGCGGCGAGTGCGGTCAGCGCGAGGCTGTGCTGCTCGGCCGGAGCACACGCAAGCAACACCGGTCGGCTATGACCGTCGACCTCACGATCCGCGGCCCGGCGGAACACCGCCGCCACGCAGTCACTGAGCAGATGTTCGACATCGACGGCGTCGCCACGTTGTTCCCATCGCCTGCCCACGGCGACCAGTACCGGGCACACAAGCTCCTGCCAGGCGGCGACAACCCCATCAGCCGCGACGGCATGGGCCAGAATACGGGTCACCGCCGACGAGTCGAGCGCCATCGCCGCACGAGCAAGTCCACGGGCCGCGACGCCGGCATCCGCCAGCCGCAGCACCCGGCCGCCTGATCCCCGTGCCCCGGCCAGGTCCGCGACCGCCGGCTCGTCGAGGCCACCACAATCATCGTTCGCCGAGGTCACGGCCCCGGCGTGCTCACCGCTACCCGCCTGGCCCGGTTGCCCGCAGCCAGCTCCGCCCGCGGACGGTCCGGGTCCGGCGCCATACGGTCGATCATCAATTCCCGGAGCCGATCGCGGCCAGCGCGATTCCGGTAGATCATCGACGAGTGTGGTCCTGGCGATTCTGGCCGCTTCGGCGGGCGCGATCCCGTCCTGTGTCAGCCGGCACATGAACTCCAAGCGGGCCAGGTCGTGTGGACCGTACCTGCGGCGGGTACCGGAGACATGGTCGGCTGGACCGAGCCCGTATCGACGGTTCCACGTGCGAAGGGTTGCGGGCGCGACGCCCAGCCGCCGGGCAACCGCCGCGACCGTGTACCGCGGGTTGCGCTCCGCCGGCTCCGGGGAGGGGGTCACAGCGCTCATGGTGGCTCTCGGCGACCGTACCCACAACTTGGCGACGAACCGGCTCCGACCGACCACGCGCCGAATGATTCTCTGTGTTGAACAACATATGGCGCGGCACTACGGTGTAGCTGCGGCGCCAGCCGCCCATGGTTGAGAGGGGGGCTCAGACCGATGACCGACGTCCGACGACTTCCAGGCCCCGGTGCCGAGAAGTGGGAATGGCAGCTTCACGGTGCATGCCGTGGAGAGAGCACGGAGCTCTTCTTCCACCCGGAAGGCGAGCGGGGCCCGGCCCGCGCGGCGCGTGAAGCCGCCGCGAAGGCCGTCTGCGCACGGTGTCCCGTGATCCAGGCATGCGCCGAGCACGCGCTGCACGCCCGCGAGCCCTACGGGGTGTGGGGCGGGCTGAGCGAGTCCGAACGAGAAGGCATCCTGACCGGCCGGACGCGCCGCGGCGCGGCGCGGCACAACCCGTCACGCCCCGGCCTGGCTCCGGCCTGTTAGGGCGAGAGTGTGGTGGCGCACCGATGATCTTTGGGGCGACCGGACGCGGGCGTTCTGCCCGGACATACCCGGACGGATCCATCGCATGGATCGGGTCACCCGCGACGTGTGAACGCAACGCTCGGTGAAATCGACCGGAAGCGCGAGAAAGCCCGGTAGGACGCCGAACGTCCTACCGGGCTTTGGGGAATCCGCGTCAGGATCCCGATCCTGGCAAGCAGGATGGTCCTGACAGCTCAGAACCCGGCGCCGTGCGAATGGCCGTGGTCATGACCGTGCCCGGCGTCAGCGGCGGGTTTGGCCGGCTTCTCCGTGACCAGGCTTTCGGTCGTGAGCAACAAGGCGGCGATGGACGCGGCGTTGGCAACGGCCGAGCGGGTCACCTTCACCGGGTCGACCACGCCGTCCGCGATCAGGTCGGTGAACTCGCCCCGAGCCGCGTTGAAGCCGCTCCCGACGGGCTGCTCCTTCACCCGCGCGACGATCACCCCGCCTTCCTGACCGGCATTGTTCGCGATCCAGGTCAGCGGGGCACTCAGCGCGTCATGAACGATCTGCACGCCGGCCAGTTCGTCGCCGGTGCGCCCGAGACCGCCGTCGAGTACCGCACCCGCGTGTATAAGCGCCGACCCACCGCCAGCCACGATGCCCTCCTCCACCGCGGCGCGGGTGGCGGACACGGCGTCCTCCAGACGGTGCTTCTTCTCCTTCAGCTCAACCTCGGTGGACGCCCCGACCCTGATCACGGCGACGCCACCGGCGAGCTTGGCCACCCGCTCCTGGAGCTTTTCGCGATCCCAGTCCGAGTCGCTGGCCTCGATCTCCCCGCGGAGCTGACGTACCCGGTCGGCGAGGCTCGTCTCGTCACCAGCGCCGTCGATGATGGTCGTAGTGTCCTTGTCGACGACGATCCGGCGCGCCCGGCCGAGCTCGGCGAGCCCGACCGAATCGATCTTAAGGCCAACCTCGGCAGCGACGACCTGCCCCCCGGTGAGGATGGCGATGTCCTGCAACATCGCCTTACGGCGATCGCCAAAGCCCGGCGCCTTGATCGCCACTACCTGGAAGGTCTTGCGGATCGCGTTGACGACAAGAGTCGACAGCGCTTCCCCCTCGACGTCCTCAGCAATGATCAACAGCGGCTTCCGTGCCTCCACGACCTTCTCCAGCAGCGGAAGGACGTCGCTCAGCGCGCTGATCTTGCCCGGATGCAGCAGCACATAGGCGTCCTCGAGGACGGCCTCCATGCGCTCGGGGTCGGTGACGAAGTACGGGGAGATGTATCCCTTGTCGAACTGCATCCCCTCGGTGAGCTCGAGCTCCAGACCGAGAGCCTGGCTCTCCTCGACGGTGATCACACCGTCCTTGCCGATCCGGTCCATCGCCTCGGCGATGAGCTCGCCGACCTTCGCGTCCTGGGCGGAGATAGCCGCGACGTGCGCGATGACCTCTTTCGAGTCCACCTCCAGGGCCTGCTCCAGCAGGGCGTTGGAGACGGCCACGACCGCGGCCTCGATACCCGCTTTGAGAGACACCGGCGGCGTCCCGGCCACGACCTGGCGCAGACCGCCGCGCACCATCGCCTGAGCGAGCACGGTCGCGGTCGTGGTGCCGTCGCCAGCGACGTCGTTGGTCTTGGTGGCGACCTCCTTGACGAGCTGGGCGCCAAGGTTTTCGTTCGGGTTGTCCAGCTCCACCTCGCGCGCGATCGTCACCCCGTCATTGGTGATCGTCGGCGCGCCATAGGACTTGTCGATGACGACGTTGCGGCCACGCGGGCCGATCGTCACCTTCACAGCGTCCGCGAGAGCGTTCACGCCATGCTCAAGCGCATGGCGAGCGTCCTCGCTGAATGTCAGAATCTTGGGCATACGTGGTCCTCCCGAACCGACTCAGGGCATGTCTGGCCCGTGGGCCTGTCTGATCGATCTTCGATCGCTTCGCCCCCGCCCGAACGCTTCGCGCCCGTGCGGAGCCCTGCCCTCGATGCCCAGAAGAGGTCGCGCCGCACGGGGACCCCGGCTCGTCGTCACCGGCAGGACACCGCTATCGGCTCCTCCGCCACCGTGCGGACCGCCTTCTGAATCATCGCGCATCGACCAATACCCATCAGACAGGCTCTGGGCGTGCCTCCTGGAAATCGCTCGATGGACTCCGGGAGCAGGAACCCACGCGGACGCGGAGCATGCGGGTGGGGTGCTGCGAGCGGGATTCGAGAGGCACGCCCTAACGGCGATCAGGCGTGCTCCGCCGATCCGGACGAATGCCATCCAGAACGGCGAAACACGCCCTTGGATCCTGCTGGCGACAGACCTACTTCTCGATGATCGCCAGCACGTCGCGGGCGGAGAGAACCAAGTACTCCTCGCCGGCGTACTTCACCTCGGTACCGCCGTACTTGCTGTACAGAACGACATCGCCGACCTTGACGTCGAGCGGGACCCGCTTGCCATCCTCGAACCGGCCCGGCCCGACCGCGAGCACAGTGCCCTCCTGCGGCTTCTCCTTGGCCGTATCCGGGATCACAATACCTGACGCGGTGGTCTGCTCGGCATCTGACGGCTGGACGACAATGCGATCTTCAAGTGGCTTGATTGCAACCTTGGTGGCGGTCGTCACGATCGACCTCCCCCTTCCTGCGCTGGATGAGAGAGCGACCCTGGCGGCCTGCCGTCGCGGGTGAACAGGCGCCTGTTGTCGCTGGCACTCTCGTGTGCCGAGTGCCAACTTAGCACCCGCCTCGCCCACGTCAACCAACACAGCCAGAACTGTCAAGCGAGCCCAGGCGCAAGGCACCGGCCAACCCGCCGGGCCCGGTCGCGGCCACGGGCGGCCGGGCCGGCCACAGCGGGCCGATACCCCTCGTGCCCGCGCCCACAACGACGCCGCGCCAGTCCCGGTGGATCGCGTCAGTCCCGGTGCAGGACGTCGGGATGCTCCCGAAACCAGGAGACCGTGGTGTCGAGACCGGTCCGCAGGTCGACAACTGGTTCCCAGCCGAGAACCTCGCGGGCCAGCGATATGTCCGGCTGCCGGATCGTCGGGTCATCCTCCGGCCGCGGAATGAATGAGATCTTCGATTCACTCTTGGCGACTTCACGGACGAGCTCGGCGAGCTCGATGATCGACAGCTCATACGGGTTCCCGATATTCATCGGACCAGGATGACCAGAAAACATCATCCGCACGATTCCCTCGACCAGATCATCGACGTAGATGATCGACCGGGTCTGGCTACCGTCACCCGCCACCGTCATCGGTTCGCCGCGCAGCGCCTGGGTCGCGAAGGCGGGGATCGCACGGCCGTCGTTAGGGCGCATCCGCGGCCCGTGGGTATTGAAAATCCGGACGATTCCGGTATCCACACCGTGGCTCCGGCGGTAGGCCATGGTGAGCGCCTCGCCGAACCGCTTCGCCTCATCGTACACACCCCGCGGACCTACCGGGTTGACATGGCCCCAGTAGTTCTCCGGCTGCGGATGGACCTGCGGGTCACCATAGACCTCCGAGGTCGACGCCAGTATGAAACGCGCGCCTTTTTCCTTGGCCAGGCCAAGGGCGTGCAGCGTACCGATCGAGCCCACCTTCAAGGTGTGGATCGGCAGATTCAGATAGTCGATCGGGCTTGCCGGCGACGCGAAGTGCAGCACGTAGTCAACCGGACCAGGAACATGGACGTAATCCGTCACATCACAGCGGATCAATCGGAAGCACTCGCGGTCCGCAAGATGAGCGACGTTCACCGGGGTCCCCGTGACGAAGTTGTCCAGGCAAAGGACCTCATGGCCCTCGGTCAACAGCCGCTCGCACAGGTGCGATCCCAGAAAACCCGCACCTCCGGTGACAACGCTTCTTTTCATCAGGCCCCCTCCTGGTCATCGGTATTCGGTCCGCGTGACGATACGCGCACGAAGTCCCACGCCCGCGCGGAACGCGCGAGAAAGCTCGGCGGAACACCATCGAGAACAGACCCGGCGGCAGCGGCCGATGGTTTACCCACCGATAGTTCGCCGCCATGCGGATGAAGCAGGACGACCACCACGTCACCATTGCCGCCGGCACCGCGGTAGACCTCCGCCGGAGCATCTCCCAGCGCCTGGTCCAACCAGGCCAGGAGGTCCTCCAGGCAGCCATCGGCCGCATGGGCCTCCCACATGCGCGTCACATCAACCACACCCACATCTTCGACCACGGTGGGCAAGGCGGGACCAACGAGGTACCGGCACGCGACAAGGCCTGGCCACAGAGCGCACGATCACAGTCCCGCTCGCGCCTGGCAGGCTTCAGGGCCGCTCCAGCGAAAGGGTCGAGGAAGCGGACATGTCCAGCAAGGACGGGGTGACACCGGCGGCGGCCTGAAGGGAGCCCAGCGCGGCGACCATCGCGCCATTGTCGGTACACAATCCAGGCCGGGGCACCCGCAAGGTGATACCAGCGGCCGCACAGCGCGCCGCCGCGAGCGACCGCAGTCTGCTGTTCGCCGCCACTCCCCCACCGATCACCAGGGTGTCGACCCCGTGCGACCGGCAGGCCGCGACGGACTTGGCCGTCAGCACATCCACAACAGCCTCCTGGAACGACGCGGCGACAGCCGCGACGGGTATCGGCTCACCCGCCCGGTTGCGCGCTTCCAGCCACCGGGCCACCGCGGTCTTCAGCCCGCTGAAGGAGAAGTCGAACGTACCGTCGCCCGCCTTCGCGCGCGGGAACGCGATCGTGGGGCTCCCGTCACGAGCCGCCTGGTCAATGGGCGGCCCGCCGGGGAACGGCATCCCGAGCAGCCGGGCAACCTTGTCGTATGCCTCGCCCGCGGCATCGTCGACCGTGGCCCCGAGCGGGATCACCGCGCCCGTGGCGAGGTCCGGCACCAGCAGCAGGGAGGAATGCCCGCCGGAGACCAGCAACGCCATGGACGGGCCGGGCAATGGCCCATGCTCAAGGGTGTCCACCGCGACATGCGCGGCCAGATGATGGACCCCGTAAAGAGGGACGCCGAGCGCGAACGCGTATGCCTTGGCCGCGGCCACTCCGACGAGCAGCGCCCCGGCCAGGCCCGGACCAGCGGTGACCGCGATCGCGTCCACGTCACGATGGCGCAGCCCCGCCTGGGACAGCGCCCGGTCGACAGCCGGCACCATCGCCTCGACGTGCGCACGGGCGGCGATCTCCGGAATCACCCCGCCGTAACGCGCGTGCTCGTCCACGGATGACGCGAGGGTGTCCGCGAGCAGAAGCCCGCCCCGGACCAGGCCCACTCCGGTCTCGTCGCACGAGGTCTCAATACCCAGTACCAACGGCGCGTCACCCCGCACCGACGGCCCGTCACTCCGCGCCGGCGGGACGTGGCCGGCGCGGACCCCGCTCACCGGGACACCGTCGACTCCACCGCGTCAAGCATCTCGCCGTAGTCACGGGTGTCTATGTGACGGGCCGACATCACGTAGGCGTCGGCTCCCGACGGCTGGTAGTAGCCCCTGCGCAGGCCGAGATCGACGAAGCCGAACCGATGGTAAAGAGTTCGGGCCGTGCTGTTGTCGGTCCGTACCTCCAGGTCACAACGGCGCGCACCGCACATCCGGGCATGGCGCAGCAGAGCGGCCAGCAGCCGGGTGCCCACCCCGTTGCCGCGGGAGTCCGCGGTGACGCCGAGAGTCTGCACGTAGGACTCGCCGTCGTGGACGGCAAGCCCGCCGTAACCGACGACTCGCCCACCGCGCACAGCGGCCAGATAGTGCCGCGCCAGTCCCTGTGCCAGCTCCGACCAGAACAGCTCGGCCGTCCAGGCGTCCTCGGCGAAGATGTCCCGTTCCAGCTCGACAATCTCATCGAGATGCCACCAGCGCAGGCGCACAAGCGCCACCTCGCCACGCCCAGGTGCCGGCGAATCCTCGGTCACCGTGTCTGTCCTGATCGTCAGCTGGCCGGTCACACAGCCACCGCTTTCGGCGGGCGCGGTTCGGCCGCGTCCGGCCGGCGCAGGTACAGCGGGACGAGCGGCGCGGGCGGGCGGCCGGCCAGAACGCTCGCGCCGGCCAGGCGGGCGAGGGTGACCGGGGACGGATACCCCGGGCCGGTCGCCGGCTCCACCGGCTCCCCGAGGCTGGCGAAAACGTCCGGGTACAGCTGCGCACCCGGTCCGGCCACCCGGCGGACCGCCATCTCCCGCAACTCCTCGACAACGCTCCCCGGTCGGCCCACGGACGGCCCGGCCACCCGCTCACCGCTGTCGTACACCGCCCAGTACACCTCCCGGCGCCGCGCGTCGGTCGTCACGGCCACCCTGCCCGACGTGTCGGCGCCGATGCCGTCCAACGAGCACACACCGTAGGCGGGCCGGCCGAGAGCGTCCGCGAAGGCGGCCGCGGTCACCACGCCGACCCGCAGACTCGTGAACGGCCCCGGCCCGAGGCCCACCACCAGCGCGTCGAGATCGGCAGGGCATGCCGACGCCTCGTCCAGCGCCTCCCGGACCAGCGGTACCAGCAACTCCGCGTGCCTACGTGGATCCACGACCTGACGTGCCGCCCTGCGGGTCACCCGCACAACGCCCGTGCCGGCGACCGGCTCGGCCCATTCGACGTCCGCGAGAGCGACCGAACAGGCGGGTGTCGCCGTGTCAACAGCGAGAAGCAGCACGCCTGACAGCCTAGTGGTCGCCGCCGGAAATTCGTCCAGGG
>NZ_CAKJTL010000172.1:61619-70074 GCF_917627385.1 Protofrankia sp. CiT1
AACTTCCGGCGGCGACCACTAGCTGGCCGGTCGCGCCGATCAAATCGCATGATCAAACAATTCCAGCCCGCGGCTGTTGCGGTCGGTGACCGAGCTATTCCCCGGCCGCCGCCCACAACGACCGCAGGCGGGTTGACCATTCACCGTCGCTGCCAGCCATCCGGACGACGCGGACGCCCCCGTCGCCACAGTCCTCGGCGCCAGCGCCGAGTCCCGGCACGGCTTCGGGCGGCCGCTCGATCTCGACCCGCAGATACGTGCTGGCCAAGCCCTCCACCAGTCCCGAGCCCCACTCGACGACCGTCACGGACGTCTCGATCTCGGCGTCGAGGTCGATGTCCTCGACCTCGACGACCGCACCCAGCCGGTAGGCGTCCACATGCACCAGGGGCACCCGGCCGTCATCGTGCACCCGGGCGATCACGAAGGTCGGCGAGGTGACCGCCCCGGTGACACCCAGCCCGGCGGCGATGCCCTGGACGAGGACCGTCTTGCCAGCGCCGAGCGGCCCGGCGAGTATCACGAGGTCTCCGGCGCGCAGCCCGCCGGCCAGCCGACGGCCGACAGCACGCATGGACCGCGCTGTCGGAGCCTCGACCAGCCAGGCCTCTCCGTCGCTTCGGGCGAGGAAGGCGACAGGCTCGGGCGGGCCGTTCACGATGTCCGGGTCCGGAGGTCCTCCGGGCCGCGGTCATGGCGGGCGGGCGCGGCCTGGGTGCGGGCTCCCGGCGGGCGCGGCAGGCCTCGCGGCCGGGCCGTCGCCCGGTTCACCAGCGCGCGCAGTGCCTCGTTGACCTCGTTGGGGCGCTCCAGGGTGACGGCGTGCCCAGCCCCCGCCAGCACCACCAGGTCCGCCTCGGGGAGGAGTTCGCTCAGCGTCCGGCTGTGCTCCAACGGGGTCATGACGTCAGCGTCACCGACGAGGATCAGCGTCGGGGTCGTCACCAACGCCGCCGCGGCAGCGATCTTGTCGTGGTTGATCAGCGCTGGCAGGAAGGCTGCCATCACGTGCAGCGGCGTCGCGGCCACCATCTTCTCCAGAAAGGACACCAGCGGCGGCCCGACCGCGGCCGAGCCGAAGCCGATCCGACGGGTCGCGGCCCACGCTACCTGACTGCCATGGCGGCGGCCCCGCTCCAGCAGCGTGGGGGCGTACCGCATACCGACCGCGAGACCGGGCAGCGCGGTGCGCAGCATCTTCGTCGCCGCCACCGGCAGGCCGAAGGTGACCGTGGCCAGGCTGCCCGCGCTGGTCGACACGAGCCCGACCCCGACGATCCGGCCGCCGAACAGCTCCGCGTGCGCGTCGGCCAACGCGAGAATCGTCATTCCGCCCATCGAGTGCCCGACGAGGATCACCGGTCCAGTCGGCACCACCTCGGCCAGCACCTGATACAGATCATCACCGAGCTGCTCGATCGTGCACGCCGCGACGTCCGATGCGCCGGACAGGCCGTGGGCCCGCTGGTCGTAGAACACCAGCCGGCCGCATTCGGCGAGCTCTCGACGTTGGAACGTCCAGAAGTCGAGGCTGACGCAGAAGCCGTGGATGAAGACGAGGGTGAGCGCGGCACCGGGATCCCCGACGACCTCGACGTGCAACGGCACGCCGTCCGAAGCGACCACGGTGGTCGGCTCCCCCCCGACCAGCGGCACGAGATCGTCGTCTCCCGGCTCGGGCAGCGATCCCTCCCCCGGCTCGGCCAGCTCGTCTGTCCGGCCGGAACCGGGCCGGACCCGCCGCCGCGCCGCCGCGCCGGCAACGACAGCCGCGGCGAGCCCGGCGAAGGTCACCGATCGCGCGGCCCGCGAGCCGGCGACAGCGCGGCCGCCGCAGGCAAGCATCCGCCCGGCGCCCAGCACCTGGGCTGAAGCTGCCGTCCACGGGCCACCGGGCGGCAGGCCGTCATCATCGAGCGGCACGCTCACGGCAGACCGTTTTCCAGCCCGGCGGAGCCGGCCGGCCCAGCTGGCCTGGCCGAGCCGGCCGAGCCGGCTGGGCGGGGCGCGTTCACGTACACCCTCGGGACCCGGGCGCCGATCCTCGTGACGATCTCGTAATTGATGGTGCCGAGGGCATCCGCCCAGTCGGTGGCGGTCGGCTCGCCGTGCGCCCCCGGCCCGAACAGGACGACCTGGTCACCCGCTTGGACCGGATCATCACCGACATCCACGACGAACTGGTCCATGCACACCGTCCCGGCGATACGCCGACGGCAGCCGGCCACCAGCACCTCGGCCGTGTTGCCCGCCGACCGGGGCACGCCGTCGGCGTACCCGAGCGGCACCAGCGCCAGAGTCGCCTCGGCCGAGGTGGCATAACGGTGGCCATAAGACACCCCGCATCCCGCTGGCACCCGTTTGACCAACGCCAGCCGCGCGGTGAGCGTCATCGCCGGACGCAGGCCGAGGGCGGCGGGAGAACCGACCTGGGGCCCAGGCGACAGGCCATACACGGAGATTCCCGGCCGGACCAGGTCGAAGTGCGCGTCCGGGCTGAGCAGGGTCGCGGCCGAGTTGGCCAGGTGCCGCACGAACGGTCGCAGACCGGCCTTCTCGGCGACGGCCACCGCGTCCGCGAAACAGCCGATCTGTGCACGGACGGTCGGATGACCAGGTGAGTCCGCAAAGGCGAAATGGCTCCACACACCGACCACGTCGATCAGGCCGTCGGCGGCAAGCGCCGCCGCCGCGTCGCACAGGGCTGGCCAGCTCTCCTCGGTCGCCCCCGCCCGGTGCAGGCCGGTGTCGACCTTCAGGTGGACGCGCGCGGCACGGCCGGTCAGCCGCGCGGCCGCGGCGATCTCCGCCAGCGCCCAGGGTGCCGACGCGGACAGGTCGATGTCGGCGGCGATCGCCTGCGCGAGCCGCTCCCCGGGAGTGACCAGCCACGCCAGCACCGGCGCCGTGATCCCGGCGGCGCGCAGCGCAAGTGCCTCCGCGATGACCGCGACCCCCAGCCAGCTCGCGCCGGCCTCCAGCGCCGCGCCCGCGCAGGCGATCATCCCATGGCCGTAGCCGTCGGCCTTCACCACCGCCATGGTCGCGGCGTTCCCGGCTCGGGCGGCCAGCGTCGCCACGGACTCGCGGACCGCATCAAGATCTATAACCGCGCACGCGGGCAGGTCCTCACTCTGCGGTGTCATCCAGCGCCTTCCTGACCCGCCCAGAGCAGCCTGGCCGCCCCCGGACGCGCGATTCTCAGCCTTAGAGCGACCGGCAACAGGGGACGCGGCGTCGCGGGGCTGGGGCACGCACCTCACCGCATTGTCGTCGGTCGCCACCCAACACCAGGGTGACTCCCTCCTCCGCCTCGCGATGCACGCACCCCAGCCCCGCTCCTTGATCCACGCCCCTATTGCCGGGCGCTCTTATTCCGCGCGGCCGCCGGCCACCCGCGCACGTACTCCGACGGTAACAAGCAGCGCCCGGCCAGATCACACCGAGGCGCTACATCCCGCTCACATCGCACCCCGGCGGGGCCAGCTGGCGGGACCAGCCGCGGTTCGGTCAACGGCTGCCGCCGGCCCGGCGGCGCCCGCGGGCCGCCAGCATCGGAACCAGCTCGGAGGCAGCCAACGGATGGCCGGCCCGTTGCGCCGCCCGGCCGTGTAGATGCGCGCCCACGCTGCCGGCATCCAGTGGAGTCAGCCCACCGGCGAGCAGTGAGCCGCACAGCCCGGTCAGGACGTCGCCGCTGCCCGCCGTCGCCAGCCACGGCGTCCCGGTGGTGTTCACCCGTGCCTGCCCGCCCGGGTCGACGATCAACGTGCGGCTGCCCTTGAGGAGCACGGTCACCCCGAGTTCGGCGGCGACGCGCCGGGTCATCCCCAGCCTGTCCGCGGCCAGTTCCTCGGCAATCGCCGCGGCCTCCCGGTGCGACGACGCCTCGACCAGCCGGACGAACTCGCCCTCGTGTGGCGTGAGCAATGTCGGCGCGGCCCGGTCCCGCAGTGCGGCAACCGCCCGGGTATCTCCCGCCAGCGCGCCCAGCGCGCCCGCGTCAAGCAGCACAGGCAGCTCGCTGGCCAGCAGGGCCAGCACCACCCGGGCCGTCTCGCCGTCCGGTGGCAGGCCAGGGCCGACCGCCCACGCCTGCACCCGGCCGGCCGCGACAACCGCCTCGCCGTCACCAGGGCCGATCTCGGTGACCACAGCCTCGGGATGCGCGCGACGCACGTGATCGGCGGCGGCGCCGGTGCTGACCACCCGCAGATAGCCCGCGGCCCCACGCAGCGCCCCGCCGGTGGCGAGCACCGCGGCACCCGGATAGGCGTCGCTGCCGGCCACCAGCCCCAGCACACCCCGGGTGTACTTGGAGTCCGTAGGGCGGGGGCTCGACAGCAGCTGGGCGGCCGCGGCGTCATCAAGAGCGACCAGATCCGGCGGAGGAAGCGCCAGCCCGATGTCGACGAGCTCCACCCGGCCCGCGTGATCGGCCCCCGGCGAGATCAGCAGCCCGCGCTTGTGGGTTCCGAACGTCACGGTGCTGCTCGCGCGGACGGCCGCGCCCGCCACCGCGCCGGTGTCGGCGTCCACCCCGCTCGGGACATCCACGGCGACGGTGCGCCCGGCCGGGGACAGCCCAGCCAACCGGGCGTGGCCCGCACGCAGGCCGCCCTTCCCCCCGATACCGAGCATGCCGTCGAGGACCAGGTCCGCCGCGGTCAGCAGGCTGGCGGCGGTGTCCTCGCCGACCGGCCGGCCAGGAAGCGGCGGCCGCGCGCCGGCCGGGCCTGGACCGGGCAGGCAGTGCAGGCGCCCGCCCGCCGCGAGCAGTGCCGCGGTCCCAGCTGGATGCGTACGCCCAGGAGCGAGGGCGTCCACCCGGGCGCCCCTGGCCGCCAACCGCGCACCCGCCCACAGCGCGTCACCACCGTTGTCACCGCTCCCCGCGAGGATGACGACCCGGGCACCGTACACCCGGCCGAGCCTGCGCGCCGCATGCGACAGCAGGCCGTGGACGGCCCGCTGCATCAGCGCGCCCGGCGGCAGGCCGGCGAGCAAAGGCGCCTCGGCATCCCGCACCTGGGCTACCGAATGTGCGAATCTCATAGCCGTCATGCTCGCTGCGGAGAAGGTGCTCCGTCGAACCGTCGGACGCACATCCCAGCCCTCCGTCAGCGCTCCTCAGCAACCAGTGGGCCACCACGGCCGAGGTCAGTTCTCTGTGATCACAAATGCGATCGCCACGCCACCGTCATGGGTCAGGGACAGGTGCCACGAGCGGATGCCAAGGCCCTCCGCCACGGCCGCCACGGTGCCACTGAGCCGCAGCCGCGGACGCCCGCTCGGGTCGGTGACAACCTGGGCATCGTGCCAGGACATCCCGGGCGGCGCTCCCAGCGCCTTGGCGCACGCCTCCTTCGCGGCAAATCGCGCGGCAAGCCGTTCGGGCGCCTCGACAGCCCGCTCGTGGCTGGTGAACAGCCGATCGGCGAGCGAGGGGGTCCGACGCAGCACGGCGGCGAACCGCTCGACGTCGACGACATCCACCCCGATACCCACCACCGCCATGGGCCCGAGCCTGTCACGTCCAGCATCGCCAGGGCGGCTCTGGCAGAGTGATGTCGGGCGTGAGCCGCGGCCCGAGGCGTCGGGGCCCTGTGCCCACCGGTAGCGGGTCTCGTAGAATTGCCCGATGATCGTCAACCAGTCGGGGCCAAACGGACATGACGACATCGCCATCACCCCGTTGCACGCCGTTTTCGACGAGGACGAGTGCGCTCGCCTCGCGGGCCTGGGCGAGTTCACCCGCGGCGTCGCCCTCGCGTTGCAGGGCCGAGTCGGCGATCTGCGGATCCGGCCGAGCAGTGCCTCCGGCACCGTGGACGGTGACCAGCCCACCCAGACCCAGCTGTCAGTGATCGATGGGACGCCGGGGTCGACCTGTACATGTCCGACAGGTGCCGTCGAACAGTTCTGCGCACACGCGGTCGCGCTGGCGCTCGTGGCCACCGGGGCGATCGACCCAGGTGAGGACGACGACGACTTCGACAGTAGCGACGACGGCTTTTACGACGCCGACGGCCAACCGATCGACCTGCGGGATTTCCTCGAAAGCCTCGACGGACCCGCGCTGGTCGATCTGGTGGTCGATCTCGCCGCCGTCAACGACGTGCTGGCGATGGACCTGCGCGAGGCCGCGACCCGCTGGCGGCGTCCGCGCCCGACCAGCGGCCCTGACCTGGCCTAATCCCGTCCGGTCCGGTCCCGTCCCGTCCGGTCAGTGACGGTCCGCTGCTGGGGTGGCACGCTGCTGGGGTGGCACGCTGCTGGGGTGGGCATGGAAGAGGACCAGCCGGACGGGCTGGCGCGGGTGGACTTCTTCATCTCCTACACCAGCGCGGACGAGGCATGGGCGACCTGGGTCGCCGAGGTCCTGGAAACCGAGGGCCGCACAGTGGCGGTGCAGGCGTGGGACTCCCCCACCGGGGAGAACTTCGTCCTATGGATCAAACTGCGGATGGACACCGCCGCCCGCACGATCGCGCTCTGCTCCCCGGCGTACTTCGACTCGCACTGGTGCACCCAGGAATGGACCGCGGCGCTGGCCGGGAGGAAACTCATCCCACTGCGCGTCGCCGACTGCACGATCCCCACCGTGCTGGCCACGATCGGCTACCGCGACCTGTACCGTTTGGATGAGACCACCGCACGGCGCCGGCTGCTGGAAGCCACCGCTCTGGTCCCGGTCGCCCGGGTGTCGACCGGTTTCCCCGGCACCTTCACCCCGCCCCCAGCCCCGGTGATAGGCACCGCATTCCCCGGCCAGTTACCCACCGTGTTCACGGTCCCAGCCCGCAACCGGTACTTCACCGGCCGCGCGGCGCTCCTGGGCCAGTTACGGGCTGGCCTGGCCGACGGGGTATCGATAGCGGTCACCGCTCTACACGGCCTCGGTGGCGTCGGGAAAACCCAACTCGCGATCGAGTACGCCCACCGGTACGCCGCCGACTACTCCCTGATCGGTTGGATTGACGCCGAACAGACCGATCTGATCGGCGAACAGCTCGCCGCCCTCACCCCCCACCTCGGGCTACCCACCACTGGGCGGATTGGTGACGACGCCGCAGCCGTGCTGGACTGGCTGCGCCGGCATCCCGGCTGGCTTCTGATCTTCGACAACGCCACCGAACCGACCGGGCTACGGCCCTGGCTCCCCGACGGCCCCGGCCATATTCTGATCACCTCCCGGTATCCGGGCTGGGGCGGGCTCGCCGACCGCATCGACGTCGATGTCCTATCCCGCGGCGAAGCGGTCGCCCTGCTGGGCCGGCGTATCCCGGGCATCGGCCCCGCCATTGCCGACCAGCTTGCCGACGACCTCGGTGACCTGCCCCTCGCGCTGGAACAGGTCGCCGCCTATCTTGACACCACCGGGCTGGCTCCCGCCGATTACCTGGTGAAATTCCGCAGCCGACGGGCTCAGATGCTCACCCGCGGGGTCGATCTCGTCTATGGCCGCACCATCGACACCGTCTGGTCCCTCGCCCTCGACCGCCTGCGCGCCCACTGCCCCGCCGCGGTGGCAATGCTGGACCTGTGCGCCCACTTCGGCCCCGAGCCCATCCCGCTGACTCTGATCAGTGATCATCCCGATCTGCTCGACGCACCGCTGCATGACGTGGTGGCCGGCACCGACCCCACCGCGGATCTCGATGACATCCTCGGCGCGGTCCTCGCCTACAGTTTGGCCCGGCGCGACAGCGACACGATCCAGCTGCATCGTCTCGTCGCGGCCGTCATCCGCGCCCACCAGCCCTCCGCCCTCGCCGAGAGCGCCGCCTCGACCGTGCGGGCGTTGCTGGCCGCCCACCAGCCCGACGGCTATCGGGATCCGGCCGGCTGGCCACGGTGGGCCGTCATCGCCCCGCAGGTGCTGACCGCCCCGGCCCTGCATCCCGACAGCCCCGCGGTCGACATCGGCCACGACGCCCGTCAGTTGCTGCTGACCACCGCCTACTACCTGGACGCCCGTGGGGACTCCCGCGCCGCCGGGACACTGGGCCGTATCCTGCACACCCGTTGGTCCACCGCCCTTGGCGACGAGCACCCCGACAGCCTCGCCGCCGGCTACTGCATAGCCGCCGCCTACCGCCTCCGCGGCAACTACCAGGCCGCCCGCGTCCTGAACGAAGACACCCTGACCCACCTGCGACGAGTCCTCGGCGACGACCACCCCAACACCCTGACCTCGGCGAACAACCTCGCCGCCGACCTACACGCACTCGGCGACCTCCAAAGCGCCCGGGAGCTGAACGAGGACACGCTGGCCCGTTCACGGCGTGTCTCTGGCGACGACCACCCCAACACCCTGCGCTCGGCCAACAACCTCGCCCTCGACCTACACGCCCTCGGCGACCACCAGGCCGCCCGCACCCTCAACGAAGACACCCTGGCCCACCGGCGGCGTGTCTTCGGCGACGACCACCCCAGTACCCTGGGCTCGGCC
>NZ_CAKJTL010000172.1:70499-76728 GCF_917627385.1 Protofrankia sp. CiT1
AACCAACCTCGCCCTCGACCTGCGCGCGTTGGGGGACAGTCAAGGCGCGCGGACGCTCGAGGACGAGGTACGCCGTCGCGGAGACCCTGCTAAGAGCACCCGGCAATAGGGGCGTGGATCAAGGAGCGGGGCTGGGGTGCGTGCATCGCAAGGCGGCGGAGGGAGCCACCCTGGTGTTGGGTGGTGACCGACAACAACACAGCGAGGTGCGTGCCCCAGCCCCGCGACGCCGCGTCCCTATTGCCGGGCGCTCTAAGCCGAGCTGTTGACGGGCTATTCGACCGTGACCGACTTGGCGAGATTGCGCGGCTGGTCGACGTCGAGGCCGCGGGCGAGCGCCAGTTCGCACGCAAAGACCTGCAACGGCAGGGTTGTCACCAGCGGAGCGAACAAGGTCGGTGTTTCCGGCACCCGGATCAGATGCTCCGCGTAGGGCGCGACGCCAGTGTCGCCCTCCTCGGCAATCACGATGGTCCGGGCACCCCGGGCCCGCACCTCCTGGATGTTGGAAACAATCTTCCCATGGAGGTGTGACCGGCCTCGCGGAGACGGCACCACGATCACTACCGGCAGACCGGGTTCGATGAGCGCGATCGGCCCGTGCTTCAACTCACCGGCCGGGAAGCCCTCAGCGTGCATGTAGGCGAGCTCCTTGAGCTTCAGCGCCCCCTCCAGGGCCACCGGGTAGCCAACATGGCGACCGAGGAACAGCACCGCCTTGGCGTCAACCAGCGTGCGGGCAAGCGCCCTTATCGGCTCGACCGTGGTGAGGGTCTCGCGCACCAGCCGCGGGGTGGTCTGCAGCTTCTCGACGTACCGCGCGACCTCGTCGCCGTAGAGCACCCCGCGGACCTGCGCCAGGTACAGGCCGACCAGCAGACACGCGGCGACCTGGCCGAGGAAGGTCTTCGTCGACGCCACCCCGACCTCCGGGCCGCAGCGGGTGTAGAGCACGGCGTCGGACTCCCGCGGGATCGTCGACCCGTTCGTGTTACAGATCGCCAGCACTCTGGCCTTCTGCTCCCGCGCGTGCTTGACCGCCATCAGGGTGTCCAGCGTCTCACCGCTCTGGCTGATGGCGATCACCAAGGTGGAACGGTCGAGAACCGGGTCGCGGTAGCGGAACTCCGATGCCATCTCGACCTCGCACGGCAGGCGCGTCCAGTGCTCGACGGCGTACTTGGCGATCAGCCCGGCATGATAGGCCGTGCCGCAGGCAACGATGAAGACCTTGTCGACGTCACGGAAATCCTGGGTGGAAAGGCGCTCCTCGTCCAGGACGATCTCGCCGGCATTCGACAACCGCCCACGCAGCGTGTCCGCGAGCGCGGTTGGCTGCTCGCTTATCTCCTTGAGCATGAAGTAGGGGAAGCCGCCCTTCTCCGCGGCGCTGGCATCCCAGTCGACGTGGTACGCACGTCCCTCAAGCAGGTTGCCGGCGAAGTCCGTGACCGTCACCCCGTCGCGACGGGCCTCGACCACCTGGTCCTGGCCGATCTCCAGCGCGTCGCGGGTGTGCGCGATGAACGCCGCGACATCGCTCGCCAGAAAGGTCTCGCCCGCGCCCAGACCGACGACCAGCGGACTGTTGCGGCGGGCACCGACCAGCACGTCAGGATGGTCGCGGTGCACGGCGACGAGGGTGAAAGCGCCCTCCAGCCGGCCGCACACCCGCCGCAGCGCCTCGCTGAGCGGGTTCGTGCCCGCCGCCCCCGCCGCGCCGCTGCCGGCTGCCGTGGCGAGCTCGATCTCCAGCAGGTGCGCGACCACCTCCGTGTCGGTCTCGCTGGTCAGCTCATGCCCGCTGCTCTCCAGGGCCGCCCGCAGAGCCGCGAAGTTCTCGATGATCCCATTGTGGATAACAGCGATGGCACCCGTGCAGTCGGAGTGCGGGTGTGCGTTGCCGTCCGTCGGCCCGCCGTGAGTTGCCCACCGGGTATGGCCGATGCCGACGGTTCCGGGCGCAGGCGCATCCGCCTCGCTCAGCGCCTTTTCCAGATTGGCTAGCTTGCCCGCCTTACGCAGGGTATATAGCCGCCCGTCCGCAACAACCGCGACACCTGCCGAGTCGTAGCCTCGATACTCCAGCCGGCGCAGTCCGGCAAGAGCGACATCCAGCGCTGACCGTCCGCCGATATACCCGATGATCCCGCACATGCGGTCAGGGTACGCAACCGAGGGATGAGCCAGGGAGCACCAGAAGTGTTTGGGTAGGCGCGTCGAACAGCCGAGGCGCGCGCCCAGCCCCGCGACGCCGCGTCCCCTGGTGCCGGACGCCCTACGCGAGGGCACTCTCGACGACCGCGGACAGGCGAGCGGCGATCGCTGTCGCCTGGGCGGTGCTCGGCGCCTCCACCATGACCCGCACCAGCGGCTCCGTGCCTGACGAACGCAACAGCACCCGGCCCTCATCGCCCAGCTCGGCCTCTGCGGCCGCCACGGCCGCGGCAAGTGCCGGTGATGTGGAAACCTTGGAACGGTCGACGCCCCGGACGTTCACCAGCACCTGCGGCAGCCTTGTCATGACCTTCGCCAGCTCCGCCAACGGGCGGTCGGTCTCGGCCATCCGGCCCAGCACCTGCAACGCCGTGAGCAAGCCGTCCCCGGTCGTCGCGTGCCCGAGAAAGACGACGTGCCCGCTCTGCTCCCCGCCGAGGGACAACGCCCGCTCGCGCATGGCCTCCAGTACGTAGCGGTCACCGACGGGTGTCGCGATCACATTGATACCGGCGTCCCGCATCGCATGATGCAGGCCGAGGTTGGACATCACCGTCACTACGAGAGTGTCGTCGGCAAGATCACCGCGTTCACGCAGCGCAAGTGCGCACAGCGCAAGGATCTGATCGCCGTCGACGACCTCGCCATTGGCGTCGACGGCGAGACAGCGATCAGCGTCCCCGTCATGCGCGATACCGGCGTCGGCACCGTGCGCAACCACGGCGGCCCGCAGGGAGTCCAGCTGGGTTGCGCCGCAGCCGTCGTTGATCCGGAGGCCGTCCCCGTCCGCATGCAGGGGAATCACGTCAGCACCAGCGGCACGCAACACATGTGGCGCCAACGCCGACGCGGCTCCCTGCGCACAGTCGACCACGACCCGGAGACCGGTCATCGGGGCGGGAACAGCCGCCAGCAGGAAGTCCGTGTAGCTCTCCACAAGTGCCGTATCGTCGCGGACGCGCCCGATCGCCGCCCCGGTGGGACGGTCCGACGCGGGGGTGGCGAGACGGCCGGCGATCTCGTCCTCGATCTCGTCCGGGAGTTTGTAGCCCCCGGCCGCGAACAGCTTGATGCCGTTGTCCGGCATGGGGTTATGGCTCGCCGAGAGCATCACCCCGAGGGCCGCGCCCGCGCCGATCACCGCGTGCGCCACCGCCGGTGTGGGCACGACACCGATCCGCAGGACGTCCGCGCCAGCCGACGCAAGACCAGCGACGACGGCGGCTTCCAGGAACTCCCCGGATGGCCGCGTGTCGCGCCCCACGACCACAACCGGATGCCCGCTGCCGGCGGCATGATGCTCAGCGAGCACCCCGACGGCCGCGGCCGACAACGCCAACGCCAACTCGGCGGTGAGGTCGGCATTAGCGACCCCACGCACACCATCCGTACCGAAGAGCCTCGCCACTGCAAGATCCCGCGAAGCCAACGCGTCAGCGCTTGCTGTACTGGGGTGCCTTCCGGGCCTTCTTGAGGCCGTACTTCTTGCGTTCCTTGACCCGGGCGTCACGCGTCAGGAAGCCCGCCTTCTTCAGAATCGGGCGAGATTCCTCCTCCGCGAGGGTCAGCGCCCGCGCGAGCGCAAGCCGAAGGGCGCCCGCCTGGCCGGAAACACCGCCGCCATGCAGCCGCGCCGCCACATCGTAGGACTCGGTTCGGTCCAGCGCCTTGAGCGGCTCGTTGACAAGCTGCTGGTGGACCTTGTTAGGGAAATACTCCTCCAGGGAGCGCCCGTTGAGGGTCCACTTGCCGGTGCCCGGCAGGAGGCGTACCCGGACAACAGCCTCCTTGCGCCGACCGGTGGCGCGAGGGTTGCCCTGGGCGTCGGTCACGACAGCCACGTCGTCTGTCCCTTCCTGGTCAGATGGCCCGCGGCTTAGAGCGCCCGGCAATAGGGGCGTGGATCAAGGAGCGGGATTGAGGTACGTCTATCACGAGGCGGCGGAGGGAGCCACCCTGGCCTTGGCTGGCGACCGACGGCAACGGCGCGAGGCGTGTACTCAACCTCGCGATGCCGCGTCCCCTCCTGCCCGCGCTCTTACTGCGCGACCTGGGTGATTGCGAATGGGTGGGGCTGCTGAGCCTGGTGGGGATGAGTCGGCCCGGCATAGACCTTGAGCTTGCTCCCCTGCGCCCTGCCCAGCTTGTTCTTCGGCAGCATGCCCTTGATGGCCTTCTCGACGATGAGCTGGGGCCGCGTGTCGAGCAGTGACCCATAGGGGGTGCTACGCAGGCCGCCAGGATAGCCGGAGTGGCGATGATACTGGGCCTGCTCCCGCTTGTTACCGCTCAGGGCAACCTTGCCCGCGTTCACGATGATGACAAAGTCACCGGTGTCGATGTGCGGCGCGAATGTCGGCTTGTGCTTGCCGCGCAGCAGCTGAGCGGCCTGGCTGGCCAGCCTGCCGAGCACCACGTCCGTGGCATCGATGACATGCCAGGCCTGCTGGACGTCCGTGGGCTTGGGCTGGTACGTGCGCACAGGTCTGCCTTTTCTTGTCAGCGGATGCATCTCATTGTGCCTTTGGGCCGCTCACGCAGCTTGGCGTGTAGCTCTCACAACCCGCCAGGAAGCTCAGGCCCCTCCAGACCGCCGATGACGCGAAAACCATGATCGAATCACCCTTGGCCGGCTGGTCTTTAAGGTTACCAGGCGAATGACGCGGGCGGTCGGCGAGGTCGCCAGCCTCATCGACATCCGTGAAGATCTACCAGGCACACCGTAGTCTGCGGGAGGTGGACGAAAAACCGCCAGAGCGCTCACCCGGCGTTTCGGGGGACTCCTTCGGGCATGCCGCCGATCCGTGGCTCCCGGCCATGGATGACCCGCTGTTCGGCCCGCTGCACGGATTGCCGCCGTCGATCAGGAGACCCACGTGGACGCCTGACGCGGGCGCCGCCCTTCCAGGGCTGGACGAGCCGGGACCGGGCGACGCGGACGCGGGCGACGCGGAACCGATTCCCGTGGAGAGCGCGGTCGCGTCGCCTCCCGATGACCGTGCTGAAGCGGCGCCGGCCGAATCATCGCCGCCGGCCGAATCGGTGACGGCGACTGACGGCATAGCGCCGGCCGCACCGGATCACGCGCGCCACGAGCCGGCCGCCGTTCCTCCCGCTGTTCCTCCCGCCGTCCCCCCCGTGACCCGGGGCTACCTCGTCAGACTGATCACGATGGCGAGCGCCGTAGCGGCGTTGGTGATCGCCTCGGTCACCGTCGTGGCACAACATGACAGCCGCGACAACAGCCAACACGCCGCGCGGATGACGGCACCGAGCCCGGAAGCGGTCGGCCCCGCTGTCATCGACAGTGTGCGGACGGATGCCGATCCGATCACAGTCAACGAGTTCTTCAACACCGAGAGCAGCACTTTCGATCTTCACTCGTACCAGCGCCTCGCCTACCGGCTGGAGTCCGGGTGCCCGGGGCTCACCGGCGAGCTCACCACCGCGTTGTCCGGCGACCGCTGCCGCCAGCTCGTCCACGCGGTGTACCTGGGCGGACCGGATGCATCCGGGCGCCGGGTACTGGGGGCGGTGTCCGTCCTCGCTGTGGATGAGACGAGCACCGCCCAGAACGCGGCAAACCTGATCATCGCTGGGAGGGGCGGCATAACAGCCCTGGCCGTGCCGCCGGAGGCGCTGCCAGGCGCGCTGGTCACGAACCCGACGGGCGACAATTCCTGGCGGACCGCGCCAGTCAGCGGCCATTATCTGATCGTTCTTCAGCTCGCCTACACCGACGGTAGCCAGGGAGCCAGCAGCGATCCGGCGCTGGGTGCCGCCCGCCGGGATCTTGCGGTACTCGCCAGCGAGCCGATCTCTCGACGCACTCTCACCGGTCACGGACCACGGTGACCGGCAACCGGCAACCGAGCGGTCAGCCTGACGACGTGGTGGGAACCCGCACGGCACGGGTCACCGCCGCGCGTGCGGCAAGATCGGTATCGGGAGGGTAGCGCACCTCGACAAGGGTGAGGCCGTGCGGCGCGACCACGGTCACCGCCGAGTCGCG
>NZ_CAKJTL010000173.1:0-13178 GCF_917627385.1 Protofrankia sp. CiT1
CCCCCACCGCGAGCAGCGCCCCCACCAGTGCCCTGACCATCGAGTGACAGAAGGCGTCCGCCTCCACGTCCGCCGTCACCACGCCGTCGTGGACCCGCGCCACGTCCAGACGCAGCAGCGTCCGCACTGTGGTCGCGCCCTCCCGCCGCCGGCAGAACGCGCCGAAGTCGTGCTCGCCCAGCAGCGGGATGGCGGCGTGCCGCATCCGCTCGGCGTCCAGCGGACGCGGCCAGGCCAACGTGTCGTGCCGGCGCAGCGGGTCGACGCCGTACGGCGCGTCCCCGATCCGATAGGCGTAGCGTCGTGACAACGCTGAGAAGCGGGCGTCGAACCCCCGCGACGCCGGTGCCAGACCTGTGATCCGCACTGATCGGTCCAGTACGCCGTTGAGTCTGCGAGCGAGCCCGCCAAGCGGGACATCATCCGGGATGTCAACGTGGGCCACCTGGCCGCGCGCGTGGACACCCGCGTCGGTACGCCCGGCAACCGTGAGCCGGACCGCGGGCAACCGCGTCACCCGCATCAGGGCATCCTCCACGTCACCCTGCACAGTCCGCCGTCCGGGCTGACGCGCCCAGCCCGCGAACAGCGTCCCGTCGTAGGCCAAGTCGAGGCGCAGGCGCTGCAGGCCGTCGGCGGCTTTCACGGCGCCCCGACGATTCCGGCCGGACATTTCCGGATCACATATTGGATCACATCGTCCCGCCGGATACGAAGTGGTGGGGAGGACATCGGGAATCACCAGGATCATGCTGTGATGCGAAACACGAAGCCCACCATCCTCTAATGGATGGTGGGCTCGCGCAAAACGGGCGTCCTGCGGACACAGCGGACGGCCGGGCACACGATACGACCTTTATCGCGCACCCGGCGGTCCCGAGAGTCGCTACTCGGTCCTGGGCGTGCCGGGCTCGTCATCGACGGCCGCCCCGCCATCGACAGCCGTGTCGTTGACAGCCGTGTCGTCATCGCTCGCGATGGCCTCCACCCGCTCGACGGCGGTCTCAGCAGCCTCAGCGGCCACCGCGGCCGCGGTCGGCGACTCCTTCGCGAGATCCGCGGCGGCCTCCGCGGTCGCGCCGGTCGGTCGCCGCCGGGGGATGAAGCGGCTGCCGCGGGCCCGCTCGGCCTCGCTCACCGCCTCCTGAGCGACGGTCATGGCCTCGACGAGCTCGATACGCGCCAGCGGTGCGTTGTCACCCTTGCGGGGCCCCAACTTCACGATGCGGGTGTAACCGCCGTCACGGTTGGCATAGCGTGGGCCGATCTCGGTGAACAGTACGTGCACGACGGACTTGTCGCGAACCACTCGCAGCACGCGGCGGCGCGAGTCCAGATCGCCGCGCTTGGCAAAGGTCACCAGCCGCTCGGCATACGGGCGGAGGCGCTTGGCCTTGGTCTCGGTCGTGGTGATGCCGCCGTGCTCGAACAGCGCGGTGGCGAGGTTGGCCAGCAACAGCCGCTCGTGTGCGGGACTGCCACCGAGCCGGGGGCCCTTGGTAGGCGTGGGCATGACAGTGCTCCTCGTTCCTTTCGGCGACCGCGCTCCAACAAGATACAACCGCGCCTCGCCGCGATCATCCGACCCCCGAGATCCGCGGTGGGCCGCCACTCAGGACGCCTGCCACGCCCCGGCCCGCCGCTTCGCGCCGAGCCGGGTACCTGGTTTCAGCGATCGAACAAAGCGAAGATCAATAAATGTCTAGTACTGCTCGGTCTCGACAAACTCCGCGCCGTCGTCAGCCGCGTCGCTGAACGACGTGTGATAGGTGTCGGTACCGTAGGTGTCCACGGCCTGCCGCGGGTCGAATCCGGGTGGGGAGTCCTTCAGCTGCAGCCCCATACCGGCGAGCTTCGTCTTGACTTCGTCGATCGACTTCTGGCCGAAGTTGCGGATGTCGAGCAGGTCCGCCTCACTGCGGGAGACCAGTTCGCCGATCGTGTGGATGCCCTCACGCTTGAGGCAGTTGTAGGAACGGACCGTCAGATCCATCTCCTCGATCGGCAGTGCCAGGTCCGCGGCCAAGGCCGCGTCCGCGGCGGACGGGCCGATGTCAACACCCTCCGCCTCGGCGTTCAGCTCCTGCGCGAGACCGAACAGACCGACCAGCGTCTTGCCCGCGCTGGCCATCGCGTCCCGCGGGGAGATCGACTGCTTGGTCTCGACATCCACGATCAGTCGGTCGAAGTCGGTCCGCTGCTCGACACGGGTCGCCTCGACCTTGTAGGTGACCTTGAGGACCGGAGAGTAGATCGAGTCGACCGGGATCCGGCCGATCTCCTGGCCCGCCTGCTTGTTCTGGGTGGCGCTGACATAGCCACGCCCTCGCTCGACGGTCAGCTCGATCTCGAGCTTGCCCTTTTCGTTGAGAGTCGCCAGCTGCAGGTCCAAGCTGTGCACCTCGACACCGGTCGGCGGCGCGATGTCCGCCGCCGTGACCACCCCTGGGCCTTGCTTGCGCAGGTACATCACGGTCGGGTCGTCGTTCTCGGAGCTGACGACCAGTTCCTTGAGGTTCAGGATCAGGTCGGTGACGTCCTCTTTCACGCCTGGAACCGTGGAGAATTCGTGCAGCACCCCATCGATACGGATGCTGGTCACCGCCGCACCAGGGATAGAGGACAGCAAAGTACGGCGAAGCGAGTTGCCGAGGGTGTAGCCGAACCCCGGCTCAAGCGGTTCGATGACAAACCGGGAGCGGAACTCGGAGATCGGCTCCTCGGCCAGCGTCGGACGCTGTGCAATGAGCATCGTTGACATCCTTCCCAACGCGGCGACCGCCATATGACGCCGCGGCTTCGGCTCCAGACGGAGCCCGTGGGCGGGGCCTCCGTCCGCCCCACCCAGGTGGTACCTGCTTCGGTTCTGGCACAGACCGCGCTGAAAGCAGCACGACCGCAGCCGGTCCGACATCCCCGAGCCACCCCGTCACCCGTACGGCCAGGGCTCCCGCAGCGCTTGGACGCGCGGCGGGAGCCCTGGCCACAGCTCCGAGAGGGCCTCAGGAAAGCCGAAGTCTACGCTACTCGGAACTTCAGGCTACTTGGAGTACAGCTCAACGATCAGCTGCTCCTGGACCTGAGTGTCGATCACCTGGCGAGCCGGCAACGAGTGAACCAGCACCCGGAGCTGGCTCGGGATGACCTCCAGCCAGGCAGGGACGGTGCGCTGGCCGGCCGTCTCCCGGGCGATGATGAAGGGGGTCAGTTCACGTGCCTTGGGCGCGATCTCGACGATGTCGTTCTCGCTGACCCGGTAACTCGGGATGTCGACCTTGCCACCGTTCACCACGATGTGACCGTGCCGCACAGCCTGGCGGGCGGCGTCCCGGGACGGTGCGAAGCCAGCCCGGTAGACGACGTTGTCAAGCCTCGACTCAAGAATCTTCAGCAGCTCGTCGCCGGTCTTGCCGGTACGGCGGTTCGCCTCGTCGTAGTAGCCACGGAACTGCTTCTCGAGCACCCCGTAGATGCGCGCGCACTTCTGCTTCTCACGCTTCTGCAGCAGGTACTCGGAGTCCTTGGTGCGACCGCGGCCGTGCTCACCCGGAGGATACGGCCGGATCTCGATCGGGCACTTGGGCGACTCGCACTTGCTGCCCTTCAGGAACAGCTTCGTCTTCTCACGGCGGCACCGCTTGCAGTCCGCGCCGGTGTAGCGGGCCATGCTTGTCCTTCTCTCCTTTGCGACCGGGGACGGCGCGACCATGGTTTTCTTCGCGCGACCAGAGGCCGTGATGTGCCGTCAGACCCTACGTCGCTTGGGCGGCCGGCAACCGTTGTGAGGCGTGGGGGTCACATCCTGGATGGCGCCGACCTCGAGACCGGCCGCCTGCAGGGAGCGGATCGCCGTCTCCCGGCCCGAACCCGGACCCTTGACAAAAACGTCCACCTTGCGCATCCCGTGTTCCTGCGCCTTGCGGGCGGCGTTCTCCGCCGCCATCTGCGCGGCGAACGGAGTCGACTTACGGGAGCCCTTGAAACCGACGTGCCCGGCGCTTGCCCAGGAGATCACATTTCCGCTGGGGTCCGTGATCGACACGATCGTGTTGTTGAAAGTGCTCTTGATGTGGGCGTGGCCGTGCGCGACGTTCTTCTTCTCCTTGCGCCGGACCTTCTTGATCCCGGCGGCACGCGTCTTTGGCGGCATATGTGCTCGTGGTCTCCGTTTGCGAGGTCGTCGGTCAGTGCCCGGTAGCGGTGCCCAACAGCGGTCACACCGACCGGACGTCACTGACTACTTCTTACCGGCCTTCTTCTTGCCGGCGATGGCGCGGCGTGGACCCTTACGGGTACGCGCGTTGGTGTGGGTCCGCTGCCCGTGGACGGGAAGGTTCCGCCGGTGCCGCAGGCCCTGGTAGCAACCGATTTCCATCTTCCGGCGGATGTCCTGACGCACCTCCCGGTGCAGGTCACCCTCGACCCGGTAATTCGCGTCGATCCACTCCCGCAGCCTGACGACCTCCTCGTCAGCAAGGTCACGGACGCGCGTGTCCGGATTGACCCCGGTGGCGGCGAGAGTCTCCAGCGATCGGCTCCGGCCGATCCCGAAGATGTAGGTGAGAGCGACCTCGATCCGCTTCTCCCGCGGGAGGTCTACGCCTGAAAGGCGTGCCATACCAGGTATTTCCTTCCTGTACGGAGGTCTTGAGCGCCCCCATCCCGTGACGGCACGCTGTCCGTCGAGCCGGGCCCCGGCCTCCGACCGGGGGTGAGCGCCGCTTGATAGGCGGCACGGTGACGCTTTGGCGAACCCGTCCAGCGCCTCCACAGCCGGGAAAGATCACTCCCCGGCCAGCGGGCCAAGGCGTCAGCCCTGCCGCTGCTTGTGGCGCAGATTGTCACAGATGACCATTACTCGGCCATGACGACGGATCACTTTGCACTTGTCGCAGATCTTCTTGACGCTCGGCTTGACCTTCACGGCTGCACGAACCTCCTTGCGCAGCCGCTGGGGCGCGCGTGCGGATGACTTGGGAGCCCTCGGCCTCCGGCGAGCAGTCTGAACAGCGACCGCATCGCCATCGGCCAGGCGAGTTTACTTGTAGCGGTAGACGATCCGGCCCCGGGACAGGTCGTACGGGGAAAGCTCGACGACCACCCGGTCCTCCGGAAGGATCCGGATGTAGTGCTGACGCATCTTGCCACTGATGTGGGCGAGAACGCGATGGCCGTTCTGGAGCTCGACCCGAAACATCGCGTTCGGGAGCGGCTCCACAACTCGGCCTTCGATCTCGATGGCCCCGTCCTTCTTCGGCATGTCCTCCGCTGTCCTACCCTCGGGTGTCCGACGGTGGACACAGGCGAACGCCCACTAACCGCCGGCCTCTAAGTGTACGTTGCCCATCCGTCAAGAGCCAACCTGGCTCCATCACGCGGCCACGGAGCCGGATCAGCGGCCATCCAAGACGGAGATCAGGCAACGAGATCAGGCAACAGAGGTCTGGGCCGGCTGACCGCAGGCAACACCGAGCTCGGCGAACTTCGCGGCGCCGCCGTCCAGAGCCGTCAGCACCCAGGGACCCCGCGCAGTGACCGCGACCGTGTGTTCCGTGTGGGCCGCAAACAGGCCGTCGGCGGTGACCACCGTCCAGTCGTCGTCGAGTACCGCGGTATCCGGTCGGCCAATCGTGATCATTGGCTCGATCGCCAGCGCGACCCCTTCAACCAGTCGGATGCCGCGACCAGGCCGCCCGTAGTTGAGGATGTGTGGTGGCTGGTGCATCTCGGTTCCGATCCCATGCCCGCCGTAGTGGTCCACGATGCCGTATCCGAGCGGCCGGACATAACGCTCCACCGCCGCCGAGATATCCGTGAGCTTGCCCCCGAGCTGCGCCGCCGCCAGACCCCGCCACAGCGCCTGCTCACAGGCTTCGGTCATGTCCAGGATGTCGCGCGAGACCGCGCCGACCGGTACCGTGATCGCGGCGTCACCATGCCAGCCGTTCACGATCGCGCCGCAGTCGATGGAGATGAGATCTCCCTCACGCAGTACCCGCTTGCGTCGTGGGATGGCATGCACGACCTCGTTGTTGACGGATGTGCAGATCGTCGCCGGAAAACCCTGGTATCCCTTGAAGGAGGGAATGGCGCCCTCAGCCCGAATCGCGCCCTCGGCGATGACATCAAGATCAGCGGTACTGATACCCGGTTTGACGGCCGCACGCAGCTTCTCCAGGGTGCGCGCGACGACAAGCCCCGCCACCCGCATCTTCGCGATCTCGCCTTCGGTCTTGATCTGGACATGCTCTCGTCGCGCCACGCTCGTCGCCCCGGTCCGTATCCCTAGTCCGCCTGAAGCCCCCAGAAACGCGAAAAAACCATGATCGCGCATCCTTCGGCCGGTGTCTCTGGTAACCCTGTCACCCTGCGTCTCTCATGGGCTCCGATGGCGGAAAAATTCCTGGTCGTGCCCGCTTCCGCCACGAGGAGCCACACCCACGGCCCCTACTGTGTGGCCGCCCGCCCAAGTCTGCCCGCCGAGACGGCGCCGCGCCGCCTACAAGCCACCGTGACGCCGCACCCTACGATCACCTGACAACAGGGGCGCGCTAAGAGCGACCGGCAATAGGGACGCGGCGTCGCGGGGCCAGGACACGCACCTCGCTGTGTTGTCGTCGGTCGCCACCCAACACCAGGGTGGCTCCCTCCGCCGCCTCGCGATCTACGCACCCCAGCCCCGCTCCTTGATCCACGCCCCTATTGCCGGGCGCTCTAACTTGCATAGTGACGCAGGGCATCAAGGGCACGATCAGTGACGTTGTCCACCGGCCCGGTGGCGTCAAGACCGATCAGCAGGCCTTTCGCGGCGTAGTAGGCGACCAGGGGCGAAGTCTGCTCGGCATACACCTCCAACCGGTGGCGCACCGTCTCAGAGCGGTCGTCGTCACGCTGGAACAGCTCACCGCCGCACCGATCGCAGACGCCCTCCACCGCGGGAGGATCGAAGTCCACGTGCCAGATGTGCCCGCAGTTACGGCAGGTCCGCCGCCCAGACAGGCGCCGCACCACCTCATCGTCGTCGACGACGAGTTCCAGAACGACGTCCAGGCGCGTTCCCATGCCCTCGAGCAGCTGCCCCAGGACCTCAGCCTGGGGGACGTTACGTGGGAAGCCGTCGAGGAGGAAACCCTTGGCCGCGTCCTCCTCAGCCAGCCTGTTACGGACCATCCCGATAGTGATCTCATCGGGCACAAGGTCGCCCGCATCCATGAACTGCTTCGCGAGCACCCCGAGTTCGGTGCCCTCCCGGACGTTCGCCCGGAAGATGTCTCCCGTCGAGATCTTGGGGATCAACCGTGCCTGGGCGATGAACGCGGCCTGGGTGCCCTTACCAGCGCCCGGTGGTCCGACCAGTACGAGGCGCACTACCGCAGAAAACCTTCGTAGTTGCGGAGCATGAGCTGGCTCTCGATCTGTTTCACGGTTTCCAGCCCCACCCCCACAATGATCAGTACCGAAGTGCCGGCGAAGGGAAACGGCTGCTGTTTGGTGAGATTGAGCAGCGCAAGTGGCAGGACCGTGATGACGCCAAGGAAGAGCGAGCCCGGGAGAGTGATCCGCGACAGCACCCGGTCGAGATACTCAGCGGTCGGACGGCCGGGCCTGATCCCAGGGATGAAACCGCCGTACTTCTTCATGTTGTCCGCCACCTCGGTCGGGTTGAAAGTGATGGCCACATAGAAGTAGGTGAAGAAAATGATCAGTCCGGCATAGATAATCAGATACAGCGGGTGGTCACCACGCGCCAGGTAGCGCTGCTCAAAGTCCTGGAAGGTCTTGTTACTCCAGACCTGCCCGAGCAGCTGTGGAAGCTGGAGCAGGGATGAGGCGAAGATCACGGGAATAACCCCCGCCTGGTTCACCTTGATCGGCAGGTAGGTCGAGGTGCCGCCGTACATCCGGCGGCCGATCAGCCGCTTGGCATACTGCACCGGGATCCGCCGCTGCGACTGCTCCACGAACACCACGAACACCACGATCGCCAGACCCAGCAGACAGATGAGGGTGAAGACGACGCCGCCGGCGACCTGGAGGATCCGGGTTCCCTGAGACGGCAGCGCGGCCGCGATCGAGGTGAAAATCAACAGTGACATGCCGTTACCAACACCACGAGCAGTGATCAACTCGCCGAGCCACATGATCACAGCGGTTCCCGCGGTCATGGTGATAACGATGACCGCGATACGGAAGAGGCTGGTGTCGGGGATGATCGGCGCGGAACAACCGGGGAAGAGGTTGCCACTGCGGGCGAGCGCGACGATACCCGTCGCCTGCAGAACCCCCAGGGAGATGGTCAGATAACGGGTGTACTGCGTGAGCTTCTGCTCGCCGGAGGCGCCTTCCTTCTTCAGCTGCTCGAGGCGCGGAATGACCACGACCAGCAACTGGATGATGATGCTCGCCGTGATGTACGGCATGATCCCCAGGGCGAAGATGGAGAGCTGAAGAAGAGCGCCCCCGCTGAAAAGGTTGATCAACGAGTAGACGTTCCGGCTGTCGGCGCTCGCGGAGGACAGGCACTGGTTGATCGCGCCGGTTGAGATCCCCGGCGATGGCAGCACGCTACCCATCCGGAACAGAACGATGATCCCGAACGTAAAGAGCAGCTTCTTACGCAGGTCGGGCGTGCGGAAGGCCCGTGTGAAGGCGGTGAGCACGACTCCTCCTGCTGATCGTCACGGCAAACCCACTCGGTGGACGACTGTCCTGGCCGAACATAGGACCGGCGGTGCGCGGTGTGCCGACTGTAACAGTAGAGACGGTCCACTCGTCCCGACATGGACCGGCGACAACGCCGAGCGCGCCTGGGTCACGGCCAGGCCCAGAGTCGGCATAGCGGTCGGCCGCCTCCGGGATCAGGGGCATGGAGACATGGCTCATGACTTTTTGGCGTATTCGGAACAGAGCTGATCTATCCTTGCAAAGCCTCCGCGCGGACGCAACCGATACAGAAAGGATCATTCTGGCGGTCACGCCGGGCGGCACGATGAAGAGCGCCCGGCAGAACCGTCTCCGGCAGCACGGGACATGACGGCCAAATCATCATCCCGGCCATCCCGGGTGAACGCCGCTGGATGCCGGGCATCCGGCGCGAAACACAGCGCCGGATGGGAAAACAGCCCCGCGCCGCCCGGGTGCCCGGCAGCCGCCTGAACCGGCGGCAGCGGTGCCTCAGAGCTCGACGACGCTGCCGCCGACAGCAAGAATCTTCTCCCGGGCCGTGGTCGAGAAGGCGTGAGCGCTCACGTTCAGCGCCACTGCGATCTCCCCATCGCCCAGGACCTTCACGAGCGCGTTACGGCGTACCGCACCGGCGCCCACCAGATCGTTCACACCGATCTCACCACCGGCTGGGAACAGCTCGGCGAGAGTGGCGACATTCACAACCTGGTACTCCTTGCGGAAGCGGTTCTTGAACCCCTTGAGCTTGGGCACGCGCATGTGCAACGGCATCTGGCCGCCCTCGAAACGGGCCGGAACCTGCTTGCGCGCCTTCGAGCCCTTCGTACCGCGACCGGCGGTCTTGCCCTTGGAGCCCTCGCCCCGGCCGACACGGGTCTTGGCCTTGTGCGCACCCGCCGCGGGCCTGAGGTGGTGGACCTTGAGACCACGACCGCGGGCAGCGTCAGCCGTCCCCGGCTCGGAGGCCTTGGTCAGGCTGCTCATTCATGCACCTCCTCGACCTTGACGAGATGGGTCACAGTCGCAATCATCCCGCGTATTTCCGGGCGGTCATCACGAACAGTGGTGGCTCTGATCCGGCGAAGCCCAAGAGTCCGCAGGGTCTCCCGCTGATTGCGCGTCCCACCGATTTCGGAGCGAATCTGGGTGATCTTCAGACGAGCCATCACACACCGACCCCGGCCGCCCGCGCCCGCAGCATCGCGGGCGGCGCGACATCCTCGATCGGCAGGCCGCGGCGTGCCGCGATCTCCTCGGGACGCATGAGGCCCCGCAGCGCCGAGACGGTGGCGTGCACGATGTTGATGGGATTCGACGAGCCCAGCGACTTCGACAGGACATCGTGAACACCCGCGCACTCCAGCACCGCGCGCACTGGTCCACCCGCGATGACACCGGTACCCGGTGATGCCGGCTTGAGCAGCACGACTCCGGCCGCGGCCTCGCCCTGAATCGGGTGCGGGATCGTCGAGCCGATCCGCGGCACCTTGAAGAAGTGCTTCTTGGCCTCTTCCACACCCTTGGCGATGGCGGCCGGCACCTCTTTGGCCTTGCCGTAACCCACACCGACGGTGCCGTCCGCGTCACCGACAACGACGAGGGCCGTAAAGCTGAACCGCCGACCGCCCTTGACGACCTTCGCCACCCGGTTGATGGCGACCACTCGCTCGATGTAGGCGTTCTTGTCCTGCGCCGGACCGCCGCCCTGGCGGTCGCGGCGTTCCCGACGGTCAGAGCCGCCGGAGCCGCCTCCGCGGCGCTGCTGGCCTGGCATCAGTAAATCTCCCTGTTTAGAGGGCCAAAGGCGACGCGATCACAATGTTCGCGCGCCGCCAGCGGCCGAAATCCCAGCGGCACTGTTGATCTTCCGCACGTCCTACGGCAAGGCATCAGAACTCGAGCCCGCCTTCCCTGGCGGCGTCCGCGAGCGCCGCTATCCGGCCATGGTAGGTCCGACCACCACGATCGAACACCACCGCGCCTATTCCCGCTTGCCGGGCGCGTTCGGCGACAAGCTGCCCGACGGCCTTCGCCTGTGCGGTCTTGTCACCCTCCGCGGTGCGCAGCGACGCGTCCAGCGTGGATGCCGAAACGAGCGTGTGGCCGGCGATGTCGTCGATGACCTGGGCGTAGATGTGACGAGCCGAGCGGGTGACCACGAGGCGCGGGCGGGCGGATGTACCCGTGATCTTCTTGCGAATCCGCACGTGCCGGCGAAGCTTCGCCGAACGCCGCTGGGCGCTGACACTGACAGCCATGATCCGTTCCCCTACTTCCCGGACTTGCCGACCTTGCGGCGGACGACCTCGCCCTGATACCGCACACCCTTGCCCTTGTACGGATCTGGCTTGCGGAGCCGGCGGATCTTGGCTGCCACCTCGCCGACCTGCTGCTTGTCGATCCCGTGGACGACAAAGCGCGTCGGTGTCTGCACCTCGAACCGGATGCCCTCCGGCGCCTTCACCGCGACCGGGTGACTGAAGCCGAGCGCGAACTCCAGGTCCGAGCCCTTGGCCTGAACGCGGTAACCGACACCAACGATCTCAAGTGTCTTCGAGTATCCGGTGGTGACTCCGGTGACCATGTTCGCCACCAGCGACCGGGTCAGGCCGTGCAGCGCCCGGGAACGGCGTTCGTCGTCCGGACGAATGACGAGCAGCTGACCATCCTGCGCACTGACGGTGATCGGTTCCACCACGGAATGGCTGAGAGTCCCCTTGGGGCCCTTGATGACGATCTCTGGGCCGTCCAGGGAGACATCCACGCCGCTGGGCACCGAGATCGGCAGGCGTCCGATGCGTGACATCGTGCGGCCCCCTTACCAGACGTAGGCGAGGACTTCCCCGCCTACCCTGCGCTTGTTGGCCTGTTTGTCGGTCAGCAGGCCCGATGACGTGGAAATGATCGCCACACCAAGACCGCCGAGCACCTTGGGCAGGTTGGTCGCCTTTGCGTAGACCCGCAGGCCCGGCTTGCTGATGCGCTTCACCCCGGCGATGGAGCGCTCCCGGTTCGGGCCGTACTTCAGCTCCACGACGAGGGACGCGCCGACGTCGCCGTCCGGCGGCTCCTCGACGTGCCATCCGGCGATGTAACCCTCCTGCTGGAGGATCTCCGCAATATGCGTTTTGATCTTGCTGTTCGGCATCACCACCTGATCGTGGTATGCACGGTTGGCATTACGGACACGGGTCAGCATGTCCGCAATCGGATCTGTCATCGTCATGGGGCTGAAGCCTTCCTCGCGACGGTTCCCCGCAGCTGTCGAGCCGGGGCCTGCCGCGAACGGGTGGGTAGTGTGCGCCGGCCGCTGGCGGGCGTGGACGTCCTGCGCCCCGTCCCGCTACCGGTAGGTCGTGCTACCAACGGCTGGCCGCCGATGGCGCGAAAAGAGCAACACACGCGCCGCCGCCGACCACAATGCGAAAATCTTTCACTACCACGAGCTCTTGGTGATCCCGGGAAGCTCGCCGCGGTGCGCCATCTGCCGCAGGCACACCCGGCACAGGCCGAACGCCCGGTAGACCGACCGCGGCCGGCCGCAGCGCTGGCAACGGGTGTAGCCCCGCACACCGAACTTCGGCTTGCGGATCGCCTTTTCAATCAGTGCCTTCTTCGCCATCTGCCTGCCATGCCTTCTCTCTGGCCGCCGGTGGTGTGCCCACGGAGTACAGTCACACCGCCGGTGGCCGTCAGTTCTCCCGGAAGGGGAAGCCCAGCGCGCGCAACAGCGCACGGCCCTCGTCATCGGTCGTGGCGGTCGTGACGACCGTGATGTCCATTCCCCGGACCCGGTCGATACGGTCTATATCGATCTCATGAAAGATCGACTGTTCGATCACGCCGAAGGTGTAGTTACCCGAGCCATCGAACTGTTTCGGGGACAGCCCGCGGAAGTCACGGATACGCGGGAGCGCGACCGAGACAAGGCGGTCCAGAAACTCCCACATCCGATCGCCACGCAGGGTCACCTTAGCGCCGATAGGCATGCCCTCCCGCAGCTTGAACTGCGCGATGGACTTCTTTGCCCGGCGAACGGCGGGCTTCTGGCCGGTGATCGCCGTGAGGTCCCGCAGCGCGCCATCGATGAGTTTCGCGTCCCGGGCCGCGTCGCCAACGCCCATGTTGACCACGACCTTGACCACGGTCGGGATCTGCATCACGTTCGCGTAGTGGAACTGTTCGCGCAAGCCTGACGCGATCTCCTCGCGATACCGCAGCTTGAGCCGTGGCAGCGGACGGGATTCGATGCTAGTAGTCATCTCTCGTTTCCTTGCAGCCTCTGCCCAACGGACGGCGATCCACACGGCGATCCGGCCAGGGCGTGTCTGATGGATGTTGGTCGATGTGGGCGATGATCAAGAAAGTGGCCCGCGAGGCGGAGGAGGCCCGGATAGCGGTGTCCTATCCGGACCGACGACAACACAGCGGGACGCTTTCTGGGCATTGATCCGCGCGATCGAAGATCCATCAGACACGCCCCAGGCCGCAGG
>NZ_CAKJTL010000173.1:13654-25444 GCF_917627385.1 Protofrankia sp. CiT1
GCGGTTACGTTAGCCATATCTACAGCTCGGTGCCGGTGCGACGGGAGATCCGCACCTTCGTGCCGTCATCGTTGATGCGGTAGCCGATCCTGGTCGGACGGCCGTCGGACGGATCGACAATCATGACGTTGCTGACGTGGATGGGCGCTTCCTGGGTGACGATGCCGCCGGACTGCGAGCCCCGAGCGGAGGTGTTCACCCGGGTGTGTCGGACGACCCTGTTCGCGCCCTCGACAACCACTTTGTCCTCAGCGGGGAAAGCCCTGATGACCTTCCCCTTGAGCCCACGGTCCTTACCTGTCACGATCTGGACCGTGTCGCCTTTTCTGATCTTCATTCTGGCCACGGTCACAGCACCTCCGGCGCCAGCGAAATAATCTTCATGAACTTCTTGTCACGCAACTCGCGACCAACCGGTCCGAAGATGCGTGTACCCCGGGGGTCGCCACCGTCCCGGATGAGCACGGCGGCGTTCTCGTCGAACCGGATATAGGAGCCGTCGGGACGCCGGCGCTCCTTGGTGGTGCGTACGACGACCGCCTTGACCACGTCACCACGCTTGACGCCAGCCCCGGGCAGGGCGTCCTTCACGGTCCCGACGATGATGTCGCCGATACCGGCATAACGACGCCCCGAACCACCGAGTACCCGAATGCACAGCAGTTCCCTGGCACCCGTGTTGTCGGCGACCCGAAGCCGCGACTCCTGCTGGATCACTTCCCGCTCCCGAACTGCGTCGGCGCCCGCCTGCCGGCGGCCGGCTCGCTAGACCCTTCCAAGTCCTCCGGCGGCGCGAAAAACCACGATCACGCCGCCATCGGCCCGTAGAACACAATCGGCTGGTCGATCTACTTGGCCTTCTCCAGAACCTCGACCACACGCCAGCGCTTGGTCGCCGACAGCGGGCGGGTCTCCATCAGCAGGACCCGGTCACCGACGCCGGTCGTACTGTTCTCGTCGTGTGCCTTGACCTTCTTGGTACGCCTGATGGTCTTGCCGTAGAGCGGGTGCTGAACCCGGTCCTCCACCGCGACCACCACGGTCTTGGCCATCTTGTCGCTGATCACAAGGCCTTCGCGGACCTTGCGGAAGCCGCGGCCGCCGGTCGCCGCCCGCGCGGTGACCGGCGGGTTCCCTGTCGCCGGGGTGCCGTCCGTTGTCATCCCATTCACGCCCGTTCCACCTGTATCGCCGCCGTTGTCTGCAACGGCTCAACGCCGCCAACCGCTCCGGGCACTTCAGTCCCGACCAGGTTCGGATCATCAGCGAGGCCGAGTTCACGCTCCCGGAGCACCGTGTAGATACGCGCGATGTCACGCCGGACGTCCTGCAGGCGGCGATTGTTGGAAAGCTGACCGGTAGCGGCCTGAAAACGGAGGTTGAAGAGCTCCTCCTTGGCCTCGCGCAGCTTGTCCACCAGGTCCTGCCCAGACAGGGTCCGTAGCTCGTCGGCGGTCGCGGTCGCCATCACGCGCCTCCCTCGCGGGTCACGAACCGGCACTTCATCGGGAGCTTGTGGATGGCACGCCGCATCGCCTCCCGCGCGACCGGCTCAGACACCCCCGAGAGTTCGAACATCATGCGCCCGGGCTTGACGTTGGCGATCCACCACTCCGGCGAGCCCTTGCCCGAACCCATCCGGGTCTCAGCCGGCTTCTTGGTCAGCGGCCGGTCCGGGTAGATGTTGATCCAAACCTTGCCACCACGGCGGATGTGGCGCGTCATCGCGATACGCGCCGACTCGATCTGCCGGTTCGTCACATAGGCGGACTCCAGCGCCTGGATGCCGAACTCACCGAACGCGATTTTGGTGCCGCCCTTGGCCGCGCCGCCACGACCGGGATGGTGCTGCTTGCGGTGCGCGACCTTACGGGGAATCAGCATTGTCCTAGCCCTCCGTCTCCTGGGCCGTCCCAGCAGCGGGCGCGGCGGTGTCGAGCGGAGCCGAAACCGGAGCTGAGACCGGCGCCGCGGGGGCAGCCGCCTCAGCCGCCGGGGCCGTCACAGCCGGCGCGGTAGCGGTGTCAGCGCCAACCGCAGCCGTCGCGTCACCACCGCTACCAGCGTTACCGCTACCAGCGTTACCGCCACCACCACCGGTGGCACCGCCACCGCCACGGCCACGCCGCTCACCCTGCCGCGCGGCGGCACGCCCGGCGTCGGTGCCACCGGTGGTGGTACCCGACGAACCCGACCGTGGCCCACGGCGCGGGCGCTCCCGGCGGTGCTGGCGCTGGAGTGCCTCCTGCGCCTCCCGCTCCGCACGGCTCTGGACCACGTCACCCTTGTAGATCCAGACCTTCACGCCGATACGGCCGAAGGTGGTCCGGGCCTCGTAGAATCCGTAGTCGATGTCGGCGCGCAGCGTGTGCAGGGGCACCCGGCCTTCGCGGTAGAACTCCGAGCGGCTCATCTCGGCGCCGCCCAGGCGTCCGGAACACTGCACCCGGATGCCCTTGGCGCCGCCCTTCATCGCCGACTGCATGGCCTTGCGCATCGCCCGCCGGAAGCTGACCCGGCTCGACAGCTGCTCCGCCACGCCCTGCGCGACGAGCTGGGCGTCGACCTCAGGGTTCTTCACCTCAAGGATGTTGAGCTGGACCTGCTTGCCGGTCAGCTTCTCGAGGTCGCCGCGGATGCGGTCGGCCTCAGCGCCGCGACGTCCGATGACGATCCCCGGGCGGGCGGTGTGGATGTCCACCCGCAGCCGGCCCTGGGTCCGCTCGATGTCGACCCGACTGATTCCCGCGCGCTCCATACCCCGGGACATCATCTTACGGATCTTCACATCCTCGCCGACGTACGCCTTGTACTGCTTGTCGGCGTACCAACGAGAGGTGAACTCCGAAGTGATCCCGAGCCGGAACCCGTGCGGGTTGACCTTCTGCCCCACTACCGGGCCCTCCTTGCAGTCTGCGATGCGCCGGTCGACGCGCCGCGGGTCACCGAAACCGGTTCCCGGCTTTCCACGACGACCGTGATGTGGCTGGTCCGCTTCCGGATCCGGTAGGCACGGCCCTGCGCCCGCGGACGGATGCGCTTGAGCGTCGGGCCCTCGTCGACGTAGACCTCGCCCACCCAGAGCGTGGACGGGTCAAGGCCGTGATTGTGCTCGGCGTTCGCAACCGCGCTCGCGACCACCTTGTACACGTCCTCGCTGGCCGCCTGTGGGGCAAAACGGAGGATGTCCAGGGCCTCGCGGGCGGAACGGCCACGGACCAGGTCGACAACCCGACGCGCCTTGGTCGGCGATACCCGAACATAGCGGGCCGAGGCCTTCGCCCCGTCCAGACCGGACCGGGTGAGCCCGTCCACGAGGTCGTCAGCCACGACGCGACCTCCGGTCTTCCTTGACGTGACCGCGGAAGGTCCGCGTCGGCGCGAACTCGCCGAGCTTGTGACCAACCATCCCCTCGGTGATGAACACCGGGACGTGCTTGCGGCCGTCGTGCACGGCGATGGTGTGCCCCAGCATGTCCGGGATCACCGTCGAGCGCCGCGACCAGGTCTTGATGACGTTCTTCGTGCCCTTGGCGTTCTGTACGTCCACCTTCTTGAGCAGGTGGTCGTCGACGAACGGGCCCTTCTTCAGGCTACGTGGCATGGCGTGTCTCCTCCTTCCCGCTCAGAACCGATGGTCATACGTCGATTGGCACCGGATGTGAACAATCATGATCACCGCCGCCTGTTCTGCTTCCGACGACGGACGATCAGCGCGTCGCTCGACTTACGGGTAGCGCGGGTACGCCCCTCGGGACGGCCCTTCGGGTTCACCGGATGCCGGCCACCGGAGGTCTTGCCCTCGCCACCACCATGCGGGTGATCAACTGGGTTCATCGCCACACCGCGGACGGTGGGCCGACGCCCCTTCCAGCGCATCCGGCCGGCCTTGCCCCAGTTGATATTGTTCTGCTCGGCGTTGCCCACCTCACCGACCGTGGCCCGGCAGCGGACATCGACGTTGCGGATCTCACCGGAGGGCATCCGGAGCTGGGCGAAGGGACCATCCTTGGCCACCAGCTGCACGCTCGCGCCAGCGCTGCGCGCGATCTTCGCACCACCGCCGGGACGCAGCTCGATGGCGTGCACCACCGTGCCGGTCGGGATGTTGCGCAGCGGCAGGGCATTACCAGGCTTGATGTCGGCGGTCGTGCCCGAACTGACCATGTCGCCCTGCTTGAGTTTCACCGGGGCGAGGATGTAGCGCTTCTCGCCGTCGGCGTAGTGCAGCAGAGCGATCCGCGCGGTCCGGTTCGGGTCATACTCGATGTGCGCGACCTTGGCCGGCACACCATCCTTGTCCCGCTTGAAATCAATCAGACGGTAGGCACGCTTGTGCCCGCCGCCCTGGTGCCGTGTGGTGATACGCCCGTGGACGTTCCGACCGCCCTTGGAGTGCAGCGGGCGGACCAGCGACTTCTCCGGATGGTCACGAGTGATCTCGACGAAGTCGGCCACGCTCGAACCACGGCGACCCGGTGTGGTCGGCTTGTACCTACGAATACCCATGGTTATCCACCGTGTCCTAGTCCCCGCACGCCAGGCCCAGCGGGCGCCTGGCAGCGTTCTCGTCGGCTTGCGTGACCGCCGGCCACGCGGCGCCGCCTGCGGCCTTGCCAGGAACCCGCTGGATCCTGCCGAGATGGCGGGCGAACAAGTCCCCGCACGCCAGGCCCAGCGGGCGCCTGGCAGCGTTCTCGTCGGCTTGCGTGACCGCCGGCCACGCGGCGCCGCCTGCGGCCTTGCCAGGTATCCCGCTGGATCCCGGCGTGGTGGTGGTCTGCGAGCCGAACGCGATCAGACTGAAAGCCCTCTCATGCACCAGGGCCTCCGAAGATCTCGATGGTGTCCCCGGGAGCCAGACTGACCATGGCCCGCTTGGTGGACTTGCGCTGACCCCAACCGGCCTTGGTGCGCTTGCGCTTACCCGAGCGGTTGATGGTGTTCACCCGCAGCACCCGGACGTTGAAAATCTGCTGGACCGCAATCTTGATCTCGGTCTTGTTCGCGCCCGGACGGACGATGAACGTGTAGACGTTCTCGTCCAACAGGCCGTAGCTCTTCTCGGAGACGACCGGCTTGATGATCACGTCACGCGGATCGGCGATCACTTGGCTTCCTCCTCGGCTTCCGCGCCATCGTCGGACCGGGCCCGCGACTCCTGGGTGCCCAGCGGCTCCGCATCGCCAGCCGGGACGAAGGACCCATCCTGTGCCGCCAGCACCTGTGACCGGGCCAGGAAGGCAGCCAGAGCGCCCTCGGTGAACACCACATCGTCGCTGACGAGCACGTCGTAGGTGTTGAGCTGGCCGGGATCAAGCAGGTGCACAGCGGGGACGTTGCGCAGGCTCTTCCAGGTGAGCTCGTCGTCCCGGGCCGCCACCACCAGCACCCGGCGGGTATCAGCGATCGTCCGAAGCGCCGTGAGCGCGGCCTTTGTCGACGGGGTCGCACCGGCAACCAGCGAGGACACAACGTGGATCCGGTTGTTGCGCGCCCGGTCGGACAGGGCCCCACGCAGCGCGGCGGCCTTCATCTTCTTGGGCGTCCGCTGGTCGTAGGAGCGGGGCTTGGGGCCGTGAACGATGCCACCGCCGGTGAACTGCGGGGCGCGCAGCGAGCCCTGCCGGGCCCGGCCGGTGCCCTTCTGCCGGTAGGGCTTACGCCCACCACCGCGGACCTCGCCGCGGGTCAGCGTGGAGTGGGTGCCCTGGCGCGCCGCGGCGAGCTGCGCCACCACCACCTGGTGGATGAGCGGGACGTTCAGCGCGACGTCGAACACCGCCCCGGGCAGTTGTGCGCTGCCGACCTCACCACCGGTGGGAGCGTGGACAACGATCGTGCGGGTCTCGGGCACGGCGGCGGCAGCCGCGGAAGTCCGCGACCGGGCGCGCGCTGACGTCGTCGCTGCGCTCATGCCGATACCTCCTCACTGGACGTCACAGCGTCGCCGCTCGTGACAGGCGTCTCGGCGGCGGGCTCGAAGTCAGCGGGTGCGGGACGTTTCGCCGCGCTGCGGACGAGCACCAAGCCCCCGTCAGGGCCGGGCACCGCACCTTTGATCAACAAAAAACCACGTTCGGTGTCGACCGCGTGGACGGTCAGGCCCGCAACGGTGACGCGCTCATGCCCCATCCGCCCAGCCATGCGCAGGCCCTTGAAGACCCGGCCGGGAGTGGCGCAGCCGCCGACCGAGCCCGGTGAACGGTGCTTGCGCTCGACTCCGTGGCCGGCGCCAAGGCCCTTGAAGCCGTGCCGCTTCATCACACCGGCGAAGCCCTTGCCCTTGGATGTTCCCGTTACGTCCACCACCGCGCCCGCGGCGAAGACCGCTCCGGTCAGTTCCTGGCCGGGCCGGTACCTGGCGGCGTCCGCCGTGCGCAGCTCGACCAGATGGCGCCGGGGAGGCACCCCGGCGCGCGCGAAGTGACCGCGCAGCGGCTGGGTCACCCGACGGGGGTCGACTTCACCGTAACCGAGCTGGACCGCCGAATAGCCGTCCGAATCGGGAGTCCTGATCTGCGTCACCACGTTCGGACCGGCCTTAATCACCGTGACCGGGACGATGCGGTTGTTGGCGTCCCATACCTGGGTCATCCCGAGCTTGGTGCCCAGCAGGCCCCTGTAGTTGCGATTGAGCATGACTGCGCCGGCCCCTTTAAAGCTTGATCTCGATATCGACACCCGCTGGCAGGTCGAGGCGCATCAGCGAGTCGACCGTCTTCGGCGTCGGGTCAAGAATGTCGATCAGCCGCTTGTGCGTGCGCATCTCAAAGTGCTCACGGCTGTCCTTGTACTTGTGCGGCGACCGGATCACGCAGTAGACGTTCTTCTCCGTCGGCAGCGGCACCGGTCCCGCGACCTGCGCACCAGTCCGCGTCACCGTCTCGACGATCTTTCGCGCCGAACTATCGATGATCTCGTGGTCGTAGGCCTTGAGCCGGATGCGGATCTTCTGTGCCGCCATGGTGGGCTTCGCCTGTCCTGTCTGTCTCGTCCGGCTCGCTGGCCCTGCAGGGTCCGTTCCTGGCCGGAGCTGCCGCCGGATGTACCGCTTGTTGACAAGTCTGTGCACCGCGCGAGCGGCGGGCGGAAAGGCCCCACAGGGCCCGCGGCCCGCCGCTCGCGGCGACTACTTGAGGATCTTGGTGACGCGACCGGCGCCAACGGTCCGGCCACCCTCACGGATGGCGAACCGCAGGCCCTCCTCCATGGCGATCGGCTGGATGAGCTCGACCGTCATCTCGGTGTTGTCGCCCGGCATGACCATTTCGGTGCCCTCAGGAAGGGTCACGACACCGGTCACGTCCGTGGTCCGGAAGTAGAACTGCGGACGGTAGTTGTTGAAGAACGGCGTGTGGCGGCCACCCTCGTCCTTGCTGAGGATGTAGACCTGCGCCTCGAAGTTGGTGTGCGGCATGATCGATTTCGGCTTGACAACGACCTGGCCGCGCTCGACGTCCTCGCGCTTCACCCCACGCAGGAGCAGACCGACGTTGTCACCGGCACGCCCCTCGTCGAGCAGCTTGCGGAACATCTCGACACCGGTGACGGTCGTCGTGGTGACATCCGGTCGGATACCGACGATCTCGACGGTCTCACTGACCTTGACAACGCCTCGCTCCACCCGACCGGTGACAACGGTGCCACGACCGGTGATCGTGAAGACGTCCTCGATCGGCATGAGGAAGGGCTTGTCGATGTCGCGCTCGGGCTCCGGGATGGAGTCGTCGACAGCCTGCATGAGTTCCAGCAGCTTCGCGCCCCACTCCTTGTCGCCCTCAAGCGCCTTGAGCGCCGAGACGCGAACCACCGGCACGTCGTCACCCGGGAACTCGTACAAGCTCAGCAGCTCACGCACCTCGAGCTCGACGAGCTCGAGGATCTCCTCGTCGTCGACCATGTCGGCCTTGTTCAACGCCACGACGATGTAAGGCACGCCGACCTGGCGAGCGAGCAGCACGTGCTCCCTGGTCTGCGGCATCGGGCCGTCGGTGGCCGACACGACCAGGATCGCGCCGTCCATCTGGGCGGCACCCGTGATCATGTTTTTGATGTAGTCGGCGTGACCGGGGCAGTCAACGTGGGCGTAGTGCCGGTTGTCGGTCTGGTACTCGACGTGGGCGATCGAGATCGTGATGCCGCGGGCCTTCTCCTCCGGCGCCTTGTCGATCTGGTCGAACGGCGTGAAGGGGTTCAGCTCGGGGTGTGCGTCGTGCAGGACCTTGGTAATGGCCGCGGTCAGCGTGGTCTTGCCATGGTCGATGTGACCGATGGTACCGATGTTGACATGCGGCTTGTTCCGCTCGAACTTCTGCTTCGCCACGGGTGTCCCTCCAAGGACGGGTGGTGTCGTGCCGTGCTAATGATCGTGGTCGTGTCGGGCCTGGTGCGGCGCTGGTTAGGCCCCGCCCCGGCCACCCGTCACTCCCCGCGTGCTTTCGCGATGATTTCCTTGGCAACCCCCGCCGGGACCTCGGCGTAGGAGTCGAACTGCATCGAGTAGGAAGCCCGGCCGGATGTCTTCGACCGCAGGTCTCCGACGTAACCGAACATCTCCGACAGCGGGACGGTCGCCCTGACGATGCGCGCGCCGGCCCGCTCGTCCATGGCCTGGATCTGCCCACGCCGTGAGTTGAGGTCGCCAATCACGTCACCCATGTAGTCCTCAGGGGTGGTGACCTCGACCGCCATCATCGGCTCGAGCAGAACCGGGTCGGCCTTGCGGGCCGCCTCCTTGAAAGCCATCGAACCGGCGATCTTGAAAGCGAGCTCGGACGAGTCGACATCGTGGTACTGACCATCGGTCAGGGTGACCTTCACGTCGACGAGGGGGTAGCCGGCGAGGACACCGAACTCCATCGCCTCCTGGCAGCCAGCGTCGACGGACGGGATGTACTCGCGTGGGATGCGGCCACCGGTGACCTTGTTCGCGAACTCGTAACCACCGCCGTCACCGCCGGAAGGCTCGAGATCGATGATCACTCGGGCATACTGCCCCGAGCCACCGGTCTGCTTCTTGTGCGTGTAGTCGACCTTCTCGACCTTGCGGCGGATGGTCTCGCGGTAGGCGACCTGCGGCTTGCCGACGTTGGCGGTGACACCGAACTCGCGGCGCATCCGGTCGACGAGTACGTCCAAGTGCAGCTCGCCCATGCCCGCAATGATCGTCTGACCGGTCTCGTCGTCGGTCCGGACCTGGAAGGTCGGGTCCTCCTCGGCGAGGCGGCCGATAGCCGTACCCAGCTTCTGCTGGTCGGCTTTGGTCTTCGGCTCGATCGCGACGCTGATGACCGGGGCCGGGAAGGTCATCGACTCCAGGATGATCGGGCTGTTCGGGTCGCAGAGCGTGTCACCGGTGGTCGTGTTCTTCAGGCCGACCACCGCGACGATCTGGCCCGCGCCGACACCGTCGCGATCCTCGCGGTGGTTGGCGTGCATCTGCAGGATGCGACCGATCCGCTCCTTGCGGTCCTTGGTCGAGTTCAGCACCGGTGAGCCGGCGGTGAGCCGTCCCGAGTAGACCCGGATGTAGGTCAGCTTCCCGACGTACGGATCGGTCATGATCTTGAAGGCGAGCGCGGAGAAGGGCTCGCTCTCGTCCGGCCGGCGCGCGACCTCGTTCTCCTCGCGGCCCATCGCGTGGCCGATCGTGACACCGATGTCCAGCGGGCTCGGCAGGTAGTCCACGACGGCGTCGAGCATCGGCTGCACGCCCTTGTTCTTGAACGCCGATCCGCACAGGACGGGATTCACCGAGCCGACCAGGGTCGCCCGGCGCAGTGCCGCCCGCAGCTGCTCCTCGCTCGGCTCCTCGCCCTCGAGATACAGCTCCATCAGGCTGTCGTCGTTCTCGGCGACGGTCTCGACGAGCTTGTCCCGCCACTCCTGCGCGGCCTCGGCGTGGTCACGCGGGATGTCGACGGTCTCGTAGGAGGCGCCCTTGTCCTCGGTGTGCCAGAGCAGGCCCTTCATGGCAACCAGGTCGATGACACCTTTGAAGTCGGCTTCGACACCCCACGGGAGCTGGATGACGGCCGGTGTCGCGGCGAGGCGGTCAACCATCATGTCCACGCAGCGGTGGAACTCAGCGCCGACCCGGTCCATCTTGTTGACGAACGCGATCCGCGGGACGTTGTAGCGGTCAGCCTGGCGCCAGACCGTCTCGCTCTGCGGCTCGACCCCGGCCACGGCGTCGAAGACCGCGACGGCGCCGTCGAGGACACGCAGCGAGCGTTCCACCTCGACCGTGAAGTCGACGTGCCCCGGGGTATCGATGATGTTGATGGTGTGGTCACGCCACATACAGGTGGTGGCGGCGGAGGTGATCGTGATCCCCCGCTCCTGCTCCTGCTCCATCCAGTCCATGGTGGCACCGCCATCATGGACTTCACCGATCTTGTAATTGACGCCGGTGTAGAAAAGGATCCGCTCGGTGGTCGTGGTCTTGCCCGCGTCAATGTGGGCCATGATCCCGATGTTGCGGGTCGAAGCCAGCGCGGCACGTACGTCAGCAGACATGTTAGTTACCAGCGGTAGTGGGCGAAGGCCTTGTTGGACTCCGCCATCTTGTGGGTGTCCTCGCGCCGCTTCACGCTCGCGCCGAGACCGTTACTCGCGTCGATCAGCTCGTTCATGAGGCGCTCGGTCATGGTCTTCTCACGCCGCTGCCGGGCGTAGCCCACCAGCCAGCGAAGCGCGAGGGTGGTGCTCCGGCTCGAGCGCACCTCGACCGGCACCTGGTAGGTGGCGCCGCCAACCCGGCGGCTGCGCACCTCCAGGGTCGGCTTGACGTTGTCGAGGGCACGCTTGAGCGTGACCACGGGGTCATTGCCGGTCTTCTCCCGGGCACCCTCGAGCGCGCCGTAGACGATCCGCTCGGCCAGCGACTTCTTGCCGCTCAGGAGAACCTTGTTGACCAGCGCTGTCACCAGCGGTGAGCCGTAGACCGGATCGACGACGACGGCGTGCTTGGGAGCCGGGCCCTTGCGTGGCATCAGGCCTTCTCCTTCTTCGCTCCGTACTTGCTGCGCGCCTGCTTGCGGTTGCGGACGCCCTGGGTGTCCAGCGTCCCGCGTACGATCTTGTAACGGACGCCCGGAAGGTCCTTCACCCGGCCGCCGCGGACCAGGACGATCGAGTGCTCCTGCAGGTTGTGCCCCACCCCGGGGATGTAGGCCGTGACCTCCATCCCGCTGTGGAGCCGGACGCGGGCGACCTTGCGAAGCGCCGAATTGGGCTTCTTGGGCGTGGTCGTGTAGACGCGGGTGCACACGCCACGACGCTGCGGGCTCCCCTTGAGTGCCGGGGTCTTGGTCTTCTCGACCTTGTCCTGCCGGCCCTTGCGGACCAACTGCTGGATCGTCGGCAACGCCGCTCCCGTTCCTCTTCCGTCCTGCCGGTACCTGCTGTTATGTCGGCTGCGTCCGACCCACGCGGTCGGGCGTGTCGCTCACTCTCGAAAAACCCTCGGGTAACCCGAGTGGTCTGCCGTGGAGGTGCGCCCGCCCACCTGACGTGGAGCCGGGCCGTCCGAAGTCGCCGCCGGCCCGGCAGGACGGGCCACGGCGCCAGTGGATGGCGCAAGACACAGGTCAAACCTGCAGCGCACAGCGCCGCAGGAACCGAGACTACAGAACCGGTAACGGGTATGTCGAATCGGGGTCACCGTGCCGCGACCGCGCCCGGCCCAGTCGGCCCGGCCCAGTCGGCCCGGCCCAGTCGGCTCAGTCCAGTCGGCTTAGCGCGCCCGGCAACAGGGGACGCGGCGTCGCGGGGCCAGGACACGCA
>NZ_CAKJTL010000173.1:25527-31823 GCF_917627385.1 Protofrankia sp. CiT1
ATCCACGCCCCTATTGCCGGGCGCTCTTAGTCCGACAGCTTCCGCAGCTTGCAGACGAAAAAGCCCTCGAACTCCCCGCCCGGCAGGATCCGTCGTGCCCCGGCGAGCGCCGGATCAAACGCCTCCGAGCGCCAGCGGCGCAGGCCCGGCCGCCACGCGCCCGGCGCCCAGGCGTCGATGTCGACCTCGATCGGGCACACCTCAACGGGATGGTGGCGCAACAGATAGCTCAGCGGAGCTTCGTTCTCCTCCGGCCCGAACGTGCAGGTCGAGTAGACCAGGATGCCGCCAGGACGCAGCAGCCGGCAGGCCGCGACCAGCATCTTGCGCTGCAACCAGCCGTAGTTCCTCACCCGCTCCTCGTTCCAGTACCGCAGCGCGGCGGGGTCACGCAGGTCGACCAGGCCCTCTCCGGTGCACTGAGCGTCCAGCAGGACCCGGTCGAACCGGCCGGTGACGAACTTGTCCGCGTACTGGGCGGGGTGACAGGTGGCGGCGGCGAGCTGGACATGGAACTGCCGCGTCACCGCACGCAGCTTGTCCAGCCGGGGCTTGATGCCGTCGTTCGCCCACAGGCTCGCGTCGTTGCCGACAAGCGCGGCGATATGCGCCGTCTTCCCGCCGGGCGCCGCGCACAGGTCAATGATCGACTCTCCCGGTTCCGGCTCGAGGGCAAGCGCGGGCACAAGGCTGGAGATGTTCTGGATGTAGACATGGCCACCGGCGAAGAGCTCCGACGCCGACAGGACCCGCTTCTCGCCCCCGAGGAGGTAGCCGTCGGGACACCAGCCGAGCGGGTCAAGGGTGAGTCCGAGCTCGGCGATCGCCCGGTGGACCTCGGCGGCACCCAGCGGTGACAGCCGGTTGACCCGGACACCGGTGCGCCGGTCGAGACACAGCCGCGCGACAACCTCGGGCTCCGCCATGTCGAGGATTTCACTCAGCCGCCGCACGAACAGCGCCCGTTTCCGGCTTCCGCCGCCTCGCTCGCCCCCAGCCACCAGTGAGACACTACCCAAGCACGTCCAGCTGACGATGAATGCGGTCAATGCGGTTGATGCGGCGGACACCCAGCCGACTGGCGGCGGCGCGCGTCACAATCCGTGGCCACATTTTCCGGCGCCCGCGAAAATTGGTTGAGCCGTCGTGCTGACAAGCAAATCACCAACGATATCGAGGCCAAGGCCGCCGGCTACGTGTCACCTTCGAGACTAATTCCGGCACTAGGAACGGTGTGAGCCGAGTCATGATGTTGACTCCTTGCCCACTAATCCACGTCCCGATAACTTCAATTTTGTCACCGTCAGTTCGGATGACTACGATGGAGGAATCATGCCTACTTCTCTCCGGCATCTCGACCATAATCGAGAAATCACCCCGTCAAGCACTTTCGGGTTGATTATCGAGGTATCCGAGGACGTGGAGATTTCCGTTTTCAGCGCAGCTGAAGCTGTTGCCGGGACGGCCCTCGCATCGCTGGTCACCCGTACCCCGACAAACGGCGGCACCACCAGCCAGGAAGTGCTGAGCATCCGTACCGGTGAGGTGCGCGCAGCCGTGACGGAAATCGGCGGCGGCGACCGCGAGGCGGCGACCGCCGCCACCGATAACACGGACGACACCGATGACGCTGACGACGAGGCTGCCGGCTACCACGGCGGCAATCCTCCCGTCAGCACCCGCGCGAAAACTCAGCGCAGCGACGACTAAGCCCCGAACAAAACATCAGGCAAACGGCTCACAAGATGACAACATCTCGCCAGCCGTCCGCCGGGACCAGCGAATGGCTCAGCCAACCGAGCCACCAGCGGACCTCGCTGACGGCAGTGCTGCTGAAGACATGCGCTATCGTCTCCTGGCTGTATGGGCGCCTGTTCGCCCGGCTTACCGGCAATCCTGACGCCGTTCGAATCGAACGTTTCATCAGGGACCAGAACAAAGCCGCTATAGCACACGCCGGGCTCGCCCTGCTCGGCGCGGCGGCACTGGCCGTGGCGCCGTTCGCAATCCGCGACCTCATTGACGAGTGGCTGCTACAGCTACAGACGCGCGGAATACTTCTCCCTGTCTTCCTCATGCTCGGCGCTTTTGTGCTCAGCGCCCTCGTAGCCACCCTGCAACATATACTGATCGGCTATCTCAGCGAACGGCTTGCTTTCCAGATCCGCCGCGACCTGCACGAGCACACGGTCGCTCTGCCGTTCCCTCGCTTCATGCGGACACGGCACGGGGATATTGTCACGCTCTTCACCATTGATACGGCCAAGGTACAGATCGCCGGCGCCGTCTGCCTGCCCGCCATCGCGACAATGGCAGTCGAGCTCCTCGCCGCCGGTGTGACCGCCTTTCTGCTGGAATGGCGGCTCGCGGTCGCGGTCGGCGCGATCGGTGCGATTCCACTCGTCCTGCTGCGATTGATTCGTGCGCGCATCCGGGAAATCAGCCGGGTGGAGGCCGAGCGACACACCCGGCTGGTCGATCACGTCATAGAGCTGGCTGGGACGGCTGGCGCGCTGCACCTGCGTGCGTTCCGCGCGCAGGGCGCCGGTCAGGAGGAGTTCGAACGGCTGGACGCGGCTATCGCGACAGCGGTCCGTACCCGGGCCCAGGTATTCGCCCGTCTACAGTTCATCTCCGCGGCCAGTGCAGTGCTGGCAACCATGACCGCGATCGGGTTCGGAGCGTGGCTCTCGCTGGAGCGGATAATGACGACCGGCACGTTCGTGGCGTTCCTCAGCGTGCTCTTCCTGGCCTTTCGCGCAATCGCCGGTTTTGCCGACCTGCGCACCCAGCTGTTTGATGGCGAATCCTCCCTCATCCGCATTCTGGCCTTCCTCGACATTCCGCTGGAGCGGCCTCGCGTGGCGAACCACAGTAACGTGAGACCGCTGACATCAGTTGATCGCCCGCGGCCACCGGAAGAAATCGTGTCGCAAGCCGAACCAGCGGTTTCAGATCCGGCCGGCATTCCCCGGCCGCCTGTGCACGGTGATCTCGTCCTGGCGAACGTCTCCTATTCTTACGCGCCTGACGTACCCGCGCCCGACTGGGCGGTCCGATCGGTGGATATCGTCGTGCGCAGAGGCGAGACGGTTGCCGTCGTCGGATTCAGCGGCGCGGGCAAGACCACGCTCTGTTACCTCGCGAGCGGGCTCCTGGCGCCCACTTCCGGGCGAGTGCTGCTAGGCGGGCGGGATATCCTTGAACTCACCGCCGAGCAGGCGCGAGCCGCGGTCGGATTCGTCTCCCAGGAAGCATTCATCCAACGCCGTACCATTGCCGAGAACCTCCGCTTCGGGAATCCCACCGCGACCGCGGACGAGCTCTGGGCGGCACTCGAGGCGACTGGTCTCGTCACTGTGGTCCGTTCCCTGCCGGACGGGATCCACACCCCGGTCGGCTGCGATGGATACGAGATCTCGGGTGGCGAACGGCAACGGCTGGCCATCGCTCGGGTCCTGGTCCAGAATCCACGGACGATCATCCTCGACGAGGCTACATCGAACCTTGACGCACTGACTGAGGAAATGCTTCGGGTGTCGTTCGAACGTCTTCTCGCCGATCGCAGCTGCCTGCTCGTGGCCCATCGAATGACGATGACCACCGCCGCGGACCGTATCTACGTGATGGAAAAGGGCACCGTGGTGGAGGCCGGCCCGCACGACCGGCTGGTCAAAACCGGTGGAATCTACGCGCAGCTGGCCCGCGGCCAGCTGCGGCAGACAGCCAGGAGGGAGAACAACAACGGTATGTCCCGGACCGTCGGCTGACCTGGCTCGCCAGCGGCGTCCAGAATTCAGCACGGACCGCTGACACACCGAAGGCGCTGCCCGGATACCTCCAGGGAGGTATCCGGGCAGCGCCGTGTTTCCTGGGGATGCTCAGCCGTGGTGGCGTGTCCGGTGAAGACACGGCAGACAGGCCTGGAACTGTCAGACCGGCTTCGCGCCGATCCGGCGGGAGCCCCAGGCCACGCGATCGTGAACATTTTCGCGTGGCCTGGGCCCCAGGGCTCTCCCGCGGGACGGGCTATCGGTAGTCGCCCCCTGTGCTGCGGTAGTCAAAATCATCCAACGGCACAGCTTGACCGCTACCAGTACCGAACGCGCCGTACTCGACGGTCGCGCCGTCCTCATAGTTACCGCCCACCGAGTACATGGACGCCCGCGCCTCCTCGGTCGGCTCGACCCGAATGTTGCGGTATCGGGAGATGCCGGTACCCGCCGGGATGAGCTTGCCGATGATGACGTTCTCCTTCAGGCCGACCAGCGAGTCCGACCGGGCATTGATCGCGGCGTCGGTGAGCACTCGCGTCGTCTCCTGGAAGGAGGCCGCCGACAGCCAGGACTCGGTCGCAAGTGACGCCTTGGTGATGCCCATGAGAACCGGACGGGCCGATGCCGGCTGCCCACCGGACTCGACCACCCGGCGGTTCTCCTCCTCGAAGCGCGCCCGCTCGACCAGCTCACCGGGCAGGAGGGTGGTCTCACCCGACTCCAGCACGTTCACCCGCTTGAGCATCTGGCGGATGATGATCTCTATGTGCTTGTCGTGGATCGACACGCCCTGCGAGCGATAGACCTCCTGCACCTGGTCCACCAGGTGCAACTGCACCTGGCGCGGGCCGAGAATGCGCAGTACCTCGTGCGGGTCGACCGCGCCGTCGACGATCTTCTGGCCAACAGCGATGTGCTGGCCTTCCTCGACCTTCAGGCGCGAACGACGGGACACCGGGTAGGCGATCTCCTCGCCGCCGTCGTCGGGCACGATAACAATCTTGAGGGTCTTCTCGGTCTCCTCGATGCGCACCCGCCCGGCGACCTCGCTGATCGGGGCCTTGCCCTTGGGGGAACGGGCCTCGAAAAGCTCGACCACACGCGGTAGGCCCTGGGTGATGTCATCACCGGTGGCGACACCACCGCTGTGGAAGGTACGCATGGTCAGCTGGGTGCCCGGCTCACCGATCGACTGAGCCGCGACGATACCCACGGCCTCACCGACGTCCACCAGCTTTCCGGTTGCCAGCGACCGGCCGTAACACTGTGCGCACACACCCATCCGGGCGACGCAGGTGAGCGCGGAGCGCACCTTCACCGATTCGATACCGGCTTCAATGATCTGGCCGATAACCACATCGCCGAGGTCGGTACCGGCGGGCACCACAACATCGCCGGCGGCGTTCACCGCGTCGGAGGCGAGTGTCCGCGCGTAGGCCGCGGTCTCGGCGTAACGGTCACGGACAAGCAGCCCGTCCGCTCCCTTGCGGGCGATACGGGTACCGATGCCACGCTCGGTACCGCAGTCGTCCTCGCGGACGATGACGTCCTGGCTGACGTCAACCAGACGCCGGGTTAGATACCCTGAGTCAGCGGTCCGCAGCGCCGTGTCGGCTAGACCCTTACGAGCGCCGTGCGTGGAGATGAAGTACTCCACCACGCTCAGGCCCTCACGGAAGTTGGCCTTGATCGGACGCGGGATGATCTCACCCTTCGGGTTGGCGACCAGTCCGCGCATTCCGGCGAGCTGCCGGATCTGCATCATGTTTCCGGCGGCTCCGGAGTTGACCAGTACAGCGACCGGGTTGGTCAACGGGAAGTTGGCCTCCATCGCCTCGGCGACCTTGCCCGTCGCCTCGTTCCAGATCTGGACGAGTTCGCCGCGGCGCTCATCATCGGACAGGAAGCCCCGGTCGAACTGCTTCTGCACCCGCTCGGCCCGCTGCTCGTACTCGTCGAGGATCTGCTTCTTGTTCGGCGGCGCAACGACATCCTCGATGGCGACGGTCACACCGGACCGGGTGGCCCAGTAGAAACCGGCGCTCTTCAGGGCGTCCAGCGTCGCCGCCACCTGGATCTTCGGGTAGCGCTCGGCCAGGTCGTTGACGATCGCGGCCTGGGCCTTCTTGTTCATCATGTAGTTGAGGAACGGATACCCTTCCGGAAGCGCCTGGTTGAGCAGGCAACGACCGAAGGTGGTCTCCAGCGTGAACGGCTCACCGCTGACCCAGCCCGCTGGCGGCGTCCAGTCGCGCGGCGGGGTGGTGTCGCGAAGCCGGACCCTGATCTTCGCCTGCAGTTCGATCTCCCGCGCGTCAAAGGCCATCTGAGCCTCGGCCACGCTGGAGAACGCCCTGCCCTCGCCGACCCCGCCCTCGGCCATCCGGCTGAGGTGGAACACCCCGGTGACCATGTCGAGGCTCGGCATGGCCAGCGGACGCCCGGACGCCGGCGACAGGATGTTGTTGCTCGACAGCATCAGGATGCGCGCCTCGGCCTGCGCCTCCGCGGACAGCGGCA
>NZ_CAKJTL010000174.1:0-23538 GCF_917627385.1 Protofrankia sp. CiT1
GAGCATGTCCGACAACGACTTGAGCGGGCGGTTACCCGGACCGGTGACCGGCCGGCCGCGGCGACCGTTGTCGAACAGCGCGTCGACGGCCTCCTGCAGCATCCGCTTCTCGTTGTTGACGATGATCTCAGGTGCGCCGAGGTCGAGCAGCCGCTTGAGCCGGTTGTTACGGTTGATCACCCGGCGGTAGAGGTCGTTCAGGTCGGACGTGGCGAACCGACCACCGTCGAGCTGCACCATCGGGCGCAGGTCCGGCGGAATGACCGGAACGCAGTCGAGCACCATCCCATTCGGGGAGTTGCGGGTGTTCAGGAACGCCGAGACCACCTTGAGACGCTTCAGCGCCCGGGCCTTCTTCTGGCCCTTGCCGCTGCGGATGGTCTCCCGCAGTGACTCGGCCTCCGCGGCCAGGTCGAAGTCAACGAGCCGGCGCTGTAGCGCCTCGGCTCCCATACCGCCTTCGAAGTACTGTCCGAAGCGGTCCCGCAGCTCACGGTAGAGCAGCTCATCAGGCTCAAGATCCTGAACTTTCATGCCCTTGAAGCGGTCGAACACCCGGCCCAGATCGTCGATCTTCCGCTGGACGCGGTCACGGATCTGGCGCATCTCGCGCTCAGCCGCCTCGCGGACCTTGCGCCGGGCGTCGCCCTTGGCGCCCTCGGCCTCCAGCTGCGCGAGATCCGCCTCAAGCTTCTTCTGCCGCGTCTCGACGTCGGCGTTCTTCTTGTCCTCGAGATGCTGCTTCTCGACGGAGATCCGTGCCTCGAGGGTGGGCAGGTCGCGGTGGCGCGCCTCGACGTCCACACTTGTGATCATATAAGCGGCGAAATAAATGACCTTTTCAAGGTCTTTCGGCGCGAGGTCGAGCAGATAGCCGAGCCGGCTCGGCACACCCTTGAAATACCAGATGTGGGTGACCGGCGCGGCCAGCTCGATGTGGCCCATCCGCTCACGGCGCACCTTCGCGCGAGTGACCTCGACACCGCAGCGCTCACAGATGATGCCCTTGAAGCGAACGCGCTTGTACTTGCCGCAGTAGCACTCCCAGTCCCGGGTCGGACCGAAGATTTTCTCGCAGAAAAGCCCGTCCTTTTCCGGCTTCAGGGTGCGGTAGTTGATTGTCTCCGGCTTCTTGACCTCACCGTGTGACCACTGGCGGATGTCGTCCGCCGTGGCGAGGCCGATGCGCAGCTCGTCGAAGAAGTTGACGTCGAGCACGTGTCTTCTCTCTCTGCCGTCTGGCTGCCCCCATCGCCGGCGGGCATTGCGAGTAATGGCGGCGACGGGGGGCTTCTGCCGTCAGTTATTCCAAGGTCGGCGGGGACGCCGAGAAACGATCAGCGCGTCCGGAGCACCCGGCGGCCGTGACGTGAGCCCGTGGCCACCGGCCACGAGTCACGACCACCCATAGATCCATTCGCACTCACGATCGGCGACCACTGGGCTCCCTGGGGCCCCGGGCGTGCGGCGGAACATGACCGCACTCCCGTCGGCCCACTAGTCGTCAGACCTCCTCAACGCTGCTCGGCTCCCGCCGGGACAGATCGATACCGAGCTCCTCCGCGGCACGGAAGACATCCTCATCGGTGTCACGCATCTCAATGGAGACGCCGTCGCTGGACAGAACCTCCACGTTCAGGCACAGCGACTGCATTTCCTTGATAAGGACCTTGAAGGACTCCGGAATGCCTGGTTCGGGGATGTTCTCGCCCTTGACGATGGCCTCGTAGACCTTGACGCGGCCGAGGACGTCGTCGGACTTGATGGTCAGCAGCTCCTGGAGCGCGTAGGCGGCGCCGTACGCCTCAAGCGCCCACACCTCCATCTCACCGAAGCGCTGTCCACCGAACTGCGCCTTACCGCCCAGTGGCTGCTGGGTGATCATCGAGTAGGGACCGGTCGACCGGGCGTGAATCTTGTCGTCGACCAGATGCAGCAGTTTGAGGATGTAGATGTAGCCGACCGCCACCGGGTACGGATAGGGCTCACCCGTCCGGCCGTCGAAGAGCCGTGCCTTGCCGCTGGACCCGATCAGCTGGTCACCATCGCGGTTCACCAGCGTCGAGGCAAGCAGACCGGTGATCTCCTCCTCCCGGGCGCCGTCGAACACCGGTGTCGCCACGTTGGTGTCAGGCGGCGCCTGATGCGCACCGATACCGCGCAGGCGCTCCTTCCAGTCCTCGTCACCGTCGTCGACCTGCCAGCCGGTCTTGGCCACCCAGCCGAGATGGGTCTCCAGGATCTGGCCGATGTTCATACGGCGCGGCACACCGTGCGGGTTCAGCACGACGTCCACCGGCGTGCCGTCGGACAGGAACGGCATGTCCTCGACAGGGAGGATCTTCGCAATGACGCCCTTGTTGCCGTGGCGGCCAGCGAGTTTGTCACCATCTGTGATCTTGCGCTTCTGGGCGACGTACACGCGGACGAGTTCGTTCACCCCCGGTGGAAGCTCGTCGCCGTCCTCCCGCGAGAACACCCGGACACCGATGACCTTGCCGGATTCTCCGTGCGGCACCTTCAGCGAGGTGTCCCGGACCTCACGAGCCTTCTCACCGAAGATCGCGCGCAGCAGCCGCTCCTCCGGGGTCAGCTCGGTCTCACCCTTGGGCGTGACCTTCCCGACCAGCACATCACCGGGCGAGACCTCGGCGCCGATCCGGATGATCCCGCGCTCGTCAAGGTCAGCAAGGACCTCCTCGGCGACGTTCGGGATATCCCGAGTGATCTCCTCAGGGCCAAGCTTGGTGTCCCGGGCGTCGACCTCATGCTCCTCGATGTGGATCGAGGACAGTACGTCGTCCTGGACCAGCCGCTGGGAGAGAATGATCGCGTCCTCGTAGTTGTGCCCCTCCCAGGGCATGAACGCCACCAGGAGGTTCTTGCCCAGCGCCATCTCGCCGTTGTCGGTGCACGGGCCGTCCGCGATGACCTGGCCCGCCAGGACCCGGTCGCCCTCGTCGACGATCGGCTTCTGGTTGATGCACGTGCCCTGGTTGGAGCGGCGGAACTTCGCCATCCGGTAGGTCCGCCGGGTGCCGTCGTCATGCATCACGGTGATGTAGTCAGCGGACAGGTCCTCGACCACACCGGCCTGTGCGCAGACGACCACGTCACCGGCGTCCTTGGCCGCGCGGGCCTCCATACCGGTACCGACCAGCGGTGCCTCGCTGCGCAGCAGCGGGACGGACTGGCGCTGCATGTTCGAGCCCATCAGGGCGCGGTTGGCATCGTCGTGCTCAAGGAATGGGATCATGGCCGTGGCCACCGACACCATCTGGCGCGGCGAGACGTCCATGTAGTCGACCTCGTCCGGCGGGATGAACTCGACCTCACCGCCCTTGCGGCGCACCAGGACACGGTGCTCGGCGAACGAGCCGTCGGCCGTCAGCGGCGCGTTCGCCTGCGCGATGACATGCCGGTCCTCCTCGTCCGCGGTGAGGTAGTCGATCTGATCGGTGACCCGGCCGGCCACGACCTTGCGATAGGGCGTCTCGACGAAACCGAACGGGTTGACCCGCGCGAACGTCGACAGCGAACCGATCAGGCCGATGTTCGGGCCTTCCGGCGTCTCGATCGGGCACATCCGGCCGTAGTGGCTGGGGTGGACGTCACGGACCTCGAAGCCGGCCCGTTCCCGGGAGAGCCCACCAGGGCCGAGCGCGGACAGGCGCCGCTTGTGTGTGAGGCCCGCCAGCGGGTTGGTCTGGTCCATGAACTGGGACAGCTGGCTGGTGCCGAAGAACTCCTTGATGGAGGCGACGACCGGCCGGATGTTGATGAGCGTCTGAGGAGTGATCGCCTCGACGTCCTGAGTGGTCATCCGTTCCCGGACGACCCGCTCCATCCGGGCGAGACCAAGGCGCACCTGATTCTGGATCAGTTCACCGACCGTACGCAGCCGGCGGTTGCCGAAGTGGTCGATGTCGTCCACGTCATAGGACTGGTCCTTACCCGCATGCAGCTGCACGACGTACTCGATCGTGCGGACGACGTCGTCCTCGGTCAGCACGCCCACGTCGTGCGGGACGTCGACACCGAGCTTCTTGTTCACCTTGTAGCGACCGACCTTCGCCAGGTCGTAACGCTTCGGGTTGAAGAAGAGGTTCTCCAGCAGTGTCTGGGCCGACTCGCGGGTCGGTGGCTCACCCGGCCGCAGCTTGCGGTAGATGTCAAGCAGCGCGTCGTCCTGGCTGGAGGTGTGGTCCTTCTCCAGCGTCACCCGCATCGACGGGAAGTCACCGAAACGCTCAAGAATGCGCGCCTCGTCCCAGCCGAGCGCCTTGAGCAGAACGGTCACTGACTGGCGGCGCTTGCGGTCGATACGTACGCCGACGGTGTCCCGCTTGTCGACCTCGAACTCCAGCCAGGCACCCCGGGAAGGAATGACCTTGCAGGAGAACAGGTCCTTGTCGGACACCTTGTCGATGGTCTTCTCGAAGTACACACCGGGCGAACGCACGAGCTGGCTGACGACGACCCGCTCGGTCCCATTGATAACAAAGGTTCCCTTTGGTGTCATAAGCGGAAAATCGCCCATAAACACCGTCTGGCTCTTGATCTCGCCGGTGTTGTTGTTGGTGAACTCGGCCGTCACGAACATGGGGGCCGAGTACGTCATATCCTTGTCCTTGCACTCCTCGACGGAGTACTTCGGCGGCTCGAAACGGTGATCACGGAACGACAGAGACATCGAACCCGAGAAGTCCTCGATAGGAGAAATCTCCTCGAAGACCTCCTCGAGACCCGACGTGACGGGTACGTCGTCACGACCGGCGTCGATGGCTTCCTGGACCCGTTCCGCCCACGCCTCATTGCCGATCAGCCAGTCAAAGGACTGGGTCTGCAGGGCGAGAAGATCGGGGACCTCAAGAGGCTCGATGATCTTTGCGAACGAGATGCGGGAGGAGTGAGGCGAGGCGGCCAAGGTGGTCCTTCCGGTGGCCTGATCGTCGGGCTGGCGGTGCTCGTGCGTCCTTGGGCCTCCGACAACGGGATCATGATTCTTCTCACGTTGCCCTCGGCCTACTCGAACAATCCGGCGAAGGGTGGTCGGGTGATCAGTGTCTCGCTACGGTTGTGTGGAGTGTCGGCGGGGGTAGTCCGACGGAGCGCGCTGCTGCCCCACGGTGCGGGCAGATGCGACACGGGCGTCGACGAGTAGTCCGTCACGACATCTTCCGAAGGAGGACACCTGTGTGGGAGGGTCATCCCGGGCTGGTGACGCGGCGGCGATTCGGTGGCAGGTTGCGATCAACGGTTTCGCTCGGATTACCTCGGTCGTTACGTCTGGACGGCCGCGCCAGAGGACGCGGTTACGCGGGGGACCGAACCGTCGCGTACCCGAAGGAACCGCGAGCGCACGACGAAAGGGCAGCCCAAACGAGCAGTGTAGCCGACGGCCGCACTGCTGGCAAGGCTGCTCGACAGGTATGTCTCACCGCTTCCCGATGATGGAACTCCGTCCCGGATGAGGTCGTCAACCCCAACCGGAAAGCCGCGCGTCGGCGCCCGTGACAATACGGCATCCAGCGCGCGCTCGGCCCAGGTCCCATGCCGGCCGGACCACCACGGCCCGGCCGGAACTGACGTTACCCGGCGACGGTGAAGCCTCGACAACAGGCCTCACCGCAGGGCCCGAGCATGGGCCGGGCCGCCGCCGTGCGGCTTGCCAACCAGGAAACGGCGGCCCGACCGATCAGTACCTACGTACCGATGCCTACTTGACGGTGACCGTGGCGCCGGCACCCTCAAGCGCGGCCTTGGCCTTCTCCGCGGCTTCCTTGCTGGCCTTCTCCAGGACCGGCTTGGGCGCGCCGTCGACGAGGTCCTTGGCCTCCTTCAGGCCCAGGCTGGTCAACGCACGGACTTCCTTGATGACCTGGATCTTCTTGTCACCGACGGCAGTGAGGATGACGTCGAACTCATCCTGCTCCTCCACGGCCGGCGCCTCGGATGCCGGACCGGCACCGCCGGCCACGGCGACGGCGACGGGGGCCGCCGCGGTCACACCGAAGGTGTCCTCGAACTGCTTCACGAACTCCGACAGCTCCAGCAGCGTCATTTCCTTGAACGCGTCCAGCAGCTCGTCGGTCGACAGCTTCGCCATCGTGGCGGTCCTTCCCGTTGTGATGGCACACCGCCCGTGGCGGGTGCCAGGAACTGTTATGGAGTAAGAGCGACCGGCAATAGGGGACGCGGCGTCGCGGGGCTGGGGCACGCACCTCGCATCGTTGTCGTCAGTCGCCACCCAACACCTCCGGTGACTCCCTCCGACGCCTCGCGATGCACGCACCCCAGCCCCACTCCTTGATCCACAGCCCTATTGCCGGGCGCTCTAAGTGGTCTGGATCAGTGGAGCAACCACTCACGCGCCCATGTTCTTCCTCGCGCGTCCGGCACCCCGGGGCCGCCGCGGACGGACAGCGCTACTGCGCGCTCGGCTCTGCCTCGACCGCTTCGACCGCCGCGGTCTCGGCGGTCTCGGCGGTCGTCGAAGCCTCAGGCGCGGGGACTTCGGCCGCGGGGCTCTCCGCTTCTCGCTTGGCGCGCAACGCCTCCGCCAGGCGAGCCGCCTGGGACAGCGGCGCCGCGAACAGACCGACCGCCTTGGCCAGCGAACCGTTCAACGCGCCGGCGAGCTTGGCGAGCAGCACCTCGCGGGACTCGAGATCGGCGAGCTTGCGGATGTCATCCGCCGACATCGGCTTGCCCTCGACGATCCCGCCCTTGACGATCAGTGCGGGATTGGCGCGAGCGAAGTCACGCAGACTCTTGGCCGCCTCGACCGGGTCGCCGGTGACGAACGCGACAGCGGTCGGACCGACCAGCAGCTCGTCCAGACCCGTGACACCCGCCTGCGCGGCGGCAATCCTGGTCAGGGTGTTCTTCACCACGGCGTACTCGGTGTCCTCGCCCAGCGAGCGGCGTAGTTCGGTGAGCTGGCTCACCGTCAGTCCGCGGTACTCGGTGAGCACCGCCGCGGACGCGCCCCGGAACGAGTCAACGATCTCCGTTACCGCGGCGACCTTTTCCGGCTTCGCCATCGGGCTCCTTCATGGGGTCTGGCCGGTCACCCGAAAGATGCCGAGAAACGACAAACGCCCCGGCGCAGGCGCGCGGGGCGGAAGTACCGGGGATGGCAGGCAAACCAGCAGCCCCAGGGCAACGCTCCCTCACCTGCGCGGGCCGCCCGGTCGTACCGGACCTTCGATCGCCCCGGAACGGGACGATGACCAGCGGTCTTCGGTTTGGTTCGGATGAAATGATACACGGCCTGGCCGGCGGGACAGCAGGCGCCAAGCCGGCGGCGTCAGGCCGGCGCGTCCTCGAGGAGGTTACGGGTACGGCTGGGGTCGACGGGGATTCCTGGACCCATCGTCGTCGTAAAAGTAATCTTCTTCAGATAACGGCCTTTGGAGGCGGACGGCTTCACCCGGACGATCTCGTCCAGGGCGACGCTGTAGTTCTCAATCAACTGCTCATCGGTGAAGGCGGTCTTCCCGATCACGATGTGCAGATTGCCCTGCTTGTCGACCCGAAAATTAATCTTTCCGCCCTTGATGTCCTGGACGGCCTTGGTGATGTCGAGAGTCACCGTGCCGGTCTTCGGGTTCGGCATGAGTCCTCGTGGCCCCAGGATCCGGGCGATACGGCCGACCTTCGCCATCTGGTCGGGCGTCGCGACCGTGGCGTCGAAATCCAGGAAACCCTCCTGGATGCGCTGTACGAGGTCGTCGCTGCCGACGATGTCCGCACCCGCCGCAGCGGCCTCGACGGCCTTCTCGCCCGCGGCGAAAACCGCGACTCGCGGGGATTTGCCGGTTCCGTGCGGCAGATTCACCGTGCCGCGGACCATCTGGTCAGCCTTGCGCGGATCGACGCCCAGGCGCAGCGCGACCTCAACAGTCGCGGCGTACTTGGTGGTGGAGGTCTCCCGGGCGAGATGAACAGCCTCCAGCGGCGTGTACAGACGATCCGCCGCTATCTTCTCAACGGCTGCCCGATAGGCTTTGCTGCGCTTCATATCTGTCTCCTCGTGGTCATGGCGGGCAGCCCGGACGGGCTGCCCTCCCACAGTTGTTCCGTTCTCGGCCGGCCCTGTCAGCCGTCAGCCAAGAATGGTTATCCCCATCGACCGCGCCGTCCCAGCAATGATCTTCTCGGCGGCTTCCAGCGTGGTCGCGTTGAGGTCGGGCAGCTTGGTCTGGGCAATCTGACGGATCTGCTCCGCGGTGAGGTTCGCCACCTTGGTGCGGTGCGGAACACCACTGCCCTTCTCAATCCCAGCGGCCTTGAGGATAAGCCGGGCCGCCGGCGGGGTCTTGGTGACAAAGGTGAACGAACGGTCGTCATACACGGTGATCTCGACCGGAACGACGTTCCCGCGCTGCGACTCGGTGGCCGCGTTGTACTGCTTGCAGAACTCCATGATGTTGACGCCGTGCTGGCCGAGCGCCGGACCGACCGGCGGCGCGGGTGTCGCCACACCAGCATTGATCTGGAGCTTGATAATTGCCGCGATCTTCTTCTTGGGAGGCATGTGTCGTTTCTCTCTGGGTTTCCTGGGGTCTCCGTCGGCACCAAGAACGCTGCGACCGTGCCGCCGGCCGGCTACCGGTTCGCCTGGCTGGTTGGAACCTCCGGTGGAGCGGAAGCGGAGACAACCGCGCCGCCTTCGGCCATCGAGCAGATCAGATCTTCGCGACCTGGTTGAACTGAAGTTCGACCGGCGTCTCGCGGCCGAAGATGGACACCAGCACCTTGAGCCGCTGCGCATCGAGGTTGATCTCACTGATGGTCGCCGGAAGGGTCGCGAACGGGCCATCCATGACGGTCACGGACTCCCCGACCTCGAACTCCTGCACCCGGACCGTCTCGGTCTTCTTCTCGGGTGGCGCCGGCGGCGCAAGAATGGAAACAACCTCCTCTGTCCGCAACGGTGACGGCTTGTTGGTCAGGCCGACGAAGCCGGTCACACCCGGGGTGTTTCGAACCGCGGACCACGACTGGTCAGTGAGGTCCATACGGACGTAGATGTAGCCCGGATACTTCTTCTGCTGCACCAGCTGCCGTTTGCCGTTCTTGATGACCGGAACCTCCTCGGTCGGGACCTCGATCTGGAAGATGTAGTCCTCCATGTTGAGGCTGGAGATCCGAGTCTCGAGGTTGGTCTTCACCTTGTTCTCATAGCCGGCGTACGAATGAATGACGTACCAGTCGCCAGGCGCGTCCTCCAGCGCCTGGCGGATGTCGCCGTCATCGTCGTCATCGTCGTCGAAGGCGGGCTGGTCGACATCCGCGACAGCCGCGGCAAGATAGCCGGGCTCCGTCTCGACGCCGGTGGAACCGTCGCCGCTCTCGCCGTCCTGCGGCAAGGCGCCGGCCTCCGTGCTTGCCACCTCGTCGCGCACCAGCGCCGCCAGCGGGTCGAGACCGTCGAGGGCCTCTCCCTGTTCGGAGGAGACATGCTCGGGAAACTGGGACACGCGGACGTTCCTTCTCTCTTGACCGTGCTCTGTGAGCTGTGCGGGCGCTATGGCGACATGGATCCGCGGAAACGGTCCACCTCAACCGAAGATCGCCAACACCGCCTTGGTGAGACCGAAGTCCAGCGAGGCGACGAATGCCACCATGATCGAGCAAAACATGAGCACTACAACCACATAAGTGATCAGTTCGCTTCGACCTGGGTAGATGACCTTCCGAAGCTCGGCGACGATCTCTCGGTAGAAGCGCAGCGGCGTGGTACGGCGTCGAGCTGCCGGCCGGGTCGGCTGGCCGGCCCTCGGTGCCGCGTCACGTGTGTCGGTCGCCACTCACTCCACCTACCTGGTCGTCGGATACCGCAGGGGCGACAGGACTCGAACCTGCAACCGCCGGTTTTGGAGACCGGTGCTCTACCAATTGAGCCACGCCCCTTTACACCACGACCACCACCGTGCTGGTAGCCGCCGATCAAGATGCACTCAGACCAATCATGATCACAAAGATCATGGGCATGAAAATCATCTACGGCGCTACACGCGGGGATGACGGCCTAAGCGCATCCACCATACTCCTTACACGGCTCCTTACACGGCCCACCCTCACGTATCCATGATCTCCTACGAACCAGTGATCAAGCTCCACGTCGCGGACGCATCCCAGGCTAACCGGAAAGGGACTTGCTGGACAGCGGCTGCCCGACCGGCCAGGGGTCGCGCGATTGTAGCGCAGTATCGTGTGACCAGCGGGGCCAAGAGTCACGAGGGGCATCGCCACCCGGACCGGATGCATCGGGCACACCGGCCGGATCCGGCCGCACCGCGCCGATGATCGAGCAGCCAACCTGGTATGCGTGGCAGCATGACGGTCATGACCCGGATCTCTCACCGCGTCGGAGGCATCGCCCCTTCGGCGACACTTGCCGTGGACTCGACCGCCAAGGCGCTGCGCGCAGCCGGCCGGGACGTGATCGGCTTTGGTGCCGGCGAACCGGACTTTCCCACCCCCGACCACGTTGTCGCCGCTGCCGAGAAGGCATGCAGCGATCCAAAAATGCACCGGTACACACCAGCCGCCGGCCTGCCAGAGCTCAGAGAAGCGGTGGCCGACAAGACCCGCCGCGACTCCGGCCTCGATATCGCGGCCAGTCAGGTACTCATCACCAATGGTGGCAAGCAGGCCGTCTACATAGCGTTCGCAACACTCCTCGACCCCGGCGACGAAGTGCTGCTGCCCGCTCCCTACTGGACCACCTACCCGGAGTCGATCCGCCTTGCCGGTGGCCGGGCTGTGGATGTCGTGACCACTCCCGAGCAGGGCTACCGGGTCACGGTGGAACAGCTGGAGAAGGCGCGCACCCCTCGGACGAAGGCCTTGGTGTTCTGCTCACCCTCCAATCCGACCGGTGCGGTACATACCCCTGAGGAGGTCCGCGCGATCGGGCGTTGGGCGGCCCAGGCTGGGATCTGGGTGATCGCGGACGAGATCTACGAGCATCTGGTGTACGGCGACGCCCGGTTCGCTTCCCTGCCGGTAGAGGTGCCCGAGATCGCCGACCGCTGCATCGTCGTCAACGGCGTCGCCAAAACCTACGCCATGACGGGGTGGCGGGTCGGCTGGCTGGCAGGTCCGGCGGATGCCGTCAAGGCGGCCATCAATCTGCAGTCCCATGCCGCGTCCAACGTCTCCAACGTGGCGCAGGCCGCGGCACTGGCTGCCGTGGCGGGCCCGCTGGACGCGGTCGCGCAGATGCGTCTTGCCTTCGACCGGCGGCGCCAGACTATGCACCGCATGCTCTCCGCGACCCCCGGGGTGGTGTGCCCGATGCCCGAGGGCGCCTTCTACTGCTACCCGTCACTGCTCGGCGTTATTGGCCGCACGCTGCGAGGACGCACCCCGACGACCTCAGCGGACCTGACCACGCTCATCCTCGAGGAGGCCGGCGTCGCGATCGTGCCCGGTGAGGCGTTTGGGACACCCGGCTACGCCCGGTTGTCCTACGCCCTCGGCGACCAGGATCTGGCCACCGGCGTACAGCGCATGTCCGACCTGCTGGCCGAGGCGGAGTAGCGGAGTAAGAGCGCCCGGCAATAGGGGTGTGGATCAATGAGCGGGGCTGGGGTGCGTGCCCTGGCCCCGCGACGCCGCGTCCCCTGTTACCGGTCGCTCTGAGCGTCGGCTGTGGTGCCGCCGGGACCTCCGCGGCCGGGAGTTCCGCGGCCGGGGACGCCACAGCCAGCCGCGGCAAAGCGGACTGCTTGTTGCGACGATGAAACGATCAGGAAAGGCGGACCGTGGCGCGCGAACCCAGCAGCACCTTGGTTCCGTCGCACCGGACAGTGATGTTCACAACAACCTGGTTGTCGTCCAGCTTCTTGGCAACCACACCACTGACCACCAGCGCGGCACCGGCGTCGTCGTCCGGCACCGGGACGAACGAGGAAAACCGGACGCCATACTCGACAACCGCCCCGGGATCACCGGCCCAGTCGGTGACAAGCCGCGCCGCGCTGGCCATGGTGTACATCCCATGAGCGATGACTCCGGGCAGGCCCACATCAGTCGCGGCCCGGTCGTTCCAGTGGATCACATTGAAGTCGCCTGACGCTCCGCAGTAACGGACAAGATCTTCACGGCGGATCCGGAACTCCCGTTCGGGGATCAGCGTACCGACCTCAACATCGCTGTAACCAAGAGTCGCGGACATCATGAACCTCTCAGCCGTTCTCGACCCCGGCGGTTCCGCTTTCCACAACGGCGGTTCCACGGGAGACCAGTGACGAACGGGCGGTTGCCAGCAGCTCACCACCGGTCGTCGCGAACTCATAATCGATGATCATTAGCTCGTTACGGCCAGCGTTCCGGATGCCGGAGATCATGCCGGAAACGATGATCTCGTCGCCGGCGACGACCGGCCGCCGCAACGAGTAGCGCTGCTCACCGTGCACCACCAACGAGTAGTCGAGGCCGAGCGCGGGATCGTGCAGGGGAACGACGGACCGCCACATACCGAGTGCGGTCAGGAACGTGGGCGGCGCAATAAGATCGATATAACCAGCGGACTTGGCCGCATCCAGATCATGACAGAGCGGGCTGTCCTCACGGATCGCGAGGGCAAACTGCCGGATATGCTCACGCCCGACCGGGAAGGGTGTGTCCGCGACAAATCGGCGCCCGATGAAGTCTCGATTCAACGGCATCGCAATGCTCCGATCTCACCATGGCGCCGGTCACACCATGGCACCGGACCGACGAAATCACAACGCCATGCTTCCATACGACCGCGCCGAACAGCCACGCGACACAGCGAAGCGGCCCCGCGCACCCGCGAGGGGCGACACGAGGAGCAGCGCGGGTCAGCGAGTCTCGCGGTGGTCGGTGTGCTGCCTGCAGTTCGGGCAGAACTTGCGCAGCTCGAGACGATCGGGGTCGTTGCGGCGGTTCTTGCGTGTGATGTAGTTACGGTGCTTGCACACCTGACACGCCATTGTGATCTTTGGACGGACATCGGTGGCGGCCACGGTGCTGTGCCTCTTCCTGCAGGTCGGACAAGAACGAACCAGAACTTATAGACATGTGGAACGACCAGACGTCGCCCTCGGCGGGTCGCGACCCGGCCTGTAGCGGTGGCCGGATTTGAACCGGCGACACAGCGATTATGAGCCGCTTGCTCTGCCTGGCTGAGCTACACCGCCTTGATGGCTCAACCCCGTTGGCAGTCATTCCAGCCAACGGGGCAATGGCCGGGCACCGATTAACCGGCTACCGACCGCCACCACGGAGCCCCTTTACGGAATCGAACCGTAGACCTTCTCCTTACCATGGAGATGCTCTGCCGACTGAGCTAAAGGGGCGTGTGCGTACGCCTAAGGCTACACGACAGAACGACACCACGGACGGCACCCCCGCCATGAGCACAGGCTCTGGTCGCGGCGGATGCGGCGGCGGCGGAGGTGGCAGCTAGCCGCGGCGATCAACCCTAAACGGATCTTCATCGAATCTTGACAAGATCAAAATTTCGATTATCGCATAATGTCATGAAATTTCATCTAATTAAGACAAGGGTGGACTATCGGTAGCGACAAAGTCCGCCCACGCCCATCGATATATCTCTAAGCAACCAGAGAGTCGCTTAGCGTAGTTGTCGGCCGAGCGAAGCTGTCACCCGGGATCACCCATCGGCCAGTCCACCCATCTGCCAGGGGGCCCCATGCACGGGACACCGCACACCGCTTACCACGACCACGACCACGATCCGGGCCAATGCCGGCCAGCCCGGCAACAGCGGGCCAAACGAACCGTCGCACGTACGATCACCACCACTACCCTGGTGACACTTATCACTGTTGCAGGCGCTCAAGGCTCCGGGACGAGCGGCGCCGCGGTATCGACGACCGGATTTCCGGTGCTGTCAGCCGGCCGGCCCGGCGCCATATCCACCGACGCTGGTGCCAGTAGCGACGCCGCCAAGAGCATCCGCCAGGATTACGCCTCCCCCGGTGATGTCCCGCTGGGAGAGGGCACCACCGTCGCGCCGCCCGACGAGGGCGCGCCATCGGGAACCCGCTCGCCGCTGGCCATCCCGGCCAGCTGGCCGCGGGGCGTGGACATCTCGTCCTGGCAACATCCCGGCAGCACGGAGATCGGCTGGAACGCGGTCCGTGCCGCCGGAATCGGCTTTGCCATTATCAAGGCGACCGAGGGCAGCGGCTATACCAACCCCTACTTCGCCACTGACCGCGATCACGCCCGCCAAGCCGGGCTCGTCGTCGGTATGTACCACTACGCACGGCCCATGCTGCCGATCGCGACCGCGGTCGATCAGGCGGACCGCTTTCTCGCCGTCACCGGCTCGACCCGCTCCACGGGCCAGCTGGCACCCGTCCTCGATCTCGAAGCACAGGGCGGATTGTCCGCCGCCCAGCTCGCGGGCTGGGCACATGCCTTTCTGGAAGAGATCGAGACCAGGACCGGGCGTGCTCCCATCCTGTACACCTACCGGTCATTCTGGACCGATATCATGAAGAACACGACGTCATTCTCTCGCTATCCGCTGTGGTTCGCCAGCTACAACGGAGGCTCGTCCCCCGGCGCCCTTCCCGGTGGCTGGCAGCAGTGGTTGATGTGGCAGTACACGTCAGCGGGGAATGTTCCAGGCATTGCCGGAGACATCGACCTGAATGTCTTCTGCTGTAACAGCGGATCATTGTCAGCCGGCGCTGACGGGCGGGCCAGCGAAATCGACAAACGCTACAATGCGGATGCTGGCCTGCGTTCCCTGCTCGCGGCGAACAGCCGGGCCGAGGAGCCCGCTGGCGGCGGCGGGCGGTGGAAACAGTTCCAGCGGGGCCTGCTCTTCTGGTCGGTGGCCACCGGCGTCCACGAGGTCCACGGCGGAATCAGCGCCCGGTACCTCGCCCTGGGCGGCAGCAACAGCCTGCTGGGACGGCCCACCAGCGACGAGCTGGACGCTGAGATCGCGGGCAGCCGGCAGTCGGTGTTCCAGGGCGGCCGGATCTACTGGACCCGTCCCACCGGCGCGCACGAGGTCCACGGAGCGATCCTGTACAGCTACCTGGCCCTCGGTTCCGCCGGCTCCGACCTCGGGCTGCCGATCAGCGACGAGTACTCGGTGGACGGCGGGCGCGAAAGCGCCTTCCAGCACGGCTGGCTGCGCTGGGACGCGAGCTCAAACACGGTCACCACTATTCTCTCCTGAATACACGTTTCTCTCCTGAAATTCTCCTGAAAGCGCGTCCAGGACGGATGACAGGCACACCAGGCGCGGCGTGCCACCCACCGGGAACGAAATCCGTGCTCACCAGACGTGACCAGCGGCGGCGTAACGGCACAATTGGGCGCCGCCAGCGCCGTCGGGCGGCTGCTCCCGAGCGAGGATGTCGGGCAACCGGGCATGTCCTGGGCGACACGAGGGCATGCCAAGGGGGGCTCACCGTCTCGTCAGGCTCCGGGGAGGATTCACATGGAACCGGCACGCTCCGCGCGCACCGGCAGGGGATGGCTGATATTCGCAGCGGTCATCATCTTTATCGCGGGCTTCCACAACCTCATCTACGGAATCGCCGCGCTCAGGAACTACGCCGTCCTCATCACGGCGAACGACACCGTCATCTACCAGGATCTGGACTTCTGGGGCTGGCTGCTGGTGTGCATGGGCATCGTCCAGATAGGCACCGCGGCCGCGATCCTCACCGGCAAGCTGTGGGCGCGGTGGTTGGGCATCGCCATGTGCGGCCTGAACGCGATCGCCCAACTCGCCTTCCTGGCGATCTTCCCGCTCTGGTCGATCGTCGTCATCGCGCTCGACGTATTCGTGATCTACGCTCTGACGAGTTACGACACACCGCGGCACGGCGCCTACGACCCATACCCCGAAAGCGATCGAACCCGGACACGAACGGATCGCCCCGAATACACTGGATCATCCCGATCCGGTCCGGACGTGTCGCCTTGACGCTGATCCCCGGTGCGTGCACCGAACCTGGGCCCAGGCAGACGGTCCACGCACCACATCGGCGCCGGGTGTGGTCACCGCAGCCGGGTTCCCCTTTCGGGCGCCGGAGGACCAGCCGTTGGGAAATCTCAGCCGTTGCGAGGCTCCGCCGGTACGGACGGCCACTGGGAGGCCCCGCTGGTGCGGACGAACCTCAGGCGGCCGCGTTCAGCTCAGCGCGGGTGAGAACCGAACGCAGGTCGAGACCGATGTCGGCGAGGCTGGCCCGCCCGCCCTCCTGGCGGTCGATCACACAAAGGACATGTTCCACGATCGCGCCCTGCTCGCGCAGGATCCCGGCCGCGGCCAGCACGGCACCGCCGCTGGTCACGACATCCTCGACAAGAACGACCCGCAGGCCCTCGACGGCCCCGCCCTCGGCGGCCCGGCACGTGCCGTACTCCTTGGCCTTCTTGCGGACGAACCGAGCCGGCATGCCCGTCCGCTGGGACAGCAATGTGACCAGCGGGATACCACCGAGTTCGAGCCCGGCCAGCACGTCCGTGCCTTCGGGCAGCAACGGGCCCATCGCGTCAACGATGTCCGCGAGCAGCCCGGGGTCGGCCTCGAACAGGTACTTGTCGAAGTACTCGCTGCTCGTCCGCCCGGAACGCAGCACGAACTGACCGGTCAGCTGCGACATCGCCCGGACACGGGCGGCAAGCGTGCCAGTGTCAGCCATGCCTGCGGATTCTATAGATCAGACAGGTTTACGGAGCGATCAGCGGATCGCACCGGCGCACGCTCGCCTGCCCCCTTACCCCTCTCCGGAGTGAAGGCCTGAGGTGTGGGGGGCGGAGCCCCCGCATTCCACCCCGCTGCGCGCATGCCGGAGATACGAACCACCGGCGTCAGTCATGATCGTCTGGGCATGGCCAGGAACACGGAAAAGGCCCCGGGGATCAAACCGGGGCCTGTGACCTGCTGCGATGCAGCTGGATCGGGGTGGTGGCAGGTGTTGGGTTCGAACCAACGTAGGCTGAGCCGGCGGTTTTACAGACCGCTCCCTTTGGCCACTCGGGCAACCTGCCGTTGGTGAACAGCATACGGGATGGGCGGTCGTGGTCGACGACCGGTCCCAGCGACCCGGTTACGCCGACGGCATCGTGATCATTCGGAGATCAGGACAGCGCGTTGATGATCCACAGCCCTGGGAGTGGCCGACAGGAGGGTGCCGGATCAAGGAACAGGATGTAAGGAACAGGGTTGGGGCGCGGGCAACGCGAGGCGCGTGCTCCAGCCCCGCGACGCCGCGTCCCTCGTTTCCGGGTACTTTCACTACCCGGCCTGGCCCGTGGACATGGGCGACGGCTGTGCCGGGACGGGCGGATCCGGGCAGACTCGGGATCAGGCACCGGGCCCGGCTTGCGACCGAGCCGCCGGGCGAAGATCCGATGCCGTATGCGCAGGCAATGGAGAAGATGGGAAGGAGGCGCTTCACCGTGGCGGACCCGTCGTTCGACATCGTGAGCAAGGTCGACCGCCAGGAGATCGACAACGCCGTCAACCAGACCGCCAAGGAGGTGGGGACCCGCTTCGACTTCCGTGACACCGGGGCGTCGGCAACCTGGTCCGGCGAGTCCATCCTGCTCACCGCGAGCACCGAGGAACGGGTGAAGGCGACCCTGGACGTCCTGCAGGAGAAGTGGGTCAAGCGCGGCATCTCGCTCAAGGCCCTGCAGCATGACGAGCCCACCCAGTCCGGCAAGGAGTACCGGCTGGTGGTGACCGTGCAACAGGGCATTGCCGACGACAAGGCCAAAGCGATCTCGAAAAAAATCCGGGCTGACGCCCCGAGGGGCGTGCAGGCCCAGATTCAGGGAGACCAGCTCCGGGTCATCGGCAAGAAGCGGGACGACCTCCAGCGCGTCATCCAGATACTCAAGGAAACCGACTTCGGGCTGCCGCTCCAGTTCGTCAACTACCGATAACGGACGGACCCGCATGCGCGGGCCCCGCCGAGCTGGGCCGCCATGCGGCGCAGCTCGAGCCAGGCGGCCCTCGCGACATAACAGGCAGAAAAGGTGCGCCCCGCCCGATGGGGGGTTTCGGGCGGGGCGCTGCACGGCGAGGCCTGGGGGGTTTGCCTCGCCGCAGGTCAGGGTTTAGAGCAACCGGTAACAGGGGACGGCGTCACGAGGTTGGGGCGCGCGGCTCGCGTCATCGCTGCCCGCCCATACGCCGCGCGATGCACGGGTACCCGGCTCGTTGGTCGTCACCCACCACCTCCGGTGACTCCCTCCGTCGCCTCGCGATACACGCACCCAACTCCACTCCTTGATCCACATCACTATCGCCGGGCGCTCTTAGCCTTTTCAGAATACGACTTTCCGCCGAAGATTCAACGGTAGGGGTCCATCCGGGCCATCTCCTCCAGCCGCTCGATCCGGCGGTCCATCGATGGATGCGTACTGAACAGCTGGACAACCCCGCCCCCCCGGAACGGGTTCGCAATCATGAGTGACGACACGGGCGCCAACTGTGAACTCTGCGGAAGAGGCCGGACGGCCGTGCCTGCCTCGAGTTTGCGCAGCGCCGTCGCGAGACCGAGCGGATCGCCGGTCAACATCGCGCCAGCGGAATCCGCTTCGTACTCCCGCGCCCTGCTGATGGCAAGTTGAATGATCGTCGCCGCGATCGGGCCCAACAGAACGAGAAGCATGATCTCCAGAATGCCCGGACCGTCATCGTCCTCGCTCCGGCCAAAACCAAAGATCGCCGCAAACTGCGCGAACTGCGCCAGGTAGACAATAACGCTCGCAAGCGCACCGGCAACGGAGGCGATAAGAATATCCCGGTTGTAGACGTGGCTGAGTTCATGACCGAGGACGCCACGCAGCTCGCGATCATCCATGATCTCCAGAATGCCAGCGGTGCAGCAGACCGCCGCGTTACGTGGGTTGCGGCCGGTCGCGAACGCGTTCGGTGCCGCGGTCGGGCTGATGTAGAGCCGCGGCATCGGCATCCGCGCCCTGGTCGCGAGCTCCTGAACGATCGCGTACATGCGTGGCTGCTCGACCTGGCTCACCGGATAGGCCCGCATCGCACGCAGGGCAAGCTTGGCCGAGAAGAAATACGAGAATCCATTGACCCCCAGGGCGAAGATGAACGCGATTGTCAGACCGCGGCTCCCGAACAGGGAACCGACAAAAAGAATCACCGCGGACAGTACGCCCAGCAAAATGGCGGTCTTGAGCCCGTTGAGGTAGCGGTGGGACATGGCGGTCGGGTTTCCTGTCATCTCGAAGGTTGCACCAGAGTCAACGCCCGGATCAACCGGAACCGTTCCCCTCCGCGGGTGCTCGCGCGATGCGCCGCTTGGGTGACATGCCATGAAGTGCCCGGTTCATCCGGCGAGCACGCCAGGCCATCCTTGCATGTGATGATCATCACATTGATGCCCATCGCGTGGCCTTCGGCCTATGGGACGGTACGCACGGCCGAGGCAAGCAGCACCTGCCGGACAGCTTCGCCGCGCTCGTGGTCGACAAGACCCGCCTGTTCAAGCTGGCTCAGAGTGAGAGCCGCCAGCGCGACGTAGGCCGCCGCCGCCGCCGGGTCGAGCGTGCCGAGCGCATCCAGGTGCGCCCGCACCGTACCGGTGTCTCCGCGCCGGATCGGCCCGGTCAGCCCAGCCGGGCCGCGCTCGAGGGCCTTTTCCAGCGATTGTCGCAACAGCGGGGCGACCGCGTCGGCGCCTTCGCGGACGCCGAGCTCGTCCAGCAGCGTCAGCGTGGCCGTGACCAGCGTCGCCAGATAGTTGGACCCGAGGACGACAGCGGCGTGATAAGCCGTCCGTGCCTGCTCGGGGACGGAAACGACCCGACCGCCGACAGCTGTCACAAGCCCATGCGCGACCGGCTCGGCGGCCGGGTCCGCCGTCACCCCGAACGAAGCCCCGGCCAACAGGTTCGCGTCCGCGGCGGTCCCGCTCACGGTCATAATGGGATGCATCGCCGCTCGCAACGCTCCACGGTCGTAAGCGGACTGCAATATGCCCACTCCGTACCGTCCGCTCATATGTGCGACAATCTGCCCGCTCCGCAGTGCACCAGCGTGCACGATGCCCGCCAGAACATCCGGGATCGCGTCATCGGAAACCGTGATAAATATCACATCCGATGCATCAGTCACCTCGGCCGCTGTCCCGGGCAATGCCGCGGGGAAACCGGCCCGAGCCCGCGCCAAGCCCGCCGCGGACCGGGCGTGCACCGCAACGACCGGATAGCCGGCAGCGGCCAGGGCCGTTCCCCACGCGCTCCCCACGCGCCCGACGCCCACGATCCCGATCCGCAGTGCCTGCGCCACCGTCACCGTCTCACCTGTGCGCCCACCCGCGGAAGCCATATCAAACCCATATCAACGGAACCCGTGCCACCGGCCACCGGGCAATGTTCCCAGCAGTCGGCTTTCCGACCCGGTCAATCCGCAAACCCGCCCGCTGTGGGACCGCCAACAAGCTTGGATCAGGCTGTGTCACAGTCGTCACACTCAGCTGACTCCGTCGGGACGTTACGCCCGGCCCAATAGTCCTACCGGTACGCTCGAGAGGTAGCCGAGGAGGTCACACAACGTGTCAGGCCAGGTCAGGGACCGTCAAATCCATCGACTCGACCGGGTCGTCATCCGCTTCGCCGGTGACTCAGGTGATGGGATGCAGCTCACTGGAGAGCAGTTCACCAGCGAGACCGCGGCGTTCGGTAACGACTTGTCCACCCTTCCGGACTTTCCCGCGGAGATCCGTGCGCCAGCAGGTACCCCGGCCGGGGTATCCGGATTTCAGCTCCACTTCTCAGACCACGACATTCTCACGCCCGGTGATGCCCCGAACATGCTGGTGGCCATGAACCCGGCGGCGTTGAAATCCAACCTGAAGGACCTGCCCAACGGCGCCGACCTCGTTGTCAACACCGACGCGTTCACCGGCGCGAACCTGAAAAAAGCCGGCTACTCGTCCGATCCACTCAGCGACGGCAGCCTGGACGAGTACCGGGTACATCGGGTACCCCTGTCATCAATGACCATCGACGCGGTGAACGCGCTGGAAAGCAGCGCGGGGACGGTCAACAAAAAGGAAGCCGAGCGAGCGAAGAACATGTTCGCCCTCGGTCTCATGAGCTGGCTCTACCAGCGGCCCACCGACGGCGTCATAACATTCCTTGAGAAGAAGTTCGCGAAACGCCCGGAAATCGCCGCCGCGAATGTCGCGGCGCTGCGCGCCGGCTACAACTACGGCGAGACGACCGAAACCTTCGCGGTCACCTACGAAGTGGCACCGGCGCGCATGAAGCCGGGCATGTACCGGCGTATCTCCGGCAACACGGCGTTGTCCTACGGGCTGGTCGCCGCCGCCGAGCTCACCGGGCTGCCGCTGTTCCTGGGCTCATACCCGATCACCCCCGCCTCCGACATCCTGCACGAACTGAGCAAACACAAGCGTTTCGGGATACGGACCTTCCAGGCCGAGGACGAGATCGCTGGTGTCGGGGCCGCGCTCGGGGCCTCCTTCGGCGGGTCGCTCGGCGTGACCACCACATCCGGGCCCGGCCTGGCCCTGAAGACCGAGACCATCGGGCTCGCGGTAGCCCTCGAGCTCCCGCTCATCATCGTGGACATCCAGCGCGGCGGGCCATCCACCGGCCTGCCGACCAAGACCGAGCAGGCCGACCTCGGCATGGCCGTGAACGGCCGCAACGGCGAGGCGCCGCTGCCGGTCATCGCGCCCCGCTCGCCCGCGGACTGCTTCGACGCGGCCATCGAGGCGGCACGGCTGGCGACGAAGTACCGGACGCCTGTCATCCTGCTCTCGGACGGATACCTCGCCAACGGTTCAGAGCCGTGGCTGCTGCCCGGCCGTGCGGACCTGCCCGATCTCACGGTGTCATTCGCCACCGAGCCGAACCACAGCGGCGACAAGGGCCTGGAATTCTGGCCATATCTCCGCGACAGCGAGACACTCGCGCGGCCCTGGGCCGTTCCCGGGACTCCCGGGCTGGAGCACCGCATTGGCGGTCTGGAAAAAGCGGATGGTTCGGGTGGGATCTCCTACGATCCGGCGAACCACGACCGTATGGTGCGGCTGCGCCAGGCGAAGATCGAGGGAATCGCCCGCGACATCGCCCCGCTGGAGGTCGATGACCCGTCCGCACAGGCTCGGGTACTCGTTCTCGGCTGGGGCTCGACCTACGGACCTATCGCCGCCGGATGCCGACGTGTCCGGGCGAAGGGGCTGTACGTCGCCCAGGCACACCTGCGTCACCTTTTCCCGTTTCCTGACAACACCGGTGAGGTGCTGCGCGCCTATGACAAGGTCTTGGTCCCCGAGATGAACCTCGGCCAGCTCAGGGCCATGGTCCGGGCGGAGTTCCTGGTCGACGCCATCGGCTACAACCAGGTCCGCGGGCTTCCGTTCAAGGCCGCCGAACTGGCGGGCGTCTTGGAGGACGTGATCAACCAGTGACCGTCACGACGAACCACGCCGGCATCAGCAACCGACTACTCGATCTCATCCCGGTCACTGACCGGCCGCAGACCCGTAAGGACTTCACCTCCGACCAGGAGGTCCGCTGGTGCCCCGGCTGCGGGGACTACGCCATCCTGGCCACCGTCCAGGGCTTCCTGCCCGAACTCGGGATAGCCCGGGAGAACATCGCTTTCATCTCGGGTATCGGCTGTTCCTCCCGTTTCCCCTACTACCTGCAGACCTATGGGATGCACTCCATCCATGGCCGGGCACCGGCCATCGCGACAGGTCTGGCGGTCTCCCGGCCCGACCTGTCGGTGTGGGTTGTCACCGGCGACGGTGACGCGCTGTCCATTGGTGGCAACCACCTGCTTCACGCTTTGCGGCGTAACGTGAACATCAAAATTCTGATGTTCAACAATCGGATCTACGGACTGACCAAAGGGCAGTACTCCCCCACCTCCGAAGTGGGGAAAATCACAAAATCTACCCCGTTCGGCTCGCTGGACCGCCCCTACAACGCGATCTCGCTCGTGCTGGGGGCCGAGGCGTCCTTTGTCGCACGGTCAATCGACTCCGACCGGGCGCACCTGACCTCCGTTCTGCGGGCAGCCGCGGCCCACCCCGGCTCTGCCTTCGTAGAGATCTTCCAGAACTGCAACATCTTCAACGACGGGGCCTTCGACGCCCTCAAGGACCGGTCATCCAAGGATGACGCGACGCTGCGCCTCGTCCACGACAAGCCCATGATCTTCGGTGCGGACCTCGACAAGGGCATCCGCCGGAGCGCCTCGGGCGACCTGGAGATCTGCGCCGCGACCGACGAGGATGTACTCGTTCACAACGCGCGGGCCGCCGAACCAAGCCAGGCGTTCGCGCTGTCACGGCTCACCGGCGGCTCGGCTGGCGTCACCCCCATCGGGGTCTTCCGGGACGTCGACACTCCCACCTACGACGAGCAGCTGAACACCCAGATCGCCGAGGCTCGTACCCGCCAGGGTGACGGCGACCTGATGGCACTGCTGAGCAGCGGCGACACATGGACGGTTTCCTGACCGCGACCATAAGAGCGCCC